>DDBP01000009.1 GCA_002332795.1 Anaerolineales bacterium UBA2029 | reverse complement strand
CCCTGAACCATGCATGGAGAGAAGGATATCCTTCTCCTACGGACCCGTCGGCGTGACCGCCGGCGTCGGCGAAGGCTCGCTGAGGCCGAACAGTTCTTCGTAGCTGGGCAGGTTCTCCGGCAGCTTGAAGTTTTCGTCGTGCAGCAGCGGCGACACGTCGCGCGGCAACGGTTCCTGCGGCGTGTAGGATAGCCAGTTGTCGTAGTCCACCACATAGGTTGGGTCGGTCATGCGCCCTTCGATCCAGTCCAGGAAGTGCTGCTGACGCAGGGCGTCTACGTCTTCTGGCGAGGGGATGTCGTGCACTTCCGTGCCCACCTGTGCCACATACCAGCGCTCACCGGTCGGCAAGGGGCCGATCACGTCGCCGGGCGCGGCGCGGTAGACTGCCTGGCGAATCTCGTCAGTGATGCCCTGTTCGCCCCAACGCAGCACGCGCCAGTCCTGCTCCGGACGCTGGAAGCCCAGCGACGCGGCCACGTCGTGCAGCGACTCGCCGTCCCGCACGCGCCCGGCGACCAGCAGGGCGGTCATGTAGTCAGAGAGGATGATATCGCGCACCTGCACGCCGACGCGCGTCTGCTCTCTGATGTTGACCGCGCCCGGTTCGTGCCCGATGACGAACTCAAGCTGATCGTAGAGGGTGCGCGCCCGCACGATCTTGCGGAACTCTTCTTCGCTCATGTCCGCGTAGGTGCGCAGCCCCTGCAGGAACTCGGCGTAGCGCTCCTCGAATTCGGGCGGCATCTGCCCGTTTTCGCCGACGATCAACCCCAGGAAGCTGAGCAGCTTGGCGTTGAACTGATTGGGGTCTACCTCGATGCCGCGTCGCCGCGCCTCCTGCTCGACGACCGCGTCAATGATCATCAGACGGCGCGACTGTCTGCCGAAGCTGTAGCTATCGGCCAGGGTGGTAAATAGCGAGACCAGATATTGATTTTCGGGGCGGGTCAGGTCGAGCGTGCGGGCGACACCGTTGCGCTCTGCCAGCTTGACTACCGGATAGAGCAGGCGGTAGCGGTCGAAGCGGACGTGCTTCTGATAGTCGGCCAGGGTGAGCGCCTGACGGCCCACTGTGGTGATCACCGTGCTGCCGTCGAAGTCCGGCGGACTGGTGGGGATGGCATAGGGCGTGCTGGTGGCGGTGGGCGTCGGCGAAGGGCCAGGAGTCGGTGTGGGATTGGCGCGCGCAGTGGCCGTCAGCGCTACCGCCGTTTCTTCGGCTCCTTCCTCGATATGGATGAAAGCTGGCGTCGGGCTGCCGCCCCCCGACGAGCAGGCCGCCAGCAGAACGATCAATGTCCCAACCGCAACCGCAAGAATCAGCCCACGACGGCTCATAGCATCCCTCACCCTATGTTGCTTTCCGATTGGCACGCTTCGCCTCTCAACTCTCGCCTCAAGACTCCCGACTCCAGACTCAAAACTCCCTACTCCGCCTGCGTGTTATACGGGCGCACTTGCTGCGTCAACCAGCCCCGCCAGGACTGACCCGCTGCCAGGTGCACGTCCCAAATGTGCAGATAGACCGTGCCCTGATAGCCGCGCTCGTAGCCCGCTTCGCTCAGGGTTACCGTTTCCAGCGGGAACGTCCACAGCGTGCACGGGTGCTCGACGGTGGTGATCAGCGCCAGCCCGCGCAGCCGCGAGACGGCGGCGTGTGAAGTCACCTGGTCGTATTCGCGCAGATCGGCCAGGCCGTCCGCCGGTGTCCCGTTGACGATCTGCAAAGCATAGCGCGGGTCTTGCCCGCCGTCGAATGCGCAGGACGTCTCGATGGCAAAGCGCACCGTGACCGGTGCATCCGCCTGATTGGTGACAGTGTAGGTGCAGGTGAAGCGGTCGTCTCCGGCGCGGAAGGCGAACCGTTTTTCGACGCGCATCGGACGGTGATCCGCGCCCACCCACACATGCCCGTCGCGCCATAGGGCCACGGTGACCTCAGCAGCGGCGGTCTGTACCTCTGCCTGATAGGGCTGATTGGCGAAGTCGCCCTGCTCCCCGTAGAAAGCGCGATAGAAAGCGGGCAGGTCTACGTCTTCGCGCAGGAAGTGATCAATGAACGCGCCGCGCCGGTGCCAGTCGTAGAGCAGGTAGCGCTCGATCCCGGCTTCTTTGACGCGCACCATCTCGCGCTCGTTGTAGGGGACGCCCTGCGCGGCCATCTCCGGCGTGTACTGCCTGCCCTGGGCCGCAGCCTGCCGGATTTCGTCGTGATAGCCCTCTTCGCGCCGCGTCATGACGTTGAGCAGGTTGTAACGTCCGGGGCGAAAGTCGAGTTCGGTCATCATGCCGCCGGCGTCCGGCTTCCACAGCGCGTTGAAGGGCGCGCTGGTCAAGACGATCTCGTCGGCGCAGTCTTTGTCGAAGTCGAAGCGGCGCACAGTGAGCGGGGGCGCGTCGCCCTCAGCCAATGCCTCCGCCTCGATCAGGTTGGCGTAGTTGGCGATGCGGAAATTGAACAGATAGACGCCGCCGAACAGGCCATGCCAGTAGGCGTCGTTGGCCTGCGCCTGCCACAGCAGATCGAGCGCACGCTCTTTGGCCGGGCCGTCCGGCATGGCGTGCACTTTCTCCGCCACCATCAGCATGCGCTTGTGCATCTGATTGGCCTCGTCGTATTTGACCAGGAAATTGCGCCACACGCTCCCGCGCAGGTAGCGCAACACGTCGGCCCGCCCCGCTGCTTCGAGTTCCGCCTTGATCGCCTTCAGTTCGCGGAAGCGACCCGGCGGTAGCGCCCATTGCCCCATCTCGAAGTAGCTGGCGGTAGGCAGGTACACGCGCCCCAGGGCGGGGAAGCGATCCAGATAGTCCATGGGGCGGATGGTCTTCAGCCAGTCGGCGTTGGCTTCCAGCGCGGCGCACAGCGTTTCCATGTACTGCCCGCTGCCCCAAATGTAGTCGTAGGTGCCCGGCCAGACGCCGAATTTCTCGCCGTCGTCGCCCATCAGCGCCAGTTTGGGCGCGGGGCCGCTCTGCGGCGCTTCCGCCTGCTGACGGCACCACGCGATCAGGTTGGGCACGCTGTCCCAGGGGATGGCGTAGCGCAGATAGGACAGGGTAGGGAAGACGCGCACCGTATCGCCCTGTTCCTCGCTGACGAAGTAGCCGAACAGCTCGCGTTCGCGGTCGAAGCCGACGGCCTCGAAGTGTGTGTCGTCTATGATCACGTAGTCAATGCCCGCCTGCGCGATGGGCCGCACCAGGTGCGGTTCCCACACGCGCTCGGCCAGCCACATTCCCCGCGGGCGCATGCCGAACAGGTCTTCGACCGCGGCGCTCAGCTTGCGGATCTGTCCGATCTTGTCAGCGTCGGGCAGGGTGGCCAGCAATGGCTCGTAATAGCCGCCGGAGAGCACTTCCAGTTGCCCCCGCGCCACCAGCGCGCGCACCCGTTCCAGCAGGGGGCACTGATGCGCGATCAGGTAGTCCAGCAGGCTGCCGGTGAAGTGAATGGCGCACGCCACCGACGGATGCCGCTCCAGCAAGTCCAGCAGCGGCTCATAGGCGGTGTGCACGGCGTGTTCGTTGACGAAGTCGAACTGTCCTACCGGCTGATGATTGTGAATCACCAGCGCCAGATAGAGCGGTGCGGTCATAGGGCCTCCTCGCGGCATGCGCGGGTGCGCTCGTGGCGGGGGATTGTACCACGAATGGACGTGCCGGATAGAGCTGTGAGGGCCGCCGGTGTCTGGTCCTCCGGCTACTTCGCGCCCATCTCTGCCGAGACGCCCTGGACCGTCTCAATCAGCAGGTGGCCCATGTTGCCCCACAGCCGCAGGAACTCGTCGCGCGGGCGGCTGCTGGGCGCGACCGTGCGCGACGAATCCACGAACCAGTACAACCCTGTCGCTGGCTCCCAGCCGCACAGCAGCGCTACGTGCGACCAGCCCGTCCAGCGCAGGCCACGCCGTCGCCACGGCTCGCCATAGATGGGCATGAGCAGACGATCTTCTTCCAGGGCACGATGCAGATCGTCTTCGCGCGCACCAACGCGCCAGCGCGCCGGGACGCCATGCGCCCGCAGCATGTCGGCGATGCCCCAGGGGAAAGTCGCCCAGCCCGGCACCCGCCGCACCACCAGCGGCGGCAGTCCCAGGCCGAAGCGCGGGCGGTTCATGGTGCGGGCGACTTCCGCCGCGTCGAGGACGGTTCGCCCGTGCCAGAAGTTGACGGCCATTGCCACCACGTGCGGGCCGCAGTCGTTGGAGCGCCCCTGATGGACGTGATAGCTGGCGATCTCGCGGGCGTGTCGCGGGGCCAGGGTCAGCGTGCCGTCAGCCAGTTTCATCCGAGAGTCCTGAGTCTGGAGTCGGGAGTCTTGGGTCTGTCAGTGCGCCAGGCGATCCAGAAAGACATTGGCCTGCTGCATTTCATTCTATAGCACTACTCCTCACTGACAACTCCCCCCTCCCCCCTCCCCACTCACCTCACCCCGCCCGCGCGCTCCACGTGCCCGGCGCGCCGGTGATCAGGATGTACGTCTGCCCGGCCTGCGGCACGCGCACCATCTCGCCGCGTTCGAAGGACAGGAACTCCGCCGTGCCGCCGCTCTCGCCGGTCAGCGCCCAGCCGAGGGTATCGCGCGCCGACGGATTCTCGCGCCAGACTTTGCCGAAGCCGCGTACCGGTTCCAGTAACCCCGGCGGGGCGACGGCTCCACCACTGCTAGGGTCAACTCCCTCCACGAAGGTATCATTGAAGCGCTGATAGGTGCCGTTGCCATACAGCGCGTAGATGAGCGATTGCCCCGGCGCAGCGATCCAGATCATCAGGCCGTTCTGGAAGGGCTGATAGGCGCTGGCCACGCTGATCGGCGCGCCCGACAGCGGACAGCCGATCGCCGCCGCGATAGACGGATCGCTCTGGTAAATCGCGCCGATCGTCCCGCCGGGCACCGTCGCACAGCCGGTCGCTCCCCCGCCCGGCACGCCGACGACGATTCCCCCACTCCCTGCGACGGCCACGCCGCCGACGGGCGGATAGTAGACCGGCCCCGGCGTCACTGGCGTGTCGGTGGTGGTGGGAGTGAAGCTGGGCGTCGGCGTGATGACTTGCGGCAGGGTCGGTGTGGCGGTGCGCTCTGGCCCGCGCGTAGGCAGCAACGCCGCGCTGGTTGCCGCCAGCACTGGCGAGGGCGAAGGCGTCTCGGTGGCGACGATGGGCACGATCACCGGCACAGGGGTGGCGGTGATATAGATCGGTGTGACCGTGGGCGGAGCGTCGCGCAACACGCCGCAGGCAGTCACGCTCGCTGCCAGCGCGATCACCACGGTCCAGATGACCCCTCGCCGCGCCATAGTCTCCTCCCGTCGCTAGTCTTTGATGCGAGCGCGCACCGTCCCATCCGGTTCGACCCAGGCGACAGCCATGTGCGGCGTGTTGTAGGCGAAGCCCACCTGCCCATGCCGATCGGCGACGATCACGCCCCCGTAACCGCCGACACGCTCGAACAGCGTCCTGATGGCGAACTCGGCGGCCTGCTGCGCGCTCATACCCCGACCGATGGCGTCCGTGGCCGTCTTGCACAGCACCACGCGCATAATGCTTTCGCCGTGACCAGTGGCCGAAGCCGCGCCGGTCAGGTCGTCGGCATACGCGCCCGACCCCACCAGCGGCGAGTCGCCGACACGTCCTGGTAACTTGTAGGCCGCGCCGCCAGTGGAAGTCGCCGCCGCGACGTGCCCTTCTGCGTCAATGGCGACCGCGCCCACCGTGCCCTGCGGATCGGGCGCGAACTCGTAGGCCAGGTGATAGTCGGGCATCTGCTGCAGGCGGCGGAAACGCTCGATCTCGCGCGGGACGGTCAGCTCGGCCTGCGCACACAGCCGCATCCCCTTCGCTTCGGCGAAGCGCCGCGCCCCTTCGCCGACAAGCAGGCTGTGATCAGTATCGTCGAAGATCAAACGGGCCAGGCGGATGGGGTTGGTGATGCCGCGCACGGCGGCGACCGCGCCCAGCTTGAGCGTGCGCCCGTCCATGAGGATGGCGTCCATCTCGATCTCACCGGCGCGGTTGAGCACGCTGCCTACACCCGCGTCGAAAGTTGGATCGTCTTCCATCATCACGACGGCCTGCTCTACTGCGTCGAGCGCCGAGCCGCCCGCCGCCAGGATTTGCCACCCCGCCTCAGCGGCAGCGTGCACCCCGGCGATGTGATCGGCATGGGTTTCCTCAGCGATCTTCCAGGCTCCGCCGTGAACAATGATGCGTGGGATCACGGTAAATGCCTTTCGTTAGTGATTCAGTGATCAGTTTTCAGTGATCAGTAATTCAGTGATCAGGGTCGGAGGTGCTCCACAATGAGGGGATGCGGTTGGTTGGCCGCTGATCACTGATTACTGACAACTGACAACTGAAAACTGACAACTGAAAACTGACAACCTTTCAACTCTCCAATGCCGCGTCGAAGAAAGCGATCACGCGGGCTTCGTATTCCTCCGGCGCAACGGCCAGGTAATCGCCGTGCCCCGCCCCCTCTACGATCCACAGGTCGGCGGTCGGTCCGGCGGCGGCGAGTTGTCGGCGCGCCCCATCGAGTGTGCTCTCACGGCTGCCGTAGATCAGCAGCACCGGACGCGGCGCAATCTGCCCGATGACCGTTTGCGGACTCAGCTTAGCAAGTTCTACGCCGCTAAGCAAACGGTAGCTGAGCGCGATGGCCTCTTTGTAGAGCATTTCCAGCGGGCCGCCGGTGCCCAGCGCCAGCGTCCCTGCGGCGAAGTCGCCATAGCCCCCCTCGGCGATCACCGCGCGCAGAGCCGGGTAGCGGGCAGCCGCCATCACCGCTGCCGCGCCCGCCGACGAAAACCCCAGCACGCCGATGCGCTCTGGCTGCACGTCCGGGCGCGTCTGCAGGTAGGCCAGGGCATCGCCGATGTCGTCGGCTTCCTGGTAGCCCAGGCTGAGCGGCCCCGCGTCGGCGCAGCGCCGCGACTCGAAGGTGAGTACAGCGTAGCCGTGACGGGCCAGCACGTCCGCCTCGTGCAGGCGATTGCCGCGTCCCGCCTGAGTGGCCGGAGGGATGATCACGGCTGCGCCGTTGATGCCGGGGATGAAATAGGCGCGGAAATTCCCCGCCCGCCCGGTGATGGTCACGTCTTCCCAGGGATGGCCGAAGTCGGCGGGTGTGCGCGGGTCTTCGCTGCAGGGCGCATAGAGCAGGCGATAGGTCGTCAGGAAGCCAAGCGCCGATGGCACCGTCACGACCGTCAGCGCGCTGGCGACGGCGGCCAGAATCAGCGCCCGCCGCCAGCGCACAAGTGACCTAACCGTAGACGAACGATCATTCGCTGGCAAGCATTGGAGAGACACAAGACTGCTCCGCTTCCGCGGGCAACACCAACTGAGAAGAGAAGTCCTTGCGCGAAAACACGTAAAGGGCCTTGCTTTCCCAGGGTAGCCAATCACCGCACCACGTGATCACTGGCTCATAATGTGCCCAAAACCAGGGATCGTCAAGTATCCCATAGCGTCCAAAGACTTCCAGGAATATGAGCAAGTCGGGCAAGTAGTCTCGTATCAGTTGAGGAGGGATTACCCCTGTGCCAGCGTTTGGCCGTTGATCAGCGGGTACGGGAAAGTAGGATACAACGTCTGGAGAAACCAGGCCGGCAGCATCCAAAACATAGACTTTTGGCAGATAGAAGCCCAACTCTCCGATCTCTGGTAACACGACCACAGTATGGTCGGGCAAGAGCGGTTCGAGTCGAACGGCCAGGTTGCGATAGATACGTTGGCGCTCTACCTCCTGCGGAATCGCAGGATCGCGACTGTCAATCTCGCCCATCCAGATAGAGCGAATGGGGTAATAGTAGATTCCAGGGAACAGGATCAATATCCCGATGCCTATCGTCAACGCTGGACGAATCCTGATCAATCTCTGCCAGCGCGCAGTTGCCCATTCGAGAGTCGAGAACAGACCGGCAAAGAGTAAGGCTTTGAGCAGCGCCTCGAAATGAGCGATGTAGTGCGGGAAGATATTGGTTCTCGATGTCGCATAAAAGAACACGAAAATGCCGAGTAACGGGCCGAACATGAGGTAAGGAAAGCCGCGTCGGGTTAGCCATAGACCGCCTAGCACGATGGCAGGTACAAAGATGAAGACCAGCACAAGGATTTTCATGAGCGTGAATACAGGAGCAATCAAGGGGGACAAAGAAAAGTTGAGAGGCAATAATGCAAATAGCTGGTCAACTAATACATAGTAAGCGCTCTCGGAAAGCTTCAGAGGATACAGACCGGCCTGTTTGGCGATGATAGATTGAGGAATCGGGGAGCCATAATAAATCAGTAGAAAGATGACCTCGACCAAACCAGGAAGAACCAGAATGGTAACTGTCGCGAGGAAAGTCTTACGGGTCAGTGAGTAATCATCTCGTTCGTTGATGATAGTATAGGCCAGGACCAGAAGCACCAGCAAGATCACAAAGATGCCTTCTGGTCGAAACCATGGTGATAGACCAATGACAGCGGCGGCGAGATACCAGCGCTTCAGAGCCAGTGCAACGAAACCGCCGCCGATCAATGCCAGAAATAAGGAGCTTTCCATTCCCGCCAGGCTTGAATACAGAGTCTGCGGGCTGAGAAGGACGATCCCAAAGATTACCGTTGAGGACAGCGAGTTTCCAGTGATTCGTTGCGCCAACCAAGCTGAGCAGACGCCAAACACAAGGTGCCCTATGGCTCCAATGACCTGAGAGATTCGAGGGATTGCCTGGATCCCAGAAAAACGCCCAATTACTCCGAGGAGCAGAGCGTAGCCAGGAGTGGTTGTGCCTAGAACCCGTTCTCCCTCGTTGTATACCAATCCTTTACCGTTGGCGAAATTGGCTGAATAGCGATAGGTGATAAAGGCGTCGTCAATCAACGTCGCATGAACGCGAAGATGCGCCAATAAGAACGCAGCTATGAAAAGACAGGAGAGCACGAAGGCAGCAGTTCTTCTTTTCAATCGCATGTTTTTGTGTTCTCCGCGAAAGAAAGAGACCTGACCTGTCCATCAGGAAGACGAGGAGCGCGCCATTCCCGACGCGCTCCCTGTTTTGCCAGCGGCTATGCTTTGGGGCCGAATTTGGCCCGCAGTACCTCGGAGACGGTCGGCTGACCCAACTCCTGCAGCTCGTAGCGGACGCGCTGTGTCGGCTTGTCAATGCTGATCACCCGTGCCAGGTCAATCGGCGTGGCGACGATCACCAGGTCGCATGGCGTGGCGCGGATCGTCTCCTCCAGGTCGGCGCGCTGTGCTTCACCATAACCCATGGCAGGCAGCAGTGTGCCCGTGTTGGGATATTTGGCGAAGGTCTCGGCAATGCTGCGCACGGCGTAGGGGCGCGGGTCTACCAGCTCCGCCGCGCCGAAGCGTTGCGCGGCCACCACACCCGCCCCGTAGCTCATCTCGCCGTGCGTCAGGGTCGGGCCGTCCTCCACCACCAGCACGCGCCTGCCGCGAATCGCCGCCGGATCGCCCACAAAGATGGGTGACGCAGCCTCGATGATGGTAGCCTGTGGATTGAGGGCGCGCACGCTGGCGCGCACCTGTTGCACGCCCGCCGGGTCGGCGGTGTCAATCTTGTTGATGATCACCACATCGGCCATGCGCAGGTTGGCTTCGCCGGGGTGATAGCTCTGCTCGTGACCGGGGCGATGCGGATCAACCAGGACGAAGTACAGATCGGGCGCGAAGAACGGCAGGTCGTTGTTGCCGCCATCCCACAGCACGATGTCGGCTTCCTGCTCGGCGGCGCGCAGGATGCGCTCGTAGTCCACCCCGGCGAAGACCACTACGCCGTTGTCCAGGTGTGGCTCGTATTCCTCGCGCTCTTCGATGGTGACGTTGTGCGCGTCCAGGTCAGCGTAAGTGGCGAAGCGTTGTACCGCCTGCCGTGCCAGGTCGCCGTAGGGCATGGGGTGGCGCACCACAGCCACGCGGTAGCCCAGTTCGCGCAGGGCGCGGCTGACGGCGCGCGTCGTCTGACTCTTGCCGCAGCCAGTGCGCACTGCCCCCACGCCCACCACCGGTTTGCTGCTCTTCAACATGGTGTGACGCGGGCCGATCAGGCGATAGTCGGCGCCGGCGGCCAGCGCCTGACTGGCCTTGTGCATGACGTACTCGTGCGACACGTCCGAATAGGCGAACACCACCTCGTCAATGGCGTGCTCGCGGATCAGGTCGGTCAGATCGGCCTCGTCGTAGATGGGGATGCCCTGCGGGTAGAGACTGCCCGCCAGTTCCGGCGGGTACAGCCGACCGCCGATGTCGGGAATCTGGGTCGCTGTGAAGGCCACCACCTCATAGGCGGGGTTGTCGCGATAGACCATGTTGAAGTTGTGAAAATCGCGCCCGGCAGCGCCCATAATGAGAACACGGGTTTTCGGCATAAGACTCCTGAATCTCCTGAATCACTGGTCTCGCGCCCTCAGTCGGGCTATTTGCGCAGGGCGCGAGGGTAAGCGATGGCGGCCAGCCCAATGCTCAGCACATAAAGCACGAGCAAGGGAGCAATGACCAGAAGCATATTGAACGGATCCACGGTGGGCGTGATCAGCGCGGCCACGATGGTGATCAGCACCACCGCCAGACGCCAGTTGCGAAGGAGCGGCTTCGGCCCCAGGATGCCCAACCGCGCCAGCACGAACACCACCACCGGCAATTCGAACGCCACCCCGATCCAGAACAGCACCGAGGTCAGGAAGGCGATGTAGCGGTCGGCGGTCCATTCGGCGCGGAAGACGTCGCTCTGGAAGTCCTGCAAGAAGTGCAGCGCCGCTGGCACCATGATGAACCAGGCGAAGGCCACACCCACCAGGAACAGGCCCGTGGTGGCGGGCAGGGCCAGGTAGATAGTGCGCTTCTCCTTGCGGGTGAGGCCAGGGGCCACGAACAGGAACAGTTGCAGGGTGATATAGGGCATGGCGAAGATGGCCCCGGCCAACAGCGCCACGCGGAAGTAGATCACCACGCTTTCGGTAGGGCCGAGCACCTGCAACTCGGTGCCATAGGGCTTGATCAGGTATTTCAGCAATTCGTCGGTGAACACCGCGGCCAGCAGCACACCTATCGCCAGCGCCGCCAGCGAGCGGAACAGGCGGATGCGCAGCTCGTTGAGATGATCGAGCAGGGTGAGCGGGCGATCGTCGGCGTCACCGGCGAGCGCCTGCCAGGCGCTATAGCGGCGGGGACGGTGATCTTGCGGCTGAGAAGCGGACGAATGGGTCATGGGCGGTTGAGGGCGACGGGGCTATGGGCGATCAGGCCCGATCCAGGATGGCCTGCACTTCGTCGGGGTGCGCGGCCAGGGTGCCCAGCACTCCGTTGACAAAACGCGGCGTACTATCCGACCCAAAGGTCTTGGCCAGCTCGATCGCTTCGTTGATCGCCACCTTCAAGGGAACGGTCTCTTCCAGCGCCATCTCGTAGATGGCCATGCGCAGGATGTTGCGGTCAACCAGCGCGATCTGTTCGAGCGGCCACTCCGGCGCGTAGCGGTGAATCAGAATATCCAGGCGCGGCTTGTACGCAAGCACGCCCTCGATCAGGCGGCGGGCCAGCGCCACCGCTTCCGGACGCAGCGAATTCTGCGCCAGCCGCTCGCTGAGCACCGTCTCGACCGGATGCCGGGTACAATCCACTTCGTAAAGAACCTGCAACGCCAGAGCGCGGGCGTCGCGCCGGTAGTCACTGCTGTTCATGCGTCCCGCTTACCTCTGCCCTGTTTCCGGCGCAGACGGAAAAGCCACGTCTTCGATGTGCACGTTGACCGACTCTACCTTCATCCCCAACAGTTCGCGGATGGACCGCTCTACCGAGCGCTGAATCTGCGCGCTCATTTCGCGCAGGTTGGCCGTTGCCTCGGCCACCACATACAGATGCACCGTGACCGTGTCGTCGGCGACGGCGATTTGCACCCCATTGGCTGCGGGCACACGCCGCAGCAGGCGGTCCACACCGCCCGGCGTATTGCCCATGCGCACCACGCCCGGCACTTCCAGAGTCGCCAGGCGGGCGATAGTCAGCAGGACGCCGGGCGCGATGGTCACCGTATCGTTGGGATGTCGGAGTGTCACCATAAGCAGGCTCTTCCCCTCGCGGCCCTGCTGCTGGCCGCCGAAACCCGCGCAGCGTGCCGCCTATTATAGCACGTCCTCACACGCTGAGTTTGAACGGGTTGAAGTCCGTGTAACGGTCGAAGTAGTCTTCGTTCTCGACGGCCTTGAGCGTGTTCACCACCCGATAGGTGAGCGGAGTCAGCGCGGCCTCGAATCCTACTTTCAGGATGTAGTTGGTGACGATCAACGAGACGAGAATCTCCGGCGGGAAGACGCCCAGCACCGTGGCAATGAGCATGAACGTCGTCGTATCCACCGCCTGCCCTACCAGCGTGCTGCCGATGGTGCGCGTCCACAGGTAGCGCCCGTTCGACCACACCTTCATCTTGGCCAGCACATAGCTGTTGGAGAATTCGCCCAGGAAATAGGCCACCAGGCTGGCGACGATCAGCCCGCTGACGCCGCCCAGAATGGCATCATAGGCTTCCTGACCGGCATACTCGGCCCATTCTGCCTCGCCTGGCAGAATGCCCGCAAACCACACGAAGAAGCCCATCAGGGCGTTGGCCCCAAAGCCAGCCCAGATCACGCGGCGTGAGCGCCGATAGCCGTAGACCTCGGTGAGCACGTCGCCGAAGATGTAGCTGATGGGGAAGACCAGCGTGCCCGCGTCGAAAGCGAGCGGGATTGGCCCCAGCGACATTTTCAGGTCAATGATCTTGGCGCTGCTGAGCAGGTTGCTGATCAACAACACGGTGACGAACAGGGCCATCACCAGATCGTAGTAACGGTAGGGGCGCGACGACTGATTCATAGGGTTACACAGGTCTCCGTCTGGCAACATTCACCCGGCTATTCTAGCACACCCGCCCCCCGATTTGAACGCACAATCCGCTCAGAGACCGTTTGAGTAGTCCTGCTCTGCGGCTTTAC
>DDBP01000121.1:1688-20235 GCA_002332795.1 Anaerolineales bacterium UBA2029 | reverse complement strand
GAGTGGGGGTGAGGTAAAGCGGAGCGCGGCAAAACTGCCTGACACATTTTGCACGCACCCGCCGCCGCCGCATCCCATTACTTTGCCCGCCCGTTAAGATGCAGTACAATACAACGCAATAGGCGCGTGTACGGCGGTACAGTCGTCGGACAGTTTTTTCGCACCTACTTGACATTTGAGCCATCCTAATCCTAGAATGGGTATTAGTTGGTTGCCACAACAAAGTAAATCCACCGTGGCAGCTTCAACACCTGGAAAGGAGGCGTGCAGCGCCAAGCAAGTCCTTCGTGTAGGGTACCGCAACACGCCGGCGCGCGTCGTTCGCGTACCTGCCTGTGCAATAAAGCCCGTTAACCGCTAGTGTTTTAAGGAGCAGTGCATCATGTCTAAGAAATGGACCCTGGTCATTCTGCTGGTCGTGGTCGGCATGCTGCTGACGCTGGTCGGCGGTGCCTCGGCACGCCAGGAGAAACCCAAGTTCTTCCTGATCGCGCACGGCGGCCCCGGCAATGCCTTCTGGGTCACCGTGATCAAGGGCATGACCGACGCCGCGGCGTTCCTCGATGTGGATGCGACCTGGCTGGGCGCGGACACGGCCTCCAACGAAGCCATGGTGGGCTTCTGGGATGACGCCCTGGCCGCCAACCCCGATGGCATCGGCACCACCGAGCCGGTCCCCGCGCTGATCGAAGATGCGGTCAAGCGTGCGGTGGCC
This sequence comes from Anaerolineales bacterium UBA2029, assembly GCA_002332795.1. GTDB lineage: Bacteria > Chloroflexota > Anaerolineae > Aggregatilineales > Aggregatilineaceae > UBA2029. Next base: position 19,520 of record DDBP01000121.1, on the reverse strand, counting down.
GCGGGCATCCCGGTGATCGCCTTCAACACCCAGGACACCCGTCCTGAGGGCGAGCGTCTGCCGCACTGGTTCTACATCGGCACCAGCGAATTCATCGCCGGGCAGGAAGTCGCCCGCCGCCTGCTGGCCGATCGTGAGATCACCGGCGTGCTGTGCCCGATCCAGGAAGTGGGCCACATCGGCCTGGAAGCCCGCTGCAACGGCGTTGAGAGCATCATGGCCGAGCAGGGCATCCCGGTCGTGCGCTTCACCATCAACTACAACGTGCCCGAATCGGCAGGCCTGATTGCCGATGCCTTCGCCGCCAACCCGGACTTCAACGCCATCGTCACCCTGGGGCCTGGCCCGGCGGATTCATACTATCAGTATGCCGCTGAGAACAACGTCACCCCCGACAAGGTGATCCATGCCACCTTCGACACCAGCCCGGCCATCTTCCAGAAGGTGAAGGAAGGCGTCACGCTGGTCTCGGTGGATCAGCAGCCTTATGTCCAGGGCTTCGAGACGGTCGTCTGGCTCTATCTGGGCAGCCAGTATCTGCTCAAGCCCGCCAACGACATCTTCACCGGCCCGAACATCGTGGATGCCAGCAACGTGGACCGCGTGATCGAGCTGAACCAGGCGGGCTACCGCTAAACCGACACGCTGTGACTGCGCATGGGAGGAGCCAGAAGCTCCTCCCATGTCTTAAGAATAGCCCGTTGGGGTCCGCTTTAGGTCGTTTAGCACTTTGAGGGGACAATGAGCTTTGGCCAGAGAAGTCTCTTTAACGCAGCATAGACAGAGTCGCCGGCTCCTGGCTTATTGGGAACATGCGCGCGAGTCGTGGAGTCGCTACCCGGAATCGGGAGCGATCTTCGGGTTTGTCTCCGTCCTGCTCTTCTTCATCATCGCCACCTGGATCAACACAGGCTGGCCGCCTCAGATCATTGATGGCCGTTCCATCGCCTCCATCGTCACCAATGCGGCGTCGCAGGGCATCATCGCCATCGGCGTGACCATGCTGATGATCTCCGGCGAATTCGACCTGTCGGTGGGATCGATCCTGGGCCTCAGCGCGCTGATGTTCCTGATCGCCGCCAGCACCGGCCCGGCAGGGCTGGTGGAGCTGATTCCCTTCGGCATCGGCGAGCGGCTGGTAGAGAATCTCGATATCTCCCGCAACGGCATGTCGGGCCTGGCTGCCATTGCCGTGGCCCTGGTGACCGGTGCCCTGTTGGGCCTGTTCAATGGGCTGCTGCTGGTGTGGACGCGCATTCCGTCCTTCATCGTCACGCTGGGCACGCTCTATCTCTACCGCTCGATCATGCTCAATATCATCCCCGGCGGCACCATCGCCCGCTACACGCGCGAAGAGATGGTGTGGAGCTTCGATCCCTGGGTGGTCATCGGCCTGACGGTGGTGGTCGCGGCGCTGCTGCTGGTGTTGCTGTGGCCTGCTCTGCGCCGGTCCTATGCGCAACTGCAGCAGAACAGCGGGCTGAGCACGTTCGGCCCTTCGGTGCGCCTGCTGACCTATGGCGCGATGGCCCTCGCGGTGATCGTGGTGGCTGTGCTGCTGATCAACGGCTATCGCGACAACATCGGCGAGCCGATCCGTGCACCTTTCTTCGACATCATCAACGGCCAACTGGCCTTTGTGGAAGAGAACTTCCGCGCGTCCATCATCTGGTGGGGCGTGCTGGCTGTCATCTTCACCGTGGTGCTCAACAACACCAGCTACGGCAACGCCGTCTTCGCCGCCGGTGGCAACCCCGAAGCAGCGCGTGCTCAGGGTATCAACGTCCGGCGGGTGAAGGTGATGAACTTCGTGTTGTCTGGTGTGTTGGCTGCCGTGGCGGGCATCACCGAAGCGGCGCGCTTCAAAGTCGTCGAGCCGTTGCGCGGCACCGGCTACGAGCTGGACGTGATCGCCGCGACAGTGATCGGCGGGACCCTGCTCACCGGCGGCTACGGCAGCATCATCGGCTCGGTGCTCGGTATTCTCATCGCGTTCATGCTCAAGACCGGCCTGGTATTGATCGGCGTTGAGGCCGACTGGTTCCGCGGCATCCTGGGCGTGATCATGATCGGGGCCGTCGTCATCAATACCAATATCAGAAGGCAGAGGTAGAAGATGGCTGGCAACGGCAAAAACGGGGCACCTCTGGTTTATATGGAGAACATCTCCCGCTACTTCGGCCTGATCGCCGCCCTGGAGAACGTGTACTTCACGGTGGATCGCGGCGAGATCGTGGGTCTGCTGGGAGATAACGGGGCCGGTAAGTCCACGCTGATCAAGGTGCTGACCGGTGTGCATCCGGCGACGAGCGGCCAAATCTACTTCGAGGGCCAGCCTGTGCGCATCACTTCGCCCAAGGTGGCCCGCGCCATGGGCATCGAAACCGTGTATCAGGACCTGGCGCTGGTCAACCTGATGAGCATCTCGCGCAACTTCTTCCTGGGGCGCACCCCAGAACGGCGCGTGGGGCCGGTGAAGTTGCTCGACAAAGAGACCATGAACCGCCTGACGGTCGAGGCGCTGGCCGACATTGGCATCGAGATTCGCCGCCCGGAAGAGGAAGTGTTGCGCATGTCCGGTGGCGAGCGGCAGTCCATCGCCATTGGCCGCGCCAAGTACTTCGGCTCCAAGCTGCTGATCCTCGACGAGCCGACTTCTGCCCTGTCGGTGGGCGAGACGCGCAAAGTGCTCGGCTATACGCTGGAGGCCAAGAAAGCGGGCCTGGGCGTGATCTTCATCACGCACAACATCGGGCATGTCTATCAGGTGGCCGACCGCTTCACCATCATCAGTCATGGGCACAAGGTGGGTGACTTCCTCAAGGGCGAAGTCAGCCAGGAAGAAATCTCGCAGATGATCATGGGCGGGCCGGTGCCCGAACGACTGGTGGATGTCGTCGCCGAGCGCGAGGCGCAGTTGCGTCGCCTCAGCGAGCAGATGGCCGACCGCGCCGCGCCCATCGTCATCCGGCAGCAGGCACGGGTGCGGCAGCGACACTGGCTGATTGCGGGTGCGCTGATCGTGTTGGTGCTGGCGATCGCCGGCCTGTTGATCGGGGGCGGGGCGTTCAGCGAAGTCGAGCCGACACCGACCATCACGCCCATTCCCACCATTGACATGGCGACGGTGCCCGATCAGGTCAAGAACGCGCTCGACCAACTGGCCAACGATCCCGATCCGGGTCGCCGGGCCATTGCCGCCTCGATGCTGGGCGCGGATCGCTTCCGCGAATGGTCGGGCGCGGCGGTCGAACCGCTGATCGCCGCTCTCAAAGACCCGGCGCACGAGGTGCGCGCGGCTGCGGCCAAGTCGCTGGGCAAGATCGCCGATCCGCGCGCGATCGATCCGTTGCAGGAACTGCTGCGCGACAACTACTCCAACGTGCGCAATGCCGCCGCCGAAGCGTTGCAGGTGGGCTTCGACCTGTACTGCTCCGACGCGGAAGGCTGCAAGCCCAAAGGCGCGTTGCACTGAACCGGGCGGTTGTCACACGGCACAAAAAGAAGCGGGGCCAGACGACCCCGCTCTTTTCTTTTGTTGACAGGTGGCGGCTGCGCTGGCCCGCTACCCCCCTCCTACCGGCGGGATGAGCATCACGCTGTCAGTCGCCTGAATGGGCGTGTCCAGGCCGCTCAGGAAGTCAATGTGCCGCCCGTTGACCAGCACCTGCACCCCCTTGTTCAACCCCTGATCGGAGTCCAGCAGGCGCTCGGCCAGAGCGGGATTCCCCGCGCCAAGGGCATGGAGCAGATCGCGCACGCTCATGGACGGCGTCCAGGGGACGTGTACTTCTTTGATTCCGGCAGCCGCCCGCAGGCTGGCCGACAGCTTGACGGTCACCGTCTGGGTAGAAGAGGGGGCAGTCATGGGACGTCTCCGTCTGCGTCGAACTACTTCGTGAGGGGAGCTGGGATTGAACCGCGGAGACGCCGGGAGCGCAGAGGGGAAAGGTGAACGAAAACTCTGCGTCCTTCTCTGCAATCTCTGCGCCTCCGCGGTTAACCCCTCTCCCCTACCAGCTCGAATACGAGTCGCTCATGCGGCGGTACTCGATCATCTCCTCGTTGAGGTACTTGGCGTACATGATGATCTGCGCCGCTTCTTCCAGCGCGTCCGTCCACTGGAACGCTTCGTCGAGCGTCTGCCCGATGGCGAAGCTGCCGTGCCCGCGCAGGAAGACGATCTTGTACGATTTTAGCGCTTCGGCCAGCGTATCGGCCATTTGCTTGGTGCCAGACGCAAACTCCACCGAGACGACCGGCACCTTCTTCAGCAGGTAGGAGCCTTCGTTGTCAATCGGCACGATCTCGTCGCGCGAGAGCGACAGCGCGATGGCGGTACGCGGGTGCGCGTGCACCACGGCCAGGGCGGGCGTGGCTTTGTAAATGGCGCGGTGCACGATCAGCTCGGTAGAGGCCAGCGCCACGCCGCTGTCGTTCTTTTCCAGGCCCGTCTCGATCAGGTCGTGCGGCTTCAGGCGGCCCAGCATGGCCCCGCGCCGCTTGATGATGATCCGGTCGCCGAAGCGCACGCTGATGTTGCCGCCGTGCGACGACACCAGGTTGTGCACATACATATCGCGCCCGATCTCGCGGAACATCTCATACACGCGCTCATCAACCATGGATCACCTCCGCGGCCAGGTCGGCCAGTTGCAGTTCTTCGAGTTTGGCCGGTTTGGGCACGCCCTGCTCGTCCCACCCGCGCGAACGGTAGTATTCGGCCAGCATCGGCTCCAGATGGCTGACCCACCCGGCGCTGGCCCCCGTCGCCGGTTCGTTGAGCAGGCGCGGCGGCAGGGTGTCGTCGGCGCGGGTGAAGCCTTCGCGCAGGTTGTAGAGCCGTTCCAGGTTCCAGATACGCTCGCCCGCGCGGATCAGTTCGCCCGTCGGATAGTTGATGCCAGTCAGCGAGGTGAGGGCGCGTGCCAGATACTCCTCGGCGACGGCGATGTTGACGAACTTGCAGGCCACCAGCGAATCCAGGATGGCGGCGCTGTTCTGGTGCAGGATGACGAAGCTGGCCTTGCCCTGAATCTGGAAGCGATCCACCAGCTTGGGCAGGCCCAGCACTTCCACGCCGAGCATGTTGCCGCGCATATGGCAGCCGCCGCGGTTGCTGGTAGCGTAGAGCAGGCCCTGCCCCTGCATCCCGCGCGGATCATAGGCGGGCATTTCCATCTTCTTGACGCTCATGGAAAGCTCCGGCGCGCCGTGCCGCTCGGCCAGGCGATAGCTGCCTTCGGCCAGTTCGTCGCCCAGCCCTCGCCGATAGGCGATGTCCTCGACAGTCTGCTCCAGCAGGTCGGCGCGGCCAAAGCGCAGATCGCTGGTCAGCAACCCCTTCTCGGTCAGCTCCATGGCGCAGGCGATGGTCGAGCCAGTGGAGATGGTGTCCAGGCCCAGGTCGTTGCACAGGAAGTTGGCGTTGGTGATGGCGATCAGGTCGTCCACGCCACAGGCAGCGCCAAAGGCCCACGTCGTCTCATATTCTGGACCTTCGCCTTCGCCCTTGTCCGTCTTGCTGATGCGCGTGCAGGCAATGGGACAGGCCCAGCAGGCGGCATTCCTGACCAGGATGGTCTCGGCGATCGCCTCGCCACTGATGGCGTCGGCGTTATCGAAGTGCGACTGCTGGAAGTTGTACGCGGGCAGCGCGCCGACGGCGTTGATGATGTTCATCACCACGGCTGTGCCGAATTCCGGGAACGCCTGCGAGGTGATCGGGTTGGCCTTGAGCATCTTGGTCGCCTCGTATTGCACGAAGCGGAAACGCTCTTTGTCCGCCATCTCGACGCGCTCGTCGCCCTCGACGACGATGGCCTTGAGGTTCTTGCTGCCCATCACCGCGCCGGGGCCGCCACGCGCTGCCGCGCGGGTGGCGTCGTTCATGATGGCGGCGAAGCGCACCAGGTTTTCGCCCGCCGGGCCGATGCACAGCACGTTGCGCTTGTTCTTGTCCTGCCCCAGTGCCTCGGATGTTTCGCTGACACGCTTGCCCCACAGGTGCGAAGCGTCGTGCAGCGTCACCCCTGCCGGCGTGATCTCCAGGTAGACCGGTTTGGGCGCGCGCCCTTTGATGATCATCAGGTCATAGCCGGCGCGCTTGAAGCGCATTCCCCAGTAACCGCCGGAGTTGGCATCGAGCACCGTGCCGGTGAGCGGCGACTTGGTGCTCACCGAGAAGCGGTTGCTGGTCTGGAAGCCGGTGGCGGTCATCGGGCCGGTGGCGATGATCAGCACGTTTTCGGGAGAAAGCGGGTCTACCCCTGGCCCGACCAGGTCCCACAGCAGGCGCGCCCCCAGGCCACGCCCGCCGATGAACAGGGGCGCAATATCCATGTTGAGGGGTTCGGTGGTGATGGTGCCGTGTGTGAGATCAACAATTAGCGTCTTGCCTGTCCAACCCTTCATGCAGTCACCTCGCTCACTAACGCAGGAGCACCGCAGCGCCCCTGCCAGGGACAGTGTGATCAGCGCCGGGCGCTAGGCGCTGGGATACCCCGTGCCGCCCGCCCGCGCGGCCCCGCGCTCCTGGGCGACGCGCTCGGCATAGCCGCTGGCCCGGTGTGCAGCGATGGGGTCTGGGTGCAGGCCCATCTCCTGGCGCACTTTGGCCAGCAGCGGGCGCACGTCGGTTTCGTAGGCTTCGAGCAGGACGCGATGCGCGCCCAGGACATCGCCCGCCAGTTGAGCCTCGGCCAGCCGCTTGAAGTCCACCAGCAGCGCCTTGGCGTAGGCCACCTGGCAGTTAATCACGCTCTGGATCATCGCCTCGATCTTCGGCTCGATGTTGTGGCTCTGGTCAATCATGTAGGCCACGCGGCTGGCCCGCTCGCCCGCACCGACCAGTTCCACGAAGATGGTGAACAGTTCGAACGGGTCCTGGCTGCCCACGATCAGATCGTCATCAGCGTACTTGCGGGCGTTGAAGTGAAAGCCGCCCAGCCGTCCCTCGTCCAGCAGGAAAGCGACGATCTGCGCGATGTTGGTGCCGTGCGCGTGATGGCCCGTGTCCACCAGCACCTCAGCCTGCGGCCCAAGCTTGAGGCACATGGCGTAGGACGTGCCCCAGTCTGGCAGGTCGGTGCTGTAGAAGGCTGGCTCGAAGAATTTGTATTCGACCAGCATGCGACTGCCGGGCGGCAGCAGCTTATAGGTGGCCGCCAGCCCTTCTTCCAGGCGATGTTTGCGTTCGCGCAGGCTATCCTGACCGGCGTAGTTGGTGCCGTCGGCCAGCCACACGCTGAGGATGTCGCTGCCCACCTGCTGCATGATCTGACAGCATTCGGCCATATGCGCCAGGGCGCTTGCGCGGGCCTTGGGATCGGGGCTGCACAGCGACCCCAGCTTGTACTGCTCCTCCTGGAACAGGTTGGGGTTCACCGCGCCGATGCGCAGGCCCAGGTCGGCAGCGTATTGCCTGAGCGCCACCCAGTCGTCGGTCTTGTCCCAGGGGATGTGAATGGCGACCGACGGAGCCACACCGGTCAGGCGATGCACATGGGCGGCGTCGGCCAGCTTTTCCTGGATGGTCCGTGCCGCGCCGGGCCAGGGAAAGACTTTGAAGCGCGTGCCGCTGTCGGCGTAGCCCCAGGAGGGCGTCTCGATGGCCTGCTGCCGCAGCTTCGCCTTCACTGCTTCCACGTCCACGCCACGTGCGCTCAGCAGATCGGCCAGCGCGTCGTAGGACTGAAGATAGCTGTTTTCGCTCATGAGTCCCTTCCAATTCTCTTTGTCGGACGCAACCTGCCAGACACACTCTCTGATTGCGAATTGCGGATTGCGAATTCCGGATGAGGTATCCGCCCTTCGCAATCCGAAACCCGCAATTTCATTCCCCTGGCCGCAAATAACTCTAAGTGGCGCAAACAGGTCGGCGAGGGCAACCCCCTGCCTGGGGGTGAACCAGGCAGGGGGTGCTGATGCGAACGATAGGACTAGAAGTCGAAGTCGTTGATGTTCTCGGCGGTGTAGATGAAGGGCGGCCCAAGCAGAACTTCGCTGCCGTTGACGACCTTCAGCTTGCCCAGACGGCCCGCCTCGACCTCGGTATCGCCGGGCTTGAACTTGCCATCCACCACGGCGCGCATGACATACACCGCGGCGTAGCCCAGGTCAACCGGGTTCCACAGCACGACCGACTTCACGCACCCGTCGTTGACGAAGGGCTTCATGGCGTTCGGGGTCGCCAGACCAACCACGGCCACCTGGCCGCACAGACCCGCCTGAGTCACGGCGTCCGCCGCAGCGGGGGTCGCCACGCTGGTCATGCCGAACAGACCATCCAGCTCGTCGCCGTACTTGTCGATCAGGGTGTTGGCCTGCTCGAACGACAGGTTGTAGTCTTCCTGCGCTTCCAGGGTCTCCAGCCAGGTCATTTCCGGATAGCACTGCTTGGCATAGGCCCACATCTCAGCGATCCAGCGCGCCTGGTTGGGGGTGGTGAAGGTGCTGGTGACGATACCGAACTTGGCATCCTCACCCTTTTCGGCGGCCAGGCTGTCGAGCAGCGCCTTGGCAATGCCGTTGAACTCGGCCTGGTTGACGAACCACTCACGCGCTTCGGGCAGCGAGTTGGCATCGTAGCCCACCACGTGAATACCCTGCTCCAGCGCCTTCTTCAGCACGGGCGAGATCGCCACAGGGTCGTTGGCGGCAAAGAGGATGCCGTCCACGCCACGAGTGATGTAGTTGTCAATGAAGGTGATCTGCTCGTCAATGTTGGCTTCGGTGGGCGCGTCGGTCGTCACGGTGACATTGCCCAGTTCCTCGGCGGCTTCCTGCTGGCCCTTGGTCGTGGCCGCGAAGTAGCCGATGCCGATCAGCTTGGGCACGTCCACCAGGGTGATGGGCTTACCGGCCAGGTCCGGCGGGTTGACTGGCTGACCACCGTCGTATTCCTTGGGTTCCGGTTCCGGGGCGGGTTCGTCGCCGCAGGGCAGCGGGTTCACCGGCAGATCGTCGGCCCCGTCCCAGCGCTTCTCTTCTTCCTGGGCCGCAGCGGGCGCATTCACCGACAGCGTGGCCAGGGGAGCCAAAACGAAGCTGAGCAAAAGGGTCAAGACCACAAACTTACGCATAGTTCCTCTTCTCCTATAGCACTCATGCACAGCAGACAATGGTGCGGTTGCAGAATGGTTCCCAGCGACTCTCCCATGACCCTCCTTTCCATTCCCCCACACGGTGGGGCCTAGACACCATGCAAACGGCGCTGAATGAGGCTGTTGACCAGCGTAGAGAGGATGAGTACCGAACCGATGACCACGATGGTGGCATCGCCGGTGACTCCACTCAGCGCCAGGCCGTTTTTGAGCAACTGAATCAACACCAGGCCGATGGTCGTGCCCAGGATGCTGCCAGAGCCGCCGAAGATGCTGGTGCCTCCCAGCACCACTGCGGCGATAGCGTCCAGTTCCCAGCCGCTGCCCATATCCGAGCGCGTGGTGCTCACGCGCGAGACGAGCACGTACCCGGCAAAGCCCGACATCAGGCCGGAGAAGGTGTAGATCAGCAACTTGTTCCGGTTGACGGGAATGCCGGAGAAACGCGCCGCCAGTTCGTTGTTGCCGATGGCGTAGAGCGAGCGCCCAAAGGTGGTACGCGACAGGATGATCGCCGAGATGATGATCCCAATGATCAGGAAGAAAAGCTGATTGGGAACGCCCAGCGTTTCGCGCTGCCCCAGAGCATAGAACCACTCCGGGTAGCCCGTCACCGAGCGCGCCTGCGCGATGCCTTCGGCCAGGCCACGATAGAACGCCAGCGTGGCCAGGGTGGTGATCAGCGGTGGCACGCGGAACATGGTGATGATCAGGCCGTTCAGAAAGCCGGCCAGCACCCCCACCCCCAGCGCAACCGCAATGGCCACGCCCAGCGGTAGCCCCAGGTTGTGCCAGCTATAGCCCAGCATGATCGCGCTCAGGCCCACCACCGATCCCACCGACAGATCAATGCCACCGGTGATGATGATGTAGGTCATGGGCAGCGCCAGCAGGCCGATTTCAGTCATCAGGCGGCCCTGGTTGAGCAGGTTCTTGACTGTCAGGAATTTGTCGGTCTGCGTCGCCAGCACCAGCACCGAGATGATGGTGATGATCAGCAGGACGCCTTCCTGGGTGCGCGCCAGGGCCTGCACCTGCTGCAGCAGCGTCGGGGACGACTTCTTCAGTGAAGTTTCCTGGGTAGCCATCTCTAGTTACTTCCTAGTCCGACTGGCGTTGGCGACGGAACAGATCGGCCAGCACCGTAATCAGGATCAGCACGCCCTGGATCGCCCGCGTCCAGAAAGGCGAGATATCCAGAAAGACCAGCGCCTTGGTGATGGTATTGAGCAGGATCGCCGCCAGCACTGCGCCGACCACGGTGCCTGTGCCGCCCAGGATACTGACCCCGCCTACCACCGTAGCGGTGATGATCTGCAGCTCGATGGGGGGCAGCGTCACCTGGATCACGCTGAACTGCGTGGCATTGAGGACCGCGGCGATGCCCACGAAGACGCCGTTGAGGATGAAGGCCGTCATCTCGATGCGATGTTCGGAAATGCCAGACAGGCGGGCGGCTTCGGCGTTGCCGCCGACGGCGTACATCGCGCGCCCGGTCGGGCTATAGCGCATCCACAAGGCGACCAGCACCATCAGGATGACCATCAGGATCACCGGCATGGTCAGCATGTGGAAGAAGTCCTCGAAGATGGGGAAGGGAATGCCCTGCAAGGGGCGTCGCTGCGCCAGCGCATACGCCTTGGGCATGCCCGTGATGCGCTCGCCCTGGCTGGCGATGATCAGCAGACCCTTGAGGATGCTCAGAAAGCCCAGCGTGACCACGATGGCCGGGATGCGCAGGTAAGTGACGAAGAAACCGATGATGGCGCCGATCAGCGCGCCGAATATGACGGGCAAAACCCACGAGATGCCAATGATCGCCTCGAGGGGCAGCCACGATGGGTAGTCGTAGACCACGATGGCCCCGCTGAGCATGGAGAGCGTCACCATCAGCGACCCGACCGAAATGTCAATGTTGCCGGTGATGATGACCATCGTCATGCCGAGCGCGGCAATGGCGATGTAGGCGTAGCCCGCGAATACGTTGACCATGTTGCGGGTTGCCCAAAAACTGCTGTTTTCGTTGCCCACAAAGGCGATCAACAGCACCAGGGCCACCAGCAACACCGCTTCCTGGCTGCCTAAGATGGTGCGCAGAATGGAAGAGCCGAAAAGCCGTTGACGCCGCGCGGGGACTGCCTGCGTTATGCTTGCCATGCGACACCGTCCGTTGCCTGTACTTTTTCACCCAGGCCGCTGCCATTGTTCACCCAGTTGCCCATCATCGCCATGCCGATATTCTCTTGCGTGGCTTCTGCCCGCGAGAACTCGGCCACCAGCCTGCCTTCGCGCATCACCAGGACGCGATCGCTCATCCCTATGATCTCTGGCAGTTCGCTGGAGATCATCAGGATCGCCAGCCCTTGTTGGGCCAGTTCGCTGAGCAGGCGGTGAATTTCGGCCTTCGCGCCCACGTCAATGCCGCGCGTGGGTTCGTCCACGATCAACACGCGCGGCCTGGTCGCCAGCCATTTGCCCACCACCACTTTCTGCTGATTGCCGCCAGAGAGCTTGCCGACCAGTTGCAGCGGGCTATAGGCGCGAATGGCGAGTTTCTCGATGGTGCTCTGGGCCAGTTCCAGTTCCTTCTGGCGGTTGATGAAACCGGCCCGCGACAGGTCGCGCAGCACCGTGAGCGACGTGTTCTCGCGCAACTGCATCTGCCGGATCAGTCCCTGCGTACCGCGATCTTCGGGCAGATAGGCAATGCCGTAGCGCATCGCCTGCGCCGGATTCTTGACCTTGATCTCCTTGCCGTCCATGAAGATCGCGCCGGACTGCGGGGGCAACAGGCCGAAGATGGACTGCGCCACTTCGCTACGTCCCGACCCCACCAGCCCGGCCATGCCCACGATCTCGCCGGCGCGGAGCTTGAAGCTGACATCCTGAAACAGGCGACGGCGGCTGAGGCCGCGCACTTCCAGCACCACGTCGCCGATCTGCGTCTCCAGCTTGGGGAACATGTTGTCGAGCGTGCGCCCGACCATCATGTTGACCAGGTCGTCTTCGTTCGTCTCGGCGACCTGTTTGGTGGCAATGTAATGGCCATCGCGCAGCACAGTCACCCGGTCGCCGATATCGAAGACTTCGTGCAGGCGGTGACTGATGTAGACGATGCCCACCTGCCGTTCTTTGAGCAGGCGGATGATCTCAAACAGGCGCTCGACGTCCGCCTCGGTGATGGCCGCGCTCGGCTCGTCCATGATCAGCACCCGCGCGTTCATGGAGAGCGCCTTGGCGATCTCGACGCGCTGACGGTTGCCCACCGACAGCCGCCCTACCTTGCTGGTGACATCCAGATCGTGAATGTTCAGCGAGGCCAGCAATTCCTCGGCCTTCTTGCGCATCTCCGGCCAGTCAATCGCGCCCAGGCGGGTGCGCGGCGCGTGGCCCATGAAGATGTTTTCGGCGACGCTCAGTTCGGGGTAGAGCAACAGTTCCTGATAGATGGTGGCAATGCCCTTTTCCTGGGCGTCGCGCGGGCTGCCGAAGCGTACCGGCTGCCCCTGCACCAGAATTTCGCCCGCATCCGGCTGATACACTCCCGACGCGATCTTGATCAGGGTGGACTTGCCCGCGCCGTTTTCGCCCAGCAGGGCATGGACTTCGCCCCCGTACACGTCAAAGCTGACGTCGTCCAGCGCCTTGACGCCAGGGAAGCTCTTGCTGATGTGTCTGAGTTCCAGAAGTGGTTGCGAGTCTGTCACTGTCTACGTCCTTCACGAAACCAACGCTTTGTAGCGCGGCAGTTGATCTTCCCACACAGCCGTTTCGCGCGGGAGGTATTCGGCCACATCTACCGAGCGGCTCAGCAACTCGCGGGCCTGCCCGATGTTGTCCAGTTCGCCCAGAGCGATCAGTTGCACGACAGCATTGCCCAGCGCCGTCGCTTCGACCGGCCCAGCGTAGACGGGCACGCCCAGCGCGTCGGCGGCCATCTGACACAGCAGCTTGTTCTTGGTGCCGCCGCCCACGATGTGCAGGCGGCTGAGGGTGCGCCCGGTGAGTTCCTGCAGCGTGTCGAAGACCAGGCGGTACTTGAAGGCCAGACTCTCGTACACGGTGCGCATCATCTGCCCCACTGTCTCCGGCACGGGCTGCCCTGTGCGCTGGCAGAACTCGCGGATGCGGGCGGGCATATCGCCCATGGGCAGGAAGAGCGGATCGTCGGGGTCAACCAGGCTGCGGAAGGGTTCGGCCTGCGCGGCCTGCGCCACCAGTTCGTCCCAGGTGTAGTGCGTGCCCTGGTTCTGCCAGGTGCGCCGACACTCCTGCGCCAGCCACAGCCCCATGACGTTCTTGAGGAAGCAGAAGGTGCCATACGCGCCGCCTTCGTTGGTGTAGTTGGCGGCGAAGGCGCGGTCGTTGATGATCGGCTCGGTGGCCTCAACCCCCAGCAGGCTCCAGGTGCCGCTGCTGAGATAGGCGAAGTCCTCGCGAGTGGCAGGGACAGCCACCACCGCGCTGTTGGTGTCGTGACTGGCGGGCGCGATGACGGCCAGGCCGTTGTATTCGCCCAGGCGCGTGCCCGGCTGCACGACTTCCGGGAAGATATGCGTGGGCACGCCCAGGGCGCGCAGCGTCTCCCAATCCCAGTCGCAGGTGCGGGGGTTGTAGCACTGCGTGGTGGTAGCCATGGTGAACTCGCCCACCGCTGTCCCGCTCAACCAGTAGTGGAACAGGTCGGGCATGGTCAGCAGGCGGGCGGCATTTTCCAGCACCGGACTGCGCGCAGCCACCAGGCTGGCCAGTTGAAAGATGGTATTGACCGAGAGGTACTGAATGCCCGTGCGCTCGTAAATCTCGCGCATGGGCACGCGCTCGGTCACCCATTTGTCCATGCCGATGATGCGCTTGTCGCGGTAGTGCACAGGATTGGCCAGCAGATTGCCGTCGCGGTCCAGCAGACCGAAGTCCACGCCCCAGGTGTCTATGCCGACGCTGGACGCGCCAGGGGCAAAGGAGTCAATGCCGCTGCGCACTTCGTGCCACAGGCGCAGGATGTCCCAGTAGATGGTGCCGCGTACTTCGACCGGAATATTGGGGAACTGATGCGTATTCTCGAAGGTGAGGTGCTGACCGTCGAAGCCCACGCGCATCACGCGGCCCGATTCAGCACCCAGGTCAACCGCAATGACATACTTTTTGGAGTTGCTCATGATGCTACACCGCCGGTACCGATCCTGCTGCGTTGCCAGGCTATACGCTGGCAGCCCCAAACCGGATGGTGTGCAGGGTGACCGGGCGCGAGTCGGGCCAGACCGGGCTGGCAAAGTGGAGCGCCCCGTGCGCGTCAAAGAATAGGCGAAAACAATGCCTGTGGCGCTGTAACAACCTGCACAGAACGTAATCTTTTGGTGCGAAAGCTCCTGGCTTTCGAAACTTTTGATTTGAAAGTAGTATAAGCCAACGGCCAGCCTCTGTCAATCAATGTTTAAGGCGCTCAATAATAATCATAAAAATCATCAAAATTCACCTGAGCGGCGCGGCCTGTGCCCCGTTACTGACCGGCACGACTTCTACCGTCACGCCCAGGCGGCGCACTTCTTCCACAATGTCCGGCGGCGCGCTGTCGTCGGTGATGATACGCCCGATCTCCCCGAAGGTCGCCCAGGTATAGGGCGCGATCTCACCCCATTTGCGCCCATCCACAATGATGATCGTCTCCAGGCACAACGCCATCATCGCCCGGCGCATGGCAACTTCGTCCGGATTCACGTCGGTGATGCCCTGGCTGGGCGAAACCCCCCACGCGCCGAAGAAGCCCAGGTTCAGGTTGAGCGCCGGCACGCCGTTGAGCGATCCCACTACCGTACCGGACTCCCCGCGCAGCCGCCCGGAGGCCATGTAGACCATCAGGCGGGGCGCGTCGCGGAATTGCTGCGCGACGAACAGGCTGTTGGTGACGATGGTCAGTTCGCCGATCTGCTTGAGATAGGGGACAAGGGCGAAGGCGGTTGTGCTGCCGTCCAGGGCGATGCCGTAGCCGCGCCGGACCATGCTGGCGGCGTACCGGGCAATGGCTTCTTTCTGACGCACGGCTTCCTGAACGCGCGTCTCAAAGGAGAGTTCCAGCGTGGGGAGAGAAGCATTGCGCAACACCGCGACGCCGTAGACGCGATCCACGATTCTTTCTTCGGCCAGCGCGCGCAGGTCATGCCGGATGGTCACCGAACTGACGCCCAGGCGCTGACTGAGGGCATTGACCGACAGTCGTCCCCCCTCCTGCTTGAGCAGCTCGATGATCGCCCGGTGCCGATCTCGCACGGTTGACATGGCTTTCAGACTGATATAGAGTGAAAGAAACTCGAAAGTCCTTTGTCACTCATTGTAGTATGGTTCGATTCATTTGTCACCTGGTCTGGGGAAATTGATCAGTATATTTGCCGCATTGTGCACTGGATTAAGACGCTGTGACCCCCGCCCCTGACGATCTGGACATCGAACGTCCCGACGCGCTGCTGACCTATCTGCGTCGGGCCGGGCGTATCGCCCCCGACGAAACACCCCTCGTGCGCCCGCTGGCGGGCGGTGTTTCCAACCGCACCGTGCTCGTCAGCCGCGCTAACGGGGACGCCTGGGTGATCAAGCAGGCGCTGACCCGCCTGCGCGTGCCCGTCGAATGGCTCAGCAGCCCGCAGCGCATTCACCGCGAGGCGGCTGGCTTGCGCTGGCTGGCTGAGCTGGCACCGGGCAGCGTCCCCGGCTTCGTCTTCGAGGATCAGCAGCATCATCTGCTGGCAATGCAGGCCGTGCCGCAACCGCACGCCAACTGGAAGACCCTGTTACTGGCCGGTCAACTCGACCTGGATCATGTACGGCAATTCGCGCGGCTGCTGGCGACCATTCACCGTGCCGCCTACGCCCGCTGTGACGAAGTCGCCCCGGCCTTTGCCGACCGCTCGTTCTTCGCCTCGCTGCGCCTGGAGCCATACTACGAGTATTCGGCGCAGCAGGTGCCGCAGGCAGCCCCCTTCCTGGCCGCGCTGATCGCCGAGACGGAGGGGATACAACTCACGCTGGTACATGGCGACTACAGTCCCAAGAACATCCTGGTCTATCAGGGGCGGCTGGTGCTGCTCGATCACGAGGTGATTCACTTCGGCGATCCAGCCTTCGACCTGGGCTTTTCGCTGACGCACCTGCTGAGCAAAGCGCATCACGTCGTCCCCCTGCGCGCCGCTTTCGCCGCGGCGGCGGAGGAATACTGGGCTGTGTACCGGCGCGAACTGGGCGACCTGCCCTGGGCGGAGGCGCTGGAACCGCGCGCAGTCCGGCATACGCTGGGCTGTCTGCTGGCGCGTGTCGCCGGGCGCTCGCAACTGGAATACCTGCGCGACGACGAGCGCCATCGGCAGCGTCAGGCTGTCACGCGCCTGATGCACTCTCCGCCGGAGACTGTGCCCGACCTGATTCGCGCTTTCGTCGAGGAGATCGAGCGTTTCGAGCAGCCCCTCTCCCCGATTCCCGACTCATAACTCTCGACTCTCGACTCATCATCATGCATCCCTGAGGAGTGTCGTTGTTATGCCGATCATCGAACGCCTGACCGCGCTGGAAATTCTCGACAGCCGGGGTCGCCCCACCGTGCAGACGACCTGTCGTCTGCGCAGCGGAGCAACGGGCACGGTCTCGGTGCCGTCGGGCGCTTCGACGGGCAGCGCCGAAGCGCTGGAACTGCGCGACGGAGACCCGCACCGCTACGGCGGGCTGGGCTGTCGCCGGGCGGTCAGCCATATCGAAGGGGAACTACAGGCGGCACTGGCCGGGCGCGACTTCGCTTCGCAGCGCGCCCTGGACGAGGCGCTGATCGCCCTGGACGGCACGCCCAACAAGGCGCGGCTGGGGGCCAACGCGCTGCTGGCCGTGTCGCTGGCCTTTGCGCGGGCGACGGCAGCGGAGCGCGGTATCCCCCTCTATACCTTTTTCGCCGAGGTAATCGGCGAACCGCTCCGGGCCATGCCGTTGCCGATGATCAACCTGTTCAGCGGGGGCAAGCACGCCGGCGCGCAGGTAGCCGCGCAGGACGTGCAGGTGATGCCCCTGACCGCCGACAGCACCGACGAAGTGCTGTCCATGACTCATGCCGTTTTCCAGGCGGCGGCGGAGCTGACCCTGCGCGAATATGGCATGCGTCTGCTGACGGCGGACGAAGGGGGGCTGGCCCCTGCCTTCGGGCGCACCGAAGCCATGCTGGAAATGGCGGTGCGCGCCATCGAGAGCGCCGGTCTGCGGCCCGGCGGGGACGTAGTGCTCACCCTGGATGTGGCCGCCAGTCACTTCTGGCGCGACGGACGCTACGATCTGGAAGGAGAAACCCTCGACAGCGCCGCCATGATCGAGCGACTGCTGGACTGGCTCGACCGCTACCCGATCGTCAGCCTGGAAGATGGCCTGGCCGAGGAAGACTGGGACGGCTGGGTGGGGCTATGCGCGCAGGCGGGCGGGCGGATCATGGTGATGGGCGACGACCTGCTGTGCACCAACCCGGCGCGCATCCAGAAAGCCGCCGCCCTGGGCGCAGCCAATGCGTTGCTGCTCAAGGTCAATCAGATCGGCACGGTGAGCGAAGCCGCCGAGGCCTGTCGCCTGGCGCGCGCTGCGGGCTGGCGGGTGGTGATCAGCGCGCGCAGCGGCGAGACCGAGGACAACTGGCTGGCCGACCTGGCTGTGGGTTGGAGTGGCGATCATATTAAAATAGGATCGATCACGCAGTCCGACCGGCTGG
>DDBP01000121.1:0-1571 GCA_002332795.1 Anaerolineales bacterium UBA2029 | reverse complement strand
CGGCTGGCGAAGTACAACCGTCTGCTGGCCATCGAGCGCGAGACAGGGTTGCCGCTGGCTCAGGGGCCGCGCCTGGGCCGCTGATATTTCCTTTGTCATAGAACGGGGCGTAGCCCCTGTCTGAGAGATTTCAGGCATAGACAAACGAGTGAAAGGCGAGCGCCGTGGACATCCATCTCGATTATGGCAAGACCGGCCTGACCATCACCCTGCCGGATGACGCGAACATCACCGTCGTCAGCCCGCGCTACATCCCTCCGCTGCCCGATCCGGTGCAGGCCCTGCGCGAGGCGCTGGAACACCCGATCGCCTCGCCGCCGTTGCGCGATCTGGTGCGTGCCGACGACACGGTTGCCATCGTCTTCAGCGACATCACCCGCCCGACCCCTACTCATCTGATGCTGCCCGCCGTGCTGGACGCGCTGGCGCACGTGCCCGCAGAGAACATCGTGCTGTGCAACGCGCTGGGGACGCACCGCCCCAACACGCCCGCCGAACTGGAGAGGATGCTCGGCCCGGACATTGCACGGCGCTACCGTATCGAGCAGAACAACTGCTTCGACCCATCCACGCAGGTTTACCTGGGCGAAAGCTCCAAAGGCCACCCCATCTGGATCAACCGGGTCTATATGGAGGCCAGCGTCAAAATCCTGACCGGCTTCATCGAGCCGCACTTCTTCGCGGGCTTCTCCGGCGGCGGCAAGGCGGTGATGCCCGGCATGGCGGGTCAGGCGACGGTGCTGGGCAATCACGACGCGGGTATGATCGGCAACCCCAAGGCGACCTGGGGCGTGACCTACGGCAACCCCATCTTCGAGGAAGCGCGCGAAGTAGCTCTGCGCACCAACCCCACCTTCCTGCTCAACGTCACGCTCAACCGCGACAAGCAGATCACCGGTGTCTTCGCCGGCGATCTGGTGACGGCACACGACGCGGGGATCGAGTTTGTCCGCAAGACGGCGATGGTGCCCGTCTCGCAGCCGTTCGACATCGTCATCACCACCAATTCGGGGTATCCGCTTGACCTGAATCTCTATCAGTGCGGCAAGGGTATGAGCGCCGCCGAGCAGATCGTCCGGCCCGGCGGGGCGATCATCATGGTGGCGGAGTGCTGCGAGGGCATTCCCGATCACGGGCTGTTCGGCGAGATGTTGCGGGCGGCGCGTTCGCCGCAGGAACTCTTCGACATGGTGATGAACGCGCCAGAGACGCGCCAGGATCAATGGGCAGCGCAGATTCAGGCGCGCATTCAGCTCAAGGCGGATGTTTATCTCTATTCGGACTACTTCGACGACGAGGCCACGCGGGAGGCGCTGTTGCTGCCCTGTCACGACATCCCCCGCACCGTCGAGGCGCTGCGGGCGAAATACGGGCGCGACGCGCGCATCTGCGTGCTGCCCGAAGGCCCGCAGACCATCCCCTACGTGGCCGAGGTAGCACAGGCATAAGAGACCGTTTGAAAACCTCATCCTCCAGCCTTTCTCCATACACGGAGAAAGGGAATAGGTATCGGGCTAAGTCCCCTCTCTGCGTGTGGTTCATGGGCGGACAAGGCTGGAGCAAGCGTTAAG
>DDBP01000235.1 GCA_002332795.1 Anaerolineales bacterium UBA2029 | reverse complement strand
CGGGCGCGCTGGTCGTGGCGAGCCGAGGGAGAGCGCGCCGAGGGCACCGTCACCTTCGACTTGCCCGCCGCGCAGATGGTCACCCTGGTCAAGGTTGTCGCCGTCTACGACAGTCGTTTCACCGCCGGTGACCTCCTCCGTCACGCCCGCGCCGATCTTTACGTGGCTGAGGCGCTGGGGTACGACGTGCTGCGCGCCGGTCATGCTGCCCGCTGGGCCGAGTTGTGGGACTCCTCGGACGTGACGATCGAGGGCGACGCACAGGCACAGACGGTGCTGCGCTTCTGCCTGTTCCACCTGCTGGCCAACAGCCCGCACTCGGATCGTGTCAGCATTTCAGCGCGCGGGTTGCAGGGACAGGACTACTGGGGATCGATCTTCTGGGACTGCGACATCTACGTCGCGCCCTTCTTCATCGCCACACAGCCGGCCCTGGCGCGTCGCCTGTTGCGCTACCGCTATCACACGCTGGACGGAGCGCGGCGCAAGGCCCAGGGGTTGGGCTTTGCCGGTGCTTACTACGCCTGGCAAAGCCAGGAGACCGGCGACGAAACCTGCGCGCTCTACGTCTTCGACGACCCGCGCACCGGCCAGAAGATTCGCAGCTACTTCGCCGACGAGCAGATTCACATCTCAGCGGACGTGGTCTATGCCCTGTGGCAATACCTGGAGGCCAGCGGTGACGACAGCCTGCTGGCCGACGGCGCGCTGGAGATCGCCTGCGAAGTGGCGCGTTTCTTTGTCTCGCGGGCGACCTACAACGCGGAGCAGGATCGCTACGAACTGCGCACTGTGCTGGGGCCGGACGAATATCACGAGCGGGTGAACAACAATGCCTACACCAACGCCCTGGCGCAGTTCAGCCTGCGCGCCGCCCTGGCTCTGCTGGAACGGGCGGAGCGCCGCGCGCCGGGTGCGCTGGCAGAACTGCGCGCCCGTCTGAAGCTGAGCGACGCGGAGATCGCGCAGTGGCGCACCGTCGCCGAGCGCTTCTACGTGCCCGCCCCCGACCCGCACACCGGGCTGATCCCGCAGTTCGACGGCTATTTTGGCCTGGAAGACGCCCCGCCCGACGCCGTGCGCGCTCGCCTGTCTCACCCCGACCAGTACCCTGGTGGTTTGCTGGGGCCGTTCCAGAGCACACAGGCGATCAAGCAGGCGGATGTGGTGCTGTTGCTCTACCTGCTGCGCGACCGCTACTCGCCGGAGGTGCAGCGGGCCAACTGGCTCTACTACGAGCCGCGCACCGCGCACGACTCCAGTCTCAGCCCGCTGGCCTACGCGCTGGTCGCCGCCAATGTGGGCATGGTGGACTGGGCCTATCGCTACTTCCTGCGCACCGCCATGCTCGATCTGCTGGGCACTGGCCCACACTGGAACCTGGGCGTGCACACCGCAGCCATGGGCGGGGCCTGGCTCAGTGTGGTGCATGGCTTCTGTCAGCTCGATCTGCGCGAAGACGGACTGCACCTGCTGGCCTGGCCGCGTCTGCCTGCGGGCTGGCGCGCCGTGCGCCTGACGTTGTGGTGGCATGGGCATTGCGTCAGCGTGGAGGTCACGCCGCGAGCGGTTGGGTTCGCGGTCGAGAGCGGCTCCGTGCCAATCATTCACCCTGGCGGGCGGGCGACGGTCACCGCCGAGCGCGCCCTGACGCTGGATTATGCGCCAGAACCGGTTGTTTCCTTCTCAGCAACGGATTGACAGATTAAGGACAAAGACATCATGAGCGATTCCCTGGTCATCCCCACCGACGGCATGGTCATCACCGCCGACACGCGCCTGGCCCCTGGCGTGCACGTGTTGCCACACGGGCTGACGATCGCCGCCGACAACATCACCCTGGACGGGACAGACGCCTGGCTGGTCAGCCCGCAGCACGAAGGCGTGGCCGTCCGCGCCGAGGGGCGGCGCGGCGTGACCGTGCGCGGCCTGAACATCTCCGGCTACTATCACGGCCTGCGCTTCGATCGTTGCCAGGACGTGACCATCGAGCGCGTGCGCGTCCGCGACACCGCCGAGATCGAGGGCATAGACACTTTCCTTTACCTGTGGCACCCCATCGAAGAAGTCTACAGTGCGGCCATCCTGCTGCATCAGGTGCGCGGCGGGAGCGTGCGCGCCTGCGACCTGCAACATCAGATGAACGGCATCCTGCTTTACGGGTGCTCCGACCTGCAGATCGAAGGGAACAACGCCTCCTTCAACAGTGGCTGGGGGCTTTATCTCTCCGCCTCGTCCGACAATCTCGTGCAAGACAACCGCTTCGACTTCTGCAACCGCGTGTTTCGCCGCCCGGAAAGCGGTGCCATCCGTGTCGAGGCGGACGCGGCGGGCATCGTGCTGGTCTACGGCTCGTCGCGCAACCGTTTCCTGCGCAATAGCTGCCTGTGCGGCGGGGACGGCATTTTCGTCGCCGGCTACGATCACAAGGGCAACCAGGGGCCGTGCAATGACAACCTGTTCGAGGACAACGACTGCCGCCTGAGTTCGAACAATGCTATCGAGTCCACCTTCTCGCGCGGCAACATCTTCCGCCGCAACGACTGCAGTCAGTCCAATTATGGGATGTGGATGGGCTATTCCTGGGAGAACGTGATCGAGGACAACGTCATCGAGGAAAATCGCAAGGTGGGCATCGCCGTCGAGCACGGCTTCGACTTCGTCATCCGCCGCAATCGCATCCGGCTCAACGGCGAAGGGCTACGGCTCTGGACGCGCGGCGGGCCGGTCGTCGCGCACTGGCCGGGGCACGAAGTCTCGCACAGCTTCACCATCGAAGACAACCTGATCGAGGCCAACGGCATTGGCTTCGCCGGCTATACCGGCCCGGAGACGACCGACCAGGAGTGCCACGACTATCACCTGCGCGGCAATCGCATCCTCAACAACCGCGTCGGCGTGCGCCTGGCCCGCGTGCACAGTTGCACCGTCGCAGACAATCACTTCGCCCGCAACGTCGAATGCGCGGTACGGCTGGAAGGCGATCCCGCCGTGGAAGTGGGCGAGAATCACTTCGAGGACAACACCGCCGCAGTCGTCCGCCTGCCGCAAGTCTCGCTCTGAACGATAAGCGGGGGCAGCATATGTGCTACCTGCCCCCGCTTTCCTCTTACTGTACCAACCAGTCCAGCAGCGCCCGCAGCAACCAGCGCCCGGCCACCTGATCGCGCAGACCGGATGGCTGATCGCCCAACCCGCCCTGGAAGCGCAGCGTCGTGGCGATCAGCCGCCCCGCACCGACCCGCACCTCGAACAGCGTATCGGCCAGCGTGTATTGCGACGGGTGCAGACGGCGCATCATCGGGCGCATGTCGTGCGCATCTGGCAGGACTTCGGCCAGCCGCCCGGTGTCCAGCGCCCAGGGCGTGGCGATCCCGTAGAACTGCATGTCGGCGAAGCCCTGATGCGGGAAGCGCCGCATGACCGGATGATCCTCCAGCAGGTGCACCGCGTGCCACCAGAACGGGCCGGAGATGGCAGGCAACGGCGCGTCGCCCGTTTGCAGCAGGAGCAGTGCGCCTCCACCCCGCAGATAGCCCAGCAGGGCGTCATTGAGCGTCGCCGCAATGACGGCGCGTGTCCCTGAAGGAGGCACACTGGTCAGGCGAGCGGCAGCATCGCGCAGATCGTCCAGGCCTGCCAGCGCCCCGCAGGGATCGAACAGCGCCAGGCCGTCAGGCCACTCGCGCACCGCCGGGAAGACCCACACCGGCCAGCTATTGCGCACCATACGTCCGCCCGTTTCCAGGCTCACCGTCAGGCGCAGGGCGACCGGTTCAGTCCATGCCGGAGCGCGAAACGACACCATCGCGATAGGGAAGGGCCGCCCGGCAGTCAACGGCCCGCTGACCGCTGCCTCGCCGGACGCGACCGCCTGTCCCGCCCCGTCAGCGAGCTGCCAGCTCAACCGTCCGCCGGGCAGGGGTAGGCCCGCATGAGACAGCACGACTTCCAGCGCAACCGCGCTATCGGCCAGGAAGCAGAAAGGATCGGAGGGGGCGGGCCGATCGCCGTCTATGCACCAGCGCCGCGCGTGCCGCCGCCCCAACAGCAGCACCGTCTCGTCGTTGAATTGCCGGAACGCCTCCGGGTCGAATTTGCTGCGCCCGAAATCGTCGAACAGTGCCGAAGTAGAGAGCGGCGTATCGCGCAGGCCGGTGATGTTGTAGCCGCCCAACCGCGCCCAGCCGCGCACCCGCTCCAGGACGACTTTGCGGGCGACGAACGCCTGCTGCCGCGAGATCGCCGCCAGCTCAGCTTCGCTGCGGTTCAGTCCCAGCGCGGCCATGCGTTCGCGCTGTTGTGTGTGCGCGACCTTGGTCAGCGGGTGAATGGGATTCTGCTCCCGCAACCACCACGGCAGGTCGCCGCCGTGTGCCCGCAACAACTCGCCCAGCGGGCGGTAGTCGTCCGCCGCGCAGAACTCGCCGAAGATGAGCGGGCGGACGGGCCGCCAGTCGCGCCGAAAGTGATCGGCCAGCGCCTGCAGGAAGTGCGGGTCGCTGTAGAAGTGATAGTCGTCGAAGTCGGCCAGGTCAGCGAGACAGCCGTATGCCTCGCCCGACCCGCTGTTGTCGCACACCAGCACGCCGGACGTGCCTGCGCGCACGATGCCATCGAGTTGCGCCACCCACTCTGGCGGCACGTGCCGTTCCAGTTCGCAGCCCACGCTGTAAATGACGATGGAAGGGTGATGATGCACCGCCGCCAGAATTTCAGCATACTGCCGCGGAGCCTCCGTCAACAGGTGCGGCGTGATCTCCGGCAACCACAGGGGCAGTTCCAGCCACAGTAACATGCCCTCTTCGTCGGCGATCTCGAAATAGCGCGACCAGGGCACGTACAGGCACAGCTTCATCATATTGAAGCCCAACGCCCGGATGCGCCGGAACTCGTCGCGGATGGTCGCTTCGTCCGGCGTAGGGCAGATCAGGTCAGGATACCAGCCCCAGTTGAGCGCCCCGCGCAGGCAGACTGGCGCGTCGTTCAGCAGCACCTGCTGCCCCTCGGCACGCAGCGCCCGGAAGCCGAACGTCCTGCCGACCCGTGTCAGCACCTCCCCCGCCCGTTGCAGTACGATCTCGGCGCGGTAGAGCGTTGGCTGCTCCGGTGACCACAACGCCGGATGGGGCACGACCAGCGCTGTGTCCAGGCGTTCGTCGCTCAGTATCCCCCGCCAGCAGGCCACTGGCTCGCCGTCCGCCGCGCGGACCGTCACCACCGCCTGGCAGCCCTGCGCACCGAGAGCATCTGCGGTGAGGTGCACAGTGCCCCGCTCTGCGTCGCTGTGCACCGTCAACGCGCTCAGGGCCGGGCGGTCATGCGCCACCAGGCGGGCCGACTGCCACAGCCCGCCGAACATCACCATCACGTCCGGCAGGAAACCGGCCAGCGACTCGCGCAGCCCGAAGCGCCCGCCCGGTTTCCACACGGTGCAGACGATCTCGTTCTCCGCGCCGAAGCGCAGCGCCCCGCTGACCTCCAGGGCGAACGGACTCCAGCAGCCGGTGTGTTCGCCCACTGGCACGCCGTTGACCCTCACCTCGACGTGATAGCTCACCGCGTCGAATTGCAGTTGCACGCGCCGCCCGGCCCACCTGGCGGGCACGGTCACCGCTCGACGGTACACCGCCGGGCCGTCGAGTCGCTGCGGGAAGCCTTGCGCTTCCCAACAACCGGGCACCTGCACGGTGCCCGTCCTGTCTCCCAATGTCAGCTCCCAGGTGCCATCCAGCGAGAGCACCTCGGCCAGATCGTTGTGCCATTGTTCCATCAACGCCGCTCCAGTTGCGCAGAAAAACGACCACCCGCGACAAAGATCAGCACAGCCACCGCCAGATACAGCCCGGCCCCGATCAGCAGCGCCAGTCGGAAGCCCTCCGTCATGGCGATCACCGTCGCCAGGGTGGTGCCAATGGTCGAGGCGACGGCGTTGGCCCCCCAGTGCACCGGTATGCCGTTGGGATCGAGCCGGTTGACCAGTCGCATTCCGCCGGGGAAGGCCATGCCCATGACGAAGCCCACCGGCACCAGCAAAGCCAGGCTGAAGGCCACGCGCAGCCCCAGCGCCCACGGCAAGGCCCAGCGGATGAGCGCCGGATAGACGAAGGCCGAAGCGCCCACGGCAATCCCGGCGAACAGCGTCGCCAGGGCGATGACGCGCGGCAACCGGCGTTCCTGGAACCGTCCGGAAAACAGGCTGCCGGCGCTGCCACCCAGCAACATCCCACCGATGACAGCGATCAATGCCAGGGCGGGCGCGCCCAGCAGCAGGTTGAAGCGCTGAATCATGGGGATTTCTACCAGCATGAAGGCGACGCCGATCAGCCCGAAGTAGCCGACCCACAGCGAACGCCGCGCGATGGAATCGCGGCGCGCATCCCAGGCCACGAAGACAAAGGCCAGGTAGAACAGGGCCAGGATCAGCACGGCCCGCAGCAGCGTCACCAACACCGACGGCAGGCCCGGTTGCAGGTGATAGAAGAAGGGCCGGTCGTCGGTCGTGGGCTGATAGTTGAACTCCGGATTGCCAGCGATGTACTGCGCCAGCGTCACCTGACCGGTCGCCAGCCCGCCGAGCAAGTCCTCGGCGACATGCGGCAGATACAGAATCGACAGGTTGCCGCGACTGGTGATCATCTGCTTCAGCGTCGCTGCCGCATCCGCCGACACCGGCTGACGGAAGACCGTCACCACTGTCACGCGCGTCTGCGGATCGTCGGTGCGCCGCGCAACCAGCGTCACCCGGTCGAGCGCCTCGCGCAGGCTGTAACCCTGGCGCTGCAACATATCCAGCACGCCGATGAACAGGCGGATACCCTCCGGCCCTGTGTGCGTGACGAAGCCCAACCGCCCGTTGTCGGTCAGGTGCTCCCAGTAGGCGGTGAGCGCCTCGCGGGTGAAGATGTAGTTCTCCACCAGGGCCGCCGCGCCCGGCGTCGCCGCCTGACTGTAGACCAGGTTGAGGTAGATCAGGTCATAGCGCCGCCCGGTGCGCTCCACGTAGTTGCGCCCGTCGGTGACGGTCACCTGCACGCCAGGCAGATGGAACACATCGCCAGTGTAGCCCGCGTAGTCGTTGGTCAGCGCCACCATAGCCGGGTTGATCTCCACCGCCTCGATCTGCGCGGCACCGGCCAGCCGCGCCTGCACCACGTCCTTGCCCGCCCCCGCGCCCAGGATCAGCACGCGCTCCGGCGTCTCGGCAGCCAGGAAAGGGAAGTAGTCCACGTTGTCGCGCAGCCAGGCCGCTTCGTCGGGCTGCTGCGGGTCGTAGCGCACCATGACGCTGCCCGCCCCCGCGTCGCTGAAGACGTAGCGCAGCGCCTCGTCGGCGATCTGCACCAGGTCTACGCGGGCGAACGGACTCCAGCGCGTCTCCATCAGCCGCGCTCCCGCGTTCGGATTGCGCAGCACGTGAATCATGGTCTTGTCCGGCGGGGCGTCGTCGAGATCGGCGGGATCGTAGGCGGCGACGCCCAGCCCGGCCAGCAGCGGGCCAGCCAGGATCAACACGACAGCCAGCGCCAGCAGGGACCGCGCACGCCGCCCGGCCAGTGTCAGCGCTGCCAGCGCCGCGACGCTGCCCAACATCAGCACCCCGTCGAACGCCCCGACCGCCTGCACCAACCCCAGCGCCGCCAGCAGACCGAGCACCGCGCCGAACAGATCGGCCCCATAGAGCACGGCGCTGTGACGGGCGTAGCGGGCGAACAAACCGGCGTTCACCCATCCCAGCGCCATGAACGGCAACAGCGCCACGCCCGCCGCCAGCCCGGTCAGGTTGGCCGAGGGCAGGCGCGCGAAGACGACCGCGGCGACGATCAACAGGGCCGCCGCCGCCAGCGCTCCACCGGCCAGCCGGGCGAGGGTGAGGTAGCGGCGGGTGGCGTGACCGATCCCCGCGCCGATGCCCAGTCCCAGCACCGCCAGCGACACGATCAGGAACACATAGTGATACTGAAAGATCAGCGAGAACAGGCGCGTCAGCAGGACTTCGTAGGCCAAACCAATGGCGGCAAGCGCCAGCAAAGCGCCTGCCACCCGGTACACTTCGCTCTTGGGAGTGCTCGGCTCCGCCACCGTCTTCTTATCCCTTCAGGCCGGTCAGTTGGATGCCCTCGATGAAGTAGCGCTGCAGGAAGAAGAAGATCAGGATGGTCGGCGTGATCACCACCACCGAGGCAGCCATGAGCACTTCATAGTTGGTAGTGAAATGCCCCTTGAACAGGTTCAGGCCCAGCGTGGCGGTGAACTTGCTGGGACTGTTGATGAACACATAGGGCGTGAAGAAATCATTCCACGACCACAGGAAAGTGAAGATGGCCATCGTCGCCAGGGCGGGCATACTCAACGGCAGGATGATCCGCACCAGAATCTGCAATCGGTTGGCCCCGTCAATGCGCGCCGCCTCCTCCAGCTCCACCGGAATGGTCATGAAGAACTGCCGCAGCAGGAAGATGAAGAAGGCATTCCCGAAGAACGAGCGCAGGAAAAGGGGATAGAGCGTATCTATCATGCCGAAGTTGCGGAAAATCTCGTAGACCGGAATGAGTGTCACCGGGAAGGGCAACATCATCGTCGAGAGCAGAATCGCAAAGAGCACGCTCTTGCCCGGCGCGCGCAGCCGTGCGAAGGCGTAGGCCACGATGGTGCACGACAGGAAGTTGCCGATCATGTTGAGGATGACGACCACCGTCGAGTTCTTGAAGAACGTCAGGAAGTTGGCCCCGCCGATGTGCGCGGTCAACGCCCGCCGGTAGTTCTCCGTGCGCAGGTGAAAGCGCGTGTTGCGCTCCAGCCGATCGGCATCCACTTCGTAAGCATTGGGGATGTCGGACAGCGGGATGACGATCAACATGGTCTGCTGCGGCCCGACGATGGCCACCGTCTTGTGCTTGCCGAACTCCTCGAAACGCTCCTTGAAGCGCACGATTCCGCCGCCGGTGATGCGCTTGGAATCCTGATCCTGGGCCAGCTTGCTGATCGGCCCCAGGCGGATATTGGCCGCATACTCTACTGGCAATACGATTGTCTCGTTGGTGCCCTTCTGGATGGCGATCACGTCGGCGGGGGTGCCGTCTTCCAGCGTGATCTGCCAGCGCTCATAGGTCAGGTTGGGCAGGGTGTAGGTCTCCGGCGTGCCGGTCAGCAGACTGTTGGGCACTGTGAAGGCGTGCTCCACCACTGTGTCCAGTTCCAGCACCGGAAACCAGCCGTCTTCGGAAAGGACAACGTAGGACTGCCCGGAGTCGTCGTTCTTCAACGTGTAGATGTCGAGTTCGGTCGCGCCAACGGGGGCGACAGACTTCTCGCCCAGGTCCTCCTTGTGCACCAGTCGCGCGTGTTGCGCCACGCTGGTCTCGGAGACCACCACCAGTTCGGACTCCGGGCCGGTCGGCAACACCGGCACTGTCTGCCCGTCAATTTCCAGTTCGCGCCCCTGAAAGGTGATGCCCTGATATTCGGGTCGGGCGCGCTTGGCACTGTTGACCACGGTCAGCGGCAGCACGCGGGCGGACTGAATGTTCTCGACATCAATGACCGCCATGGCCTCTTCGACCTTGGCCAGGGCCACCACTTCGCGCGTCCCTTCCGGGCTGTTCCACTGCCGCACATTCAGTGGCACGCCGTTGATCTCGCGCGTTTGCGCGTCGGAGAGCGCGCTGGCGGGTACCAGTTGCAGGTGCGCCTCAATCTCGCTGAAGGGGATCACCGTGGTGTAGCGCCGCCGCCCCAGGCGGATGACCTCGTCCGCGTCGCCGTTGCGCGTTACCCGATACGTGTTGATGCCCACGTTTTCCTGTCCGGCAGGCACCTGAATCCACTCCACCGGCAACCAGATCGGCGGGCGCGTGAAGATCTGCCATTCGGGCTTGAAGCTGGCCGAAAGCATCCACAAAAGGGGAAAGAGCATGAAACATGCGCCAATAAGCAAAACGATATAGCTGATCAGAATGCGCAGCCGCCGAAAACCTTTCTTGCCAAACAGTGACCGGCGCAGCCGGTATTCGCCCACAGAGACCATCGTCGAAGAGGAAACGGACTGCCCGGTCATCTCACTTCGCCTCCGCCTCGTAATAGACCCACAGCGCCGAGGAGCGGATCACCAGCAGGGTCATCGCCATGATCACGGCGAAGAGGAACCACGCCATCGCCGACGCATACCCAAAGTTGATGAAGCGGAACGCCTGATTGTAGAGGTTGAGCACGTAGGTCAGCGTCGCGTTGTTCGGCCCACCCTCGGTGAGCACCAGTGGCCCTTCGAAGACCTGGAATGCGCCGATCAGGCCCAACACCAGGTTGAAGAAGATCGTCGGGCTGAGCATGGGGACGGTCACATGGCGGAACTTGGCCCATTCCCCCGCCCCGTCAATCTCAGCGGCTTCGTACAGCTCTCTGGGAATGCCCTTCAAGCCGGCCAGGTAAATCACCATCTGCCCGCCGATGCTCCACCAGCTCATCATGATCAGCGAGGGCAAGG
The DNA here is from genome assembly GCA_002332795.1 of Anaerolineales bacterium UBA2029. Lineage (GTDB taxonomy): Bacteria > Chloroflexota > Anaerolineae > Aggregatilineales > Aggregatilineaceae > UBA2029. The sequence continues at coordinate 5,068 of DDBP01000235.1, read as the reverse complement.
CCCAGGTCGTGCTGGCGATCCAGCCCGGCCCTTTGATCCCCACCAGGTCCAGCACCTGGTTGACCAGGCCGAATTCCGGGTTGAGCAGGTACGTCCACATGACAGCCACGGCCACGCCGCTGACCATGGTCGGCATGAAGTAGATGGTGCGCCAGAAGTTCACGCCGCGCAGTTGCTGAGCCAGGATCATGGCCACCAGCAGGGCAAAGAGCGTCCCCGCTGGTACACTGCCCAACACATAGAGCGTGGTCACCTTGAACGACTGCCAGAACAGGTCGTCGTTGGTGAACATCTTCACGAAATTATCCAGACCTACCCATTTCGGGGGAGTCTTGAGATTGTAGCGGGTGAAGGCCAGGTAGAAGGAGCGCACCATCGGGTAGGCGATGAAGGTGAAAAAGCCTATGACCCAGGGCGAGATCATCAAGTAGAAACTCACCGCTTCCCAGCGGGCCATCGGCGTTCGGCCCAGCCAGCGCAAGAACAGCGGCGGAGGCGCTTCTCTTTTTCCTGTTACAGTCACGATTCCCTCCTGCGAATGACATCGCGCAACCCGCTTGGCTCCAACCGCCGAGCCACACGGGTAGACAATGCGCTCCCTGGCGCGTTGATAACCGACACCAGGGAGCAGCATTGGCTCAGTTCAACGAACGACCGGCCAACCTCACTCTTGGGCCAGGCACTCGGTAGAGTCAGCCGCGATCTTATCCAGATACGGCTTGGGGTCCACATTCGCCCCGCCCTCGCCGAGCAGCAATTCGAGCAGGTCAATGACCGGTTCCTCGATGCACTGCACGTAGTTCGGGTTGAGGGCATCGTCGTGCCGCCCTACATGCTTGGCCTCGGCCAGGAACACCCCGAAGAACGGGTGATCGGCCATGCCGGAGGACTCCATCAGCGGGCGCAACGCGGAGAGCGCATAGCCGCCACCGTAAGCCTTCTGGCCCGGCTCGGTCGCCAGTTCACGCAGCAGCAACCAGGCTTCGTCCGGATGCGGCGTGGCTTTGTTGATGCCGAAACCAGCCCAGCAGATCGTGCTTTCGCGGAAACCATCCTCGCGCGAGGGCGGCGGGACCGCGGCGAACGACAGGTTGGGGTTCTCCGACCAGGACTGATAGAACCACGGGCCATACCACGGATACATCGCCACGAAGCCATCGGCCAGCAGGTTGCCCTCGAAAGCGTTCTGGACTTCCAGGGTCGGCGCTACGTGATACTTGTGCACCAGGTCACGATACCACTCGAAGGCGGCCACTGCTTCGGGGCTGTTGATATAGCCCTCAGCCGTCGTGCCGTCCGGGCTGATGGTATGCGAGCCGAAGGTGAAGATGGCCGTCTGGAAGGCGCGCGCCCAGGTGCCCATCGTGCGCGTGCCATACTGCACGATGTTGTTCGGGTCGAAGTCCGGGCTGAGCGCGTTGTTGCCGTTGGCATCCAGCGTCATCAACTGCGCATATTCGAGGAAGTCGTCATAGGTCCAGCCGTCCTGCGGCAGTTCCAGACCAGCGGCTTCCAGCATGCCCGTGTTGATGATGGTCACCGTGGTGGCATAGTCCTTGTTCAGCAGGTACTGCACGCCATCAATGGCACCGACCGCCAGCAATTCCGGATAGTAATCATCCAGGTTGATGCCCACTTCGGGGTCGTTGATGTAGTCGTTCAGCGGCAGCAGGAAGTCCTTCATCTTCCCCAGGAAGCCGGAGTCGACCATCACCACGTCCGCCGCCGTGCCCGCTGTGAGTTGCGTCAGCAGCTTGACATGGGCATCGTCGCCCAGCGGTTCGTTGACCACGCTGATGTTGGGGTACTTCTCCATGAAGCCATCGAGCACCACCTGCGTGACCTTGGCCGCGTTTTCGTCGTCCCAGGTCGCCAGGCGCAGGTTGATTTTCTCCTGAGCGCTGGCGTGCCCGGAGAAGGCCAGCAATACCGCGCTGAGCACCAACGCAGTCGCCAGCATAGCCGACAGTTTACGATACATGGAAACCTCCTGGAAATCTCAAAATCTTGACGAGAAAGTGCTCATTTCAGCCTGACCTGCTCGCTAGTTCTTCAGATCGTCTGCCTGCGGACCTCCCCTCATTTTCAAGCAACTCGCTGTCTAGATAACTGTGAGTGGCCAGCGTATGCCAGCCGGCGTGTTACGCGGTTCTATTGAACATGAGTATAGCATTGCCAGAACCGCAAGTCAATCAATTGTCTAGTCAAATTACGCAAAAGTCTAGACAGAATTGATCCCTCAACGTGCCTCCTCTGCCACTTTGCGGATGAGCGCCTCCACCACCCCCTGCGCCCGCTCCAGCGTGCCATCCACAAAGGCGATAGTCGGGATGTGCACGCCGTCCATGGGCAGCGGCTGATACGGGGCATAGCCGGACTCAAAGACGCCAGTGCTGCCGCGCGACGGATCGCCCTCGCAAATGTGCCCGAACAGACGCGCATAGCGCCCCACCCACAGTGGCACCTGTCGCCAGGGGCCGGAGCGCTGGAATAGCGGGAAGATGTTCAGCAGCCCGTCCCACCAGTCTTCGCCCGCGACCAGCAGATCGGGGCAGTCCGCGCGCAAGCGCCCCACCAGGGTCTGATATCCCTCGCGCACGTTGAAGTCTGGATCGTTCGTCCACACTTCGACCGTGTCCAGAAACACGGCATCGAAGCCGTACCGATCGATCAGGCGGGTGATCTGCCGGTGCAGTTCGGTCTGCCAGGCTGGCGCGCCAGGGTTGAGCCACGCCTGCCAGCCCGTGTCGTGAGCGCGGCTGGTGTCCCAATCCGGCTGATTGCCGTGAAACACGTTGCGCGTGGCCGATTTCATGTACGACGACGGGCCGAAGGTGTGGAAGTTGGGTGCCCAGGCGTTGGCGCAGTTGCCGCCGAACATGGGCATCACGTGCACGCCCAAAGCGCGCGCCTCCTGGCACAGCGCCGCGAAGCCTTCCTCGCCGCCCAGGCGCGGCTCCGGGCGGTAATCTCCATACTGCCAGTAGTAACGCCCTTCCCAGCCGGGCAGATAGGCCAGGATATGCCGCCCGTCGAGCCGCTCGGCAGCAAAGCGGATGATGCGTCGCATATCCTGGTAAGTATTGAAGACGTAGCCCGACCAGTGCATCCCGTGCAACGTCAGGCACAGCCGGATGTCGCGCGCCCAGGCGGGCACATCGGCGCGGTGTTCCCACGGGAGTAAGCCGAACGCGGACTCGGCGAACGCCAGTTGCTCGGCGCGAAACGGGCCGGGCTGTACCCCCGCGTCGAGCACCCACAGCGGCACGTCTATACGGCGGTCGAACCAGCGGGCGTCTTCTTCGTGAATGCATTCCAGCGTGTATGTGCCCGCCAGTTCGCCCATGCGTTCCTGGTAGATGGCGAAGCGCTTGGCCCGCGCGTGCCCATCCTCGCAGCGCGCCCCGATCAGCGCACCATCAGGCAGGCGAGCGCACAGCAAAGGCAGGCGTAGCCGATTGGGGTAGCGCTCCAGGAAACCTTCCCCGATGTCTGGGATCGGCTCGTCTAGCAGATCAAGCGGCGTCAGGGGCGGCAGCCCGCGCACCAGCACCTTCACCGCGCGAATCTTGTGCGGGGCGCTGGCCGTAATACTCAGGTGCAGCCGGCGGTCTGGCCCGCGCAGAACCCGTGCCTCCAGTGAACCGGGGGCACGCTGCTGTTGCCCGGCCCAGCTCAGTTGCCCACAACGCAGGTGCCACAGCGCCCCATCGTTGGTCACCGTGACCTGCGCCGGATCGAGACCGTACAGATTCTCCAGGGTGACGATCTGAAAGCTCAGTCGCCAGCCAGAGACTTCAAAGAGCGGATCGCGCGGATCGAAACTGGGATGATGCATGACTTGGCGTCCTTTGGCTGCTTTGCTCGCATGCGGGTCTGCCTACCACTAGTTGACAACGCAAACGTTCTATTAGACAATTGGTTGTATATACATCATGACCGGCTTTTTCGTCGAAGCCAGGACATCGAGGAGTCTATGTGCCCAGTGCTCGAACGTGACAGCAGCATCCCTCTGTATATGCAGGTCGCCGAAATTCTAACCCAGCGCATTCTGAACGGTGATTATCCCTCCGGCTCCAGCCTGCCCGCCGAAGCCGATCTGTGCGCCGAATTCGGCATCGCGCGGGGCACCGTCCGCCAGGCCCTGAGCAAGCTGGAAAACGAAGGGTTCGTGCGGCGCGAACAGGGCCGCGGCACCTTCGTCACCTGGGGCCAGGGTCACGGCGGTAACCGCCTCACCAGCAATCAGATTGGCCTTGTCGTGCCCTATGTGCGCGATTCGTTCGTCTCCACCATTTTGCTGGGCGCGGAGCGCGCCGCCACCGAACACGACCTTTCCATGACCTTCAAGCACGCCGCCAATGACCCGGATCGCCAGGACGAAGTGTTGCAGGAACTGGCCGAACAGCGTCTGGCGGGCATTGTGCTCTACCCCGTCAACTCCATGCGCTCCGAGCGCGTGCGGCAGTTGCTGGGCATGGGCTTCCCCGTCGTGCTCATAGACCGCTACCTGCCGGGCACCGGCGCTGACTACGTGATGTCCGATCATTTCTACGGCGCGCTGCGCGCCACCCAACATCTGCTGGAACTGGGTCACCGGCGCATCGGTCTGGTATCGTGGCGCGATCCGGCCATCAGCCTGGAACATCGCGCCGCCGGCTATCGTCAGGCGCTGACCGAAATGGGTCTGCCCTACGATCCCGACCTGGTGTGCGTCGTCGAAGGATACCCCAGCATTGATCTGGGGCCGCTGTGTCACTTCCTGGATCGCCGCACTGGCGTCAGCGCTGTTTTCGCCGTCAACGATCAGATCGCGCTGGCGGTCTACAAGGCCGCGCGGCAACTGGGCATCCGTATCCCCGAAGACCTGGCGCTGGTGGGCTTCGACAACCTGGACTTCACCATGCATCTCGATGTCCCGCTCACCACCGTCGAGCAACCAGCCTTCGAGCTGGGGCAACAGGCCGTGCGGGCGCTCATTCAGCGCATCGAAAATCCGGCGACAGAACCGCAGCGCATCATCCTGCCGACCCGTCTGATCGTGCGCCGGTCGTGCGGAGCTTACCTC
>DDBP01000250.1 GCA_002332795.1 Anaerolineales bacterium UBA2029 | reverse complement strand
GGCGGGCAAACCCGGCGATGTGTTCATCTGGCGCATTCAGGAACCCGACCGCACCTATCACTCACGCAACAGCTACGACACGCTCCAGGACGAAGTCCAAGGGCAGCTCAACACGATTGCTGGCAAGATCGCTGACATCGTCAATCAACTGCCCGCTCAGATAGCGCTGCGCGTCATCCTGACCTCCGACCACGGGCGCTTGCTGGGCACCTCTCAGCGCTCTGTGCCCGTCCCTGAGGGTATGCAGGCCCATGGCCGGGCGGCCTGGGGCCGTACGCAACGGGAGTATCCGTCTTCCGGCTATGTGCTGGAAGGTCACCTGATGTATCTGTTCGGCCAACGCTTCGGCCTGGCAGAAGACGTAGCGATCATCCTGGATGAGAGCGCCTTCCTCACCAATGACGGTAAACAGGGTTCCGAGCGCTATGCACACGGCGGCCTGTTCCCAGAAGAAGTGCTGGTGCCCTGGATTGAGCTGGAGCGCGACGTTGTGCCTGTTCAGGAGGGCCGCGTCCGCGTCCAGGTGCGGATCACCGGGAAAGGCAGAGCAGGACAGCCGGGTATTCTCGACATTCAGGTTATCAATCCCTACGAGGTTGCGCTCGTCCTGAGTTCGCTCTATCTATCCATCGGAGAAGAACAGCGGCTGGAGACCTTCGATCTCGACAGGGACATACCAGCCGTCGGAGAATCCCACGACAGGGTGGAATTGAGTCCGTGGCCTTCAGCGGACGAGGCTCAACACACGACCGCTTCCGTGGTGATACGCTGGCCCAGCGGAGAATACGTCGAAATACAGGCCGAGGCAGACATCGAGAGCGAAGAACTGTACCGGCGCAGTATCTCGCTCCTGGACGATCTCGGCTTATAGCAGGCAGGTTTTCCATGCAACAAACCGACCTGGATAGCAAAGTTCTGCGCGTCTTCGGCACAGTGGCCTTCGACAAGCAGCGTCTACGCACGAGTCAGCTAGGCAAGCGCGGTGTGCCCGCCTACGTCGGCGAATGGTTGTTGGACGAACTCGCGCCAGGCACGGGCGAACTGACAGCCGAAGATACGGCGAAAGTGCTGCGCTGGACCGAGCGCTATTTGCCGCGCCCCGAAGAGGCCAACATCATCAAGAATCGCCTGCTCAATGGTGAGACCGTGAAAGTGCTCACTTCTGTGCAGGTAGACGTGGTGCTGAATCGCAACCGTCAGGAGCGCGTGGCCAAGATGAGTCTGCTGCAAATCCCGGACGCGCAGATCGCCGATGGTCTGGTCGAGATGTATCCTGACCTGCTCAATCAGGGCCTGTGGGGCGTAGTAGAGTTAGTCAGAGTGCCTAAAACCAGTGGCGAATCGCCTATCGCGGTGACGAACTTCAAGCCCCTGCAATCAACCCTCAGCCTCGATCTATTCAAAGAAGCACGCCGCGAATTCTCTCTCAGTGAATGGATGGACGTGCTGCTCACTTCGATGGGCTACAACCCGTCTGTCTTTACAGAGGGCGAGAAACTGTTGCTGCTGTGCCGGCTGTTGCCGCTGGTTCAGAAGAATATGCACCTGATCGAGCTGGCTCCTAAGGGCACGGGCAAGAGCTATATCTACGAGAACATCAGCCCGCAGGTGCGCCTGGTGAGCGGCGGCAACGTGTCGCCCGCGGTGCTCTTCGTGAACAACGCCACGGGCCAATGGGGATTGCTGGCGCGTTACAAGGTCGTGGTGCTGGACGAAGTGCAGACACTCAAATTCGAGAAACCCCAGGAAATCATCGGCGGCCTCAAGGGCTTTCTGGCCAACGGGCGGCTCACGCGCGGCGGCCTGCACGAGACAGCCAGTGACTGCGGCCTGGTACTGCTGGCGAATATCAAACTCGATGCTCATCAGAGGCCCCTTGCTTCCCCTCTGGTCAAAGAACTGCCGGATTTTCTGCGCGAGCCAGCGTTTCTCGACCGTATCCGCGGTTTGTTGCCCGGCTGGCGAATCAGAAAGCTGAGCAGCGAGTGTTTCGCGGCTGGCATCGGCCTGAAGTCTGACTTCCTCGGCGATGCATTGCTGGCGCTCCGCGAAGACCTGTCATTCGACGAATGGTGTGGCCGGACGGTCCAACTGGTCGGCGAGAAAAGATACAAACGCAACGAAGACGCTGTGCAGGCCATAGCCAGCGGTCTGATGAAGCTGCTCTTCCCTCATGGCGAAGTCTCTCGCGAGGATTTCGAGCACTACTGTGTGCGCCCCGCCCAGATGCTCAGGCAGTTCATCTGGGAGGAACTGCAAGCCCTGGACGCCGAATACCGGCAATACGAAAGCGAGATTCGCTACGAGATACTCTGGGACTGAGAAATTATGACACGGGCGGATATCTACCTGGACAACAACGCCACTACTCCCTGTGATCCGCGCGTGCTGGAGGCCATGCTGCCGTTCTTTGGGCAGGTCTACGGCAACCCTGCCAACGGACTGCATAAGCAGGGACGGCTGGCCGCTCAAGGCGTCGAAGAGGCCAGAGAGCGGGTAGCCAGCCTGCTGGGAGCAGCGCCCGCAGAAATCGTCTTCACCGCCGGCGCTACGGAGAGCAACAACCTGGCCATCCAGGGGATCGCAAGAGCCGCCGCCAGGCACGGGCGAAGGCGTATCGTGACCTCAGCCGTCGAGCACAAATCCGTGCTGCTCCCTTGTCAGAAGCTGGCAGCAGAGGGCTTTGAGGTGATGGTGTTGCCTGTTGATGACAGGGGAATCGTGTCACTTGATGCGGCGGAGCAGGTAATCAACGAGGACACGGCGCTGGTCTCTGTCCAGGCGGCCAACAACGAAGTCGGTAGTCTCCAGCCAGTCGCCGAGATTTCCGAGATCGCCCGTCAGTACGGGGCGCTGATACACTGCGACGCCGCGCAAGCCGTCGGCAAGATACCCCTCGATGTGCACGAATGGGGTGTGGACTTGCTTTCTCTCAGCGCGCACAAACTCTATGGCCCCAAAGGAATAGGGGCGTTGTATGTGCGCGGCGGTCCCGGAGCGCTCCCGCTGGAACCTGTCTACGTGGGCGGCGGACAGGAAAGAGGCATCCGACCGGGCACCCTGAACGTCCCGGCTATCGTAGGCTTTGGCAAGGCGTGTGAGATCGCCCTGGGACAGGTAGTTCAGGAAGCGGCATATCTGACAACCCTGCGCGATGACTTCGAGCGCGACTTGCTCAGCCGAGTGGAGACCCTGCGTATCAATGGTGACCGCGAACGTCGCCTGCCCAATACCAGCAGCATCACCTTCCCCGGTGTAGATGCGGACGCCTTGCTGCTGAACGTGCCGCATCTGATGCTGGGCACAGGGTCGGCCTGCACCTCCCGGACGATTGAACCCTCGCACGTGCTGCAGGCCATGGGCATCAGTCGTCAGGACGCTTCGAGCACTATCCGGGTCAGCATCGGGCGCTTCAACACTGCCGAGGAACTCGCGATCGCAGCCGAAAGCCTGGCTGAAGCGTACTACAGGTTACTGCAAGCGTAGACGCAGCAGAACGTCGCCCTCAGCCGTCTGAAGGCGTAACGCGCGGAACCGTTCTCGCCTCAAGGGTGCTGCTTCTCGTTTCTCTATCTGTTGGTTCCCGTTCACCACAGAGGACGCCCCCACGGGCCAGCCTCCACCCGCTCGGCGACGACATTCAGCACGCCGTCCTGGCGCTGCACCACGCCCTCGACGATGAGCACGTCCCGCCGGTAGCGCTCGTACACCCCCGGCCAGGCGATGATGTCCAGCAGCCCGTATTCGTTTTCGAGCGAGAGGAGTGTTCAGTACCCTCTGCGGGCCTATGGGCGGTGAAAC
>DDBP01000247.1 GCA_002332795.1 Anaerolineales bacterium UBA2029 | reverse complement strand
CCCTCTCCAGTCTAGGCTGGAGAGGGGGCAACGAGGCGCGCCAGCGCCGAGGGGGGTGAGGTAAAGCTAAGGACAGCCTACTGTCCGAGATGCGCTCAATGGCTGTCCGCCCCTGAAGCCCGCGCAGGCTGAGGGAGCGAGGGATGAGGGCTGCACCAAAGTCGCTGACAATCTTTGCACGCACCCTATTTGGGTTGACCGTTCATATCGAGCCTGAATGCTGGTATAATGACGGCGTTCACTGGCAAACAGGCAGGCATTGGGCCGCAAGACGAGGACAGCACTTGCGATGATTGACGTCAATCAGCTTCGGAACGGCACCAACTTCACGCTCGACGGCGAGCTATACAAGGTGCTCAAGTATGAACACATCAAGATGGGCCGTGGTAACGCCACCATTCGCGTGCAGGTGCGCAACCTGCGCACGGGGGCCACGCGCGAAATGACCTTCACCTCCGGCGACCGCGTGCAGGACATTCGCATTGATACGCGCGTGGTGGAATACCTGTACGACGACGGCGAGTTCCTCACCTTCATGGACGTAGAGACCTTCGAACAGCCGCAACTGCGCAAGGATCAGTTCGGCGACGATTTCCTCTACCTGACGGAGAACATGCAGCTCAAGCTGCTCTCCTACGAGGGTGAGATTCTCGACTACGAACTGCCGCCGAACGTCGAACACCGCGTGGTGGAAGCCGAGCGCGCTGTAGCCGGTAACACGGCGACCGGCGCAACCAAGCGCGTCAAGACCGAGACGGGTCTGGAGGTGATCACGCCCCTCTTCGTCGAGGAAGGCGACATCATCCGCATTGACACGCGCACCGGCGAATACGTCACGCGCGTCTGATAGAGCCGGATCAGCAAAGGCCGGGGGCACCCCCGGTCTTTTTTGTCGCCATTTGGCGCTGCGGGGCCGATAGCATACACTCGTCACAGGACGCAATCGGCACACAGGGCGACGAAAGGGCAGGCCATGCGTACTCCCGCGGGCAAGGAGTGTCCGCACTACTATGAGGACTTCAACCGGGGGCGTTCGATCCAGGAATGCCGCCTGGTGGACAAGAATCCCCGCTCATTGCGCTGGCGTCCCGCCGACTGCGCGCGCTGTCTGGTACCGGACATTCTGCGGGCCAATGCCAGCCCAGATATGGAACTGCGGCTCACCATTCGCGGGGCGCTGCTCGGCTTCGTGCGCCGGATGCAGGTAGAGGCGCGCTGCACCCGTCATAATGTACCTATCGCCGATCCCTACACCGGCTGCCCGCTGGATGTGGAGGAAAACGAGGCCCTGCGGCTCTTTCGGCAGGCCCTGGAAGAAGACGACAGGACGAAGCCATGATCAAAGCGGTGCTGCTCGACCTGGACAATACGCTCCTGGGCAACGATCCCGACCCGTTCACGCGCCGCTATCTGGCGCTGCTGGACGGCTTTGTGCAGCAACGGCTGGGCACGCCCAGCATCCTGGAAGCATTGATGGCGGGGACGCGCGCCGTGCTGGCCGACGCCGATCCGCTACGCACCAACGCCGAGCGCTTCTACGACGCCTTCATGCCCCTCGTCCCCACCGACCACGACGCCTTCACCTGCGCCATGCAGGAATTCTACGCAGAGCTATATCCCTCGTTGGAACCGCTCACGCAGCGGCGGCCCGGCGCGCGTCGCCTGGTCGAACGGCTGCTCGGCGCGGGCTACGCCGTGGTGATCGCCACCAATCCGCTGTTCCCCTATGTCGCGGTGCAGCACCGACTGGCCTGGGCAGGCATTCCGGTAGATCAGGTGCCGTTGACGCTGGTGACTACGCTCGACAACATGCACTTCGCCAAACCCCACCCGGCCTACTACGCGGAGATTCTCGCCCGCCTGGGCCTGGAGGCGAACGAAGCGATCATGGTCGGCGACGACTGGGAACACGACATCCTGCCCGCGCGTGCCGCCGGTCTCAGTGCCTTCTGGGTGTGTGGCGACGGGCGAGGCTGTGACACCGAAGCGGCCCGCCAGGTTGATGGATGCGGCTCGCTGGCCGATTTCGCCGGTCGCATCAGCGAAGAGCGCTGGCTGGAAACGGTCACCCCGCGCCCGCTCGAACCGGCGCAGATCGCCCCGCACCTGCTGGCGAACGTGGCCGCACTGGATAGCCTGATCCGCGAGACCTCATCAGAAGCATGGCTAACGCCTCCGGCAGCCGGAGAGTGGTCAGCGCTGGACGTGCTGGGACATCTGATCGCGGTCGAGCGCGACGTATACCGCCCACGCCTGCAGACGATTCTGAGCGCCGACACGCCCACCCTGGCTGCTCTGCCCGAAGCGCCCGCCCCAGCGATTCCAGCCGGAGCAGAGCATCCGCACGCTCTGCTGGAACTGTTCGTGGCCGAGCGCCGCGCGACGCTGGACTTGCTGGAGACGCTCGCGCCGCAGGACTGGCAGCGCCCGGCTCACCATCACCGCCTGGGCCGCACCACCCTGCTGGCAGTGGCCGACCTCATCGCGCAACACGACCGTCAGCACCTGCATCAGATGCAGGAGGCGCTCGCCCACAGCCGCTAGAGGCTGTTATGAA
>DDBP01000248.1 GCA_002332795.1 Anaerolineales bacterium UBA2029 | reverse complement strand
CCGGGCGGGGGTGAGGTAAAGTTGAGGGCAGCCTCCCGTTCAAGAGGCGCTCAATGGCTGTCCGCTCCTGAGTCTATGCCAGAGAGGGGCACAGGAGGCAAGGCGAAGATCATGCCTTTTCCCTGGATGCGGGTGCTGTGGTTCGCGTTGTTGGTGCTGATCGGCCTGGCCTTCGGCCTGACCCTGGCCTCGCTCGACCCGCGACAGGACCAACAGGTCATTGTGCTCATCGGGGTGTTCATGGCGGTGATGCTGCCGCTGGCGTTGGGCGTCACGGTCTGGCTGTTGCGTGGGGCGCGGCGCGGGCCGGACACGCGCTATCTGGCCGACAGCATCCTGCTGATACAGGCCGGGCACAGTGCCTCTGTGCTGGCGCGAGCGCGCGCCCTGCGTCAGGCCGGCGATCGCTCGGCAGAGAACGCTCTGGTGCTGGCCTGCGCCTGCATCGCTCAGGCACAAGGCGCGCGGGCCGAAGTCTTCGCCCGCGAAGCGCTGACAATCCTGGCCGGGCGGGGCGTATGTGCCCAGGAAGACAGCTCGGCCCGCTGGCTATGCGACCTGGCGCATATCACGCTGTACAACGCCCTTGTCGCCCGCGGTGCCTTTGCCGAGGCTGCCGAGAGCCTGCGCGCTCATGCTCCGCGCGCCGAAAACCTCACCTTTGCCTATACCCTGGTGGCCTGGGGTCTGTTCCTGGCTCGTCAGGACGAGGCCGCGCGCGCCGTGCTGGATACTCTGCCCCCAACCAGGCAGGCCATGCGCGATCTGGGCGATCGCTACGCGCTGGCGTTGGTGCATATGCGCTATCAGTTGTGCGGGGAACCGTCGCCCGACTTGCGCCGTTATGCGGATGCGCTGCGGGAGTGGCGCACAGAAGCCGACCGTCACGCGCACACTGTCTATGGCACACGTCTGCGCGCCCTGTTGCGCGACTGGGAGGCAGGGTAAGGATTCGATTGGGGCACTGGCCTGACACGCCGTGGCCGTGCTGGCGCTGGCAGTTGTCGGCTGAGCGGCGATGACTATACTCGACACAGCGCGGCCATTGACTGCTTTTCAACTCCGCCATCGCATGAGAGATATTGTCCATACACGGTCCTGTGAACGCTGCCGCACGCCGTACTGGGTGTGGGGCATGGCGGCACTGTTCCTGCTGGTGGGCACGGTACCCTATGCGGTGGCCTGGTTCGCTGCGCCAGCGGGCGCTACCGCGACCGGCGTGATCAGCAACCCCCTGGATACCAACTCCTACCTGGCCAATATGCAGCAAGGTCATCAGGGACGCTGGCTCTACGTGTTGCCCTATACAGCCTTTGCCAACCGCCCGCTTCCGCTCTTTTCGTTCTATATCGTCTTGGGACACCTGGCCCGTCTGACTGTGCTGTCGTTGCCGCTGGTCTTCCATCTGGCGCGGCTGGCCTGCGGTGCGCTGTTCGTACTGGCTGCCTATCATTTCATCGCGCGTTACCTGGAGCGCCCTGCCGAGCGCCGACTGGCGCTGTTCATCCTGCTGTTCACAGGGGGGACGGGCTGGATCGTGCCGCTGGTGCCCGGCCTGTCGGAAATCACGAGGACCGACATGACCCCGGACCTGTGGCTTTTCGATGCGGTCAGTTTTGTGGCCCTGCTCAATAACGGCCATTGCATGCTCAACATGGTCTTGATGATGGGCATGATCGTGGCCGGAGAGCGCCTGCTGGCGAGCAAAGAGTGGCGCTGGGTGGCAGTGGCCTGGCTCTGTGGACTGGGCATAGCGCTCGTTCACGCGCACCAACTGGCCGTGGTGGGGTTGGTGCTGGCCGGCCAGGCCCTGTGGCGGGCCTGGCCTGCGCGCCGCATTCCCTGGCAGGCGGCAGGACTGTTGGCGCTCATCTTCGCTCCAGGGGGGCTGCTGGCGGGCGCGCTGACTCTGCAAAGCTACGCCGATCCGCAACTGGCAAGCTGGCTGAAACAGGGCAACACGTACACGCCGCCTGTATGGGGCATGGTCAATCTGTACGGGCCTGTGTGGGCGCTGGCTCTGGCGGGGGCATGGCACCTGGCGCGGCAGAATCGCGCAACGGCGCGCGGCGTGTTGTTGTGGTTCCTGACTGTGCTGACCATGATCTACCTGCCGGTGAACTTTCAGCGGCGCTTCATGGAGGGCTGGCATGTGCCCGTGTCAATTCTGGCGGCCACAGGCTGGGTGCACGAAATCGCTCCCCGCCTGCAGCGCGCGCTGACTGCGCGGGCGGTCTGTCTGGTGCTGATCCTCTTGTTGGTGCTGGTGACTGCCAGCCCTGCCCATACGCTCCTCACTTTCACGCGCTATGTGGTGCAGCGGACAGACGATCCGCTGGTGTATGCTCATGCTGATGAACGTGGCGCGGTTGACTGGCTGCGCGAACATGCTACCCTGGACGAGGTGACGCTGTCCTATTTCTACAGCGGCAACTGGTTACCCGCGCGCGCCCCTGTGCGCAGCTTCCTGGGACACTGGTCGCTCACGGCGGAGGTTGCGCGGCGCATGGGGGAAGTCGAGGATTTCTTCGATGCGGCGACGCCCGACGCCGAGCGCCTGGGCCTGCTCAAGGCGTTCGGCATTGATTACGTCTACGTCGGCCCGGACGAGCGCGCCCTGGGCGACTTCGATGCTCGTCGTGCGCCCTACCTGGCCCTGGTTTACGATAGCCCATCTGTGCAACTTTACCGGGTGGTGTTGCCCAACCCCTGAATGGGGTAAGGCGGTCACTCCTGCCTGACAGCAAGCTGAAATCCGCCTGACAACTTCGGCGCGTGACTAAATACCCGTTACGCTGGGGTGACAGGTTACGTATAATCAAGTAGACCTCGGTCGGGCGCGCTCCCCCCTCGTGTGTACCCTGAGTAAGGAGACAGTGCATGAACGATTCGGCTCCAGACCTGGCAATCTCCGTGCGCGGTGTGTCCAAGAAATATGGGGATTTCACCGCCGTAGACAACCTGTCGTTCGACGTGCGCCGTGGCGAAATCTTCGCCATGCTCGGCCCCAACGGCGCGGGCAAGACGACCACCATCCGCATGATCCTCGACATCCTCAAGCCCGACACGGGCTCCATCGAGGTGTTGGGCGGCCCGATCACCGAGGCGACCAAAGCGCGCATCGGCTATCTGCCGGAAGAGCGCGGCCTGTATCACAACGTCCGCGTGCTGGACATGCTGGTCTACCTGGGGCAGCTCAAGGGGCTATCCGGCACTGAAGCGCGCGCCCGCGCCCTGAGCCTCCTCGAACATGTGGGCCTGGCCGAGAACGCCCGCAGCAAAGTCAAAGAACTCAGCAAGGGGATGCAGCAAAAAGTGCAGGTGATCGCCACTATTCTGCACCGCCCCGACCTGATCATCATTGACGAGCCGTTCTCCGGCCTGGACCCGGTCAATACGGAGATGGTCAAGGACCTGCTCTATGAGATGAACCGCGAGGGCGTGACGATCATCATGTCCACGCATCAGATGCATCAGATCGAAGAAATGGCCGACCGCTTGCTGATGATCAATCGGGGGCGCGCGGTGCTGTATGGTGATGTGCACGAGGTGCGGCAGCGCTTCGCCAAGAACGCCGTGATCGTCGAGGGAGAGGGCGACTGGGCTGCCCTGCCCGGCGTGAAAGCGGTGGAGGCGGGCGAGAACGGGCGCGACGTGTTGCTGCGGCTGGCCGACAACGTCACTCCCGACGAGGTGATGGCCGCCCTGGCAACCAGCCCGGCCTATCGCATCCGCCGCTTCGAACTGGCTGTGCCCAGCCTCAACGAAATCTTCATCGAGGTGGTCGGCGGGGTGCGCGCCAACGGATCGTCAGGGGGGTGAGCCATGCTCAGTCGCAAAGTCTGGCTGGTGACACGCCGCGAGTACGTCTACAACTTCCGGCGACCCAGCTTCCTGTTCACCGCGTTTGGTGTCCCGTTGATCACTCTGCTGGCCATGGTCGTGGTTGTCTGGATCACCGCCGATCGTGAGACCAGCCTGGAGGACTTCCAGCGTGTCGGCTACATTGACCGGGCGATGGTCATCAATCCCGCCGCGCCCAATCCTGCGGGTTACTTCCCCATCAGCGATCCCACGGTGCCGATGCCGGTAGAGACCAGCCGCGGCAAGCTGATCGGGGAGTATTTCGACGGGCTGGAAGCCTTCGCCCGGCAGCAGTTGCAGGACGGCGAACTCGACGCCTATTTCGTCATCCCGCAGAACTATCTGTTCTCCGGACGCATTGACGTATATGTGCGGCGCAACATGCCCGAAGCGCTGCGCTCCAATATCGAAGACTTCATGCGGGCGCAGATCGCCAGCCGCGCACCCGCTACCCTGCCCGTGCCGGTCGAGCGGCTGAGCACGCAGGAATTCGTCCTCCGCGACGAAGAGACCGGCGAAGAACTCAGCGAAGCGGCCGTTCTGGGGCGCATCATCCTGCCGTTCCTGTTCGTGATGATCTACTTCATGAGCACCAGCACCACCGCGCAGTTCCTGATGAGCGGTGTCGTAGAGGAAAAGGAAAACCGCCTGATGGAGATTCTGGCGACCAGCGCCCGCCCGGCGGAGTTGCTGTGGGGCAAGCTGCTGGGGCTGGGCGCGCTGTCGCTGACTCAGGTATTGCTATGGGCCGGAGCCGCCCTGGTGATCCGCCAGATTTACCAGGACGCGCGCGCCTTCTTCAGCGGGGCGGAGTTCAACCCGGCGCACCTGGTGTTGATCGGCGTGCTGTTCCTGATCAACTTCCTGCTCTTTGCGGCAACGATGCTGGGCATCGGCGCGGCGGTTACCGCTGAGGCCGAGAGCCGGCAGATCGCTGGCTTCTTCACATTCCTCGGCGTGCTGCCGATCATGTTCGTGGGAACATTCTTCAGCAATCCGGACGGCGTGCTGCCGGTGTTCTTCACCTTCTTCCCGCTCACGGCAGCGGTCGGCCTGACGCTGCGCCTGGGGCTGCTGGGGAGCGTCCCTGCCTGGCAGATCGCGCTGAGCCTGGCGCTGCAGGTCGTCGCGGTGCTGTTCGTGATGTGGCTGGTGGTGCGGGTCTTCCGGCTGGGTATGTTGATGTACGGCAAACCGCTCACGCCGCGCACGCTGTGGCGGGCGCTGCGCCAGGGTCACGTCACCCTGACTACCGCTCCAGCCGATGCGCCAGTCGCCGTCGCGCGCGGCAGAAAGGGGTTGTTCCGCCGATGAGATACTGGATCGTCGTCTTCCGCCACGAACTACGCCATATGTTCGTGCGCAAGAGCTATCTGTTCATCACCTTCGGCATTCCCATCCTGGCGCTGCTGGCTTTCTACGGCTATCGGCTGTATCAGCACCTGTCGGCTGACGAAGAGGAGACTCCCGCCATCGCCGAAGTGAACAAGGGCAGCCAGGCCGTCGGCTATGTAGACCTGACGCCGCAGGGACTGTTCCCGGCTCCGGATAGCTATCCGCCGGTCAAATGCGAGCCTTCGGCGCAGGAACTGGCGCTGCTGAACTTTGACGAGACAGTGGATCGCACCCGTAGCGCGGTGATCAAGCGCATCAGTTCCCCCTATTGCCTGCGCGAGCTGATCACGCGCTATGGCACTGAAGAAGAGGGCAAGGCGGCGCTGGAGGCGGGCGACATCAGCGCGTTGTACGTCATCGAACCGGATTTCGTGGAAAGCGGCAAGGTGTCGGTCTATGTCAGCGGGCTGAACCTGCAGGCGGCTGATACTCAGAACCTGATGGAGGACTATCTGGTACGCAGTCTGTTGGTGAGTGTGGACGTGCCCGACTACGAGTCGCTCTATCTGCGCCTGCGCACGCCCGCCGTGGTGGTGGATCATCGCCTGAGCGAAACGGGCGCGGTCGAAGAGAGCCGCGAAGACCAGGAATTCTTGCTGGTCTATGCCTTCGGGTTGCTGCTGATGTTCTCCGTCTTTTGGGGCGGGGGCTACATGATGGCCAGCGCTGTGGCGGAGAAGGAATCGCGCATCGTCGAGGTCATGCTGACCACCGTGCGCCCGATGGCGCTGTTGCTGGGCAAAATCCTGGCGGCGGGCCTGCTCGCGTTGTTGCAGATGATCACGCTGGCGGGGACTCTGCTTTTCATCGGCAGTCAGCTTGGGGACGTGTTCGAGGCGCTGGGCGATATCGAAGTCAGCACCAGGGCCATCGTCACGCTGGCTGTGTATTTCCTGCTGGGCTTTCTGTTCTTCGGCGGATTGATGGCGGCCATCGGAGCCATGAGCACGTCGCTGCGCGAGGCGCAGAACTTCGTGACCATCGTCACCCTGCCGGCGGCTATTCCCTTCTTCTTCCTGACCATCTTCGCCGAAGAACCGAACGGCACGCTGGCGGTGATCCTCTCGCTCATTCCCTTCACGGCACCGCTGGCGATGGTCATGCGGCAGGCCGTTGTCACCGTCCCGACCTTTCAGCTTGTGCTTGGCATTGCCCTGCAGATGGTGGCGGTGGCCGGGGCAGTGTGGCTGGCCGGGCGCATGTTCCGCGTCAACATGCTGCTGATGGGGCACATGCCCCGCCTGCGCGATATTCCGAAGCTGGTGCGGGGCTGAGGCGGGAGTTGCGAGTCCGGAGCGTGGAGTCTGGAGTCGAGCAGGAGGCGCTGAGTTCCGGGAGAGCCGCTCTGCGCCAGAGGCTGTGCGCGGTACTGCACCTCACCCCTGCACCCCTCTCCCTCGTGACTTCGTCACGGGGCGAGGGGATTTGCTTTGCTTCGCACGCGCGCGCCCCTTCGCCCGCAGCGCGGGAGACGGGTCGGGGGTTGAGGGCAAAAGAGCATGACACGCTCCAGGAAAACATGAGTCTGGAACGCATCCGGCATTCCAGACTCATGACTCAAGACTCCCTACTCTCGACTCACCGCTCGCTACGTGTGCGGCACCAGCACCTGCTTGACCCGGCTGAGCCACACCAGCGATAGTTCGTTGCGCCGCAGATAGAGATACACGGTGCCGAAGAAGAAGGCTGCGTAGCCAGCGCCTACCAGCGCGTCAATCACCCAGTGATGCCCCAGATAGAAGGTGGAAAAGGCCACGCCCAGCGGTAAGCAGATCACTGGGAGGCCGCGTTTGCCCCACGTGGCAATGGCCACCAGCGCGATATAGACGGGGTAGGCCGTGTGCAGCGATGGCATGGCTGCCACAGGATTCGGCCCGGCGCTGACCACGTCCGCGGGCACCACAAAGTGATCCAGCGTGATGGGCATGGTGCGCAGATAGCCGCGATGAGTGGCCCACCAGGGCGGCGCAGCAGGGAACAGGATGTAGGTAATGAACCCCGCGTAGGAGAGCGCCACCAGGCCCAGCGCAAACGCCCAGTACTCATTGGGGCTGCGCCGCCACAGCAGCGCCGACACCACCAGCGGCGACATGAAGTGCGACAGGTATAGCGTGTTGGTCAGCACGTCCAGCAGGGGAGTGATCGGCAGACCCCACAGGTTCTGCTGAATCCAGTAACCCGGCAGCCCTCCGCCGAACAGGCTGCGCTCCCAGATGATCAGGTCGCGGACGTGAATCTCTGCGCCGGTCAGGTCGTCGGCGAAGTTGCGCAGCGAGTCGTAGGAAAAGATGAGCACGATGAACGGCGCAAAGTCAATGGCGAAGGCGCGCGCCTTGCTGTTGATGATGGCCAGCAGCACCAGCGCGACCAGAAAGACTTCGGTGGACGGGTACAGCACGTCGGCTGCCACCAGCGTCAACACCACGACGGCAAAGACGAAGATCTCTGCCGTGAGCAAGTGCCCCTTCAGGTGGGATCGAATTGTAGCGATCATCACTCAAAACTCTGGCTGGCGGATGTCCGCTTGGGCTTCGCTGCGTCTCGGCCACAGCTAGAGAACTTACCACAGCCCCTACGGTTAACTGCATTTTACAGGTTTTCCGTGCTCCTGCCAAGCGCGAAGATGCGAGAAGATGTGTGCAAAGTGTAACAGAGTTTTCGATATCTTTCGCCTCCGCGCTCTCGGCGTCTTGGCGATTTGACCCGATTTTGCCCCGAAGAAGCATATAATGGGGATGAGAGCGATCCTCACACAGGAGGGCGATCATGCGACGACTCAAGGCGCTGACCTGGGCCACTCTGAGCGCGCTGTCCGGTCTGTTGAGCATCTGGCCGACGGTGTCCCCGCAGGGACATCGGCGGCTGGCGCTGGCGCAGACTCTCGTCACCGAAGACCCCTTCCTGGGGCTGCTGGCCGGATGGCTGGGCGTGTGGCATGGGCTGTGGTCGAGAAGCTGGCGGGCGGTGTTGCTGGGTTGCGCGGGCTTGCTGCTGCGCCTCCGCCCCTGGCAGCAGCGCGAGGCCGTCGCCCGGCAGATGGCCGACGCCATGCGCGAAGGGTTGGGGCACGGCTGGCAACAACGTATCCCTCCCGTTCGGCAGCGCGCCTTCGCGCAGACGCACCGCACCGACTTGATTGGCCCGTTGTGGCGGGCAGTCTGGCCGCGGGTGCAGGTGACGCACGATGTGTTGTTCGCCATCCCCGACGGCTATCCCCTGCGCCTGGATGTCTACGCTCCGGCGCGCGCCTCTGAACTCTGTCCGGCGATCCTGGCGCTGCACGGCGGGATGTGGTTCACCGGTGACAAGGGCGGTTTCGTGGCCGGGCTGCGCTATCGCTGGCTGGCGTCGCAGGGATACGTGGTCTTCGACGCGCAGTATCGGCGCGGCGGGCCGTGGCCTGCCCCGCTCTCCGATGTCAAGTGCGCGCTGCGCTGGATCAGGGCAAACGGGGCAGGGTATGGCGCGGACGCGGCACGTCTGGCGATCCTGGGGCATGGCGCGGGCGCGCATCTGGCGTTGCTGGCCGCCTATACACCCGGCGATCCGCGGTTCCCGCCCGGTTGCCTGAGCAAGACCGGTTTCGAGCCGGACGAGCGGGTGCAGGCAGTGATAGTCTGCGCGCCGCCCGCCGACCTGCGCCTGTGGCCGCCTCTGCCGGATGGAGCGCCGGCGCTCTTACTCGGCGGCTTGCCCGCGGACATCCCCGAAGTCTACGAAGCAGCCGCGCCGGTCAACCATGTGCGGGCGGACGTGCCACCCACGCTGATCATCCAGGGGCAGCGCGACCGCACGGTGCCACCCGCGCATGCCGAGTTGCTGGCGAATCGGCTGCGCGCTGCGGGGGCTACGGTCGTGTTGCTGCGCATTCCCTGGGGACGGCACGACATCGGCCCGCTGCCAGTGGGGATGAGCGGCCCGCTGATTCAATACGACGTGGATCGCTTCCTGGCCTGGGCGTTCGCCTGCGGCACGCGCGCGCAGCCGATCGGCAGGGAAAATGCGCTACAATCAGACTAACACACTGTGAGCAGAGGCGGGATAGCGATGGCCATTCAGACCAGACGCATGAGCGTGGAGGAGTTCGACCGGTTTGTCGCGTTGCCGGAGAACGCCGAGCGCCTGTTCGAATACATCGGGGGGGAAGTGGTCGAGGTGGTTTTGAGTCAGCGGGCATCTGCCATTGCCTACAATATCGGCTTCTTCATCAAGCTTTACCTGCGCACGAATAACATGAGTGGCCTGGTCACTGGTGCGGATGGCGGCTATGAGATCGCGGGCGAGCGGTATATCCCCGACGTGGCTTATGTGTCCCGTGCCCGTCAGGCCGAGCCGTCCGATCAACCGTACAGTCCCATCCCTCCCGATCTGGTTGTCGAAGTGCTCTCACCGTCCAATACTCCGCATGAGATTCGGCTGAAGGTGGTCAACTATCTGGCTGCTGGCTGCACGGTGTGGATCGTTGATCCCGATCGGCAGGTCGTGGAAGTCTATACCCCTGGTCGCGGGGGCCGAACGGTGCACGCGGGCGAAACGCTGGACGGGGGCGAGGTGCTGCCGGGCTTCACGCTGGCGGTGAAGGACATTTTTGCGGCGTGAGAGGCGCGCCGGGAAAGGTTGAGCGGGCGATGGCCGTACAAAGCAAGCCCATGACTGTCGAGGAGTTCGACCGGTTTGTGGCGTTGCCGGAGAACGCCGAGCGCCTGTTCGAATACATCGGGGGGGAAGTGGTCCAGGTGGTGTCTAATCAACGTTCGTCCCGTATTGCGGCTCGCATCATCGGCTTTCTCTTCGCCTACTTGCAGCAGCACGACATCGGTTTCCTGACTAGCTCGGATGGCGGCTATCAGATCGCTGGCGAACGCTATATCCCTGATGTGGCGTTTGTCTCCAGGTCTCGCCAGGCCGAACCATCTGATCAGGCGTATGGCCCTGTGCCTCCCGATCTGGCTGTTGAAGTGTTGTCGCCCTCCGACGATCCCCATGACGTGCGTGTCAAGGTGGGCAACTACCTGGCTGCTGGGACTGTTGTCTGGGTCATTGATCCGGAGCGGAAGCTCGTTGAGGTCTACGCCCCTGGTCAGCCGGTCAGGAAAGTCGGCGTGGATAGTGTGCTGGACGGGGGCGAGGTGCTGCCGGGCTTCACGCTGGCGGTGAAGGACATCTTTGCGGCGTGAGAGGCGCGCCGGGAAAGGTTGAGCGGGCGATGGCCGTACAAAGCAAGCCCATGACTGTCGAAGAGTTCGACCGGTTTGTGGCGTTGCCGGAGAACGCCGAGCGCCTGTTCGAATACATCGGGGGGGAAGTGGTCCAGGTGGTGTCTAATAATTACTCGTCGCTGGTCGCTGCTCAGGTCTTGATCGCCATTGGTATCTATCTCAAACAGCACCCGATAGGCTATCTGACCGGTGAAGCGGGCGGATACGTGGTGGCGGGCGAGCGCTATATGCCCGATGTGGGGTTCATCGCCAAAGCCCGTCAGCCGGAGCCATCGCGCGCTGCTTACAATCCCAATCCCCCCGATCTGGCGGTGGAAGTGCTGTCGCCAACCGATAGCCCAGACCATGTGCGTGTCAAGGTGGGCAACTACCTGGCTGCTGGGACTGTTGTCTGGGTCATTGATCCGGAGCGGAAGCTCGTTGAGGTCTACGCCCCTGGTCAGCCGGTCAGGAAAGTCGGCGTGGATGGTGTGCTGGACGGGGGCGAAGTGCTGCCGGGCTTCACGCTGGCGGTGAAGGACATCTTTCCGGAATGACGGGCGATCGCTGGTGCGCTCTGCACTGACCCGCTTGCTGCCCGCTTGACCCTTGCGCTATCTTCTGGTGAGGGGTTCTGAGTCAGGAGTCCTGAGTCAGGCGTTTCGGCGAAGCTCTATCTTCGCTCGCAACTGCGGATTCAGCACTCCAGACCTGGAGGCTGTTTGAGAAGACCTGCTCTGCGGCTTTAC
>DDBP01000183.1 GCA_002332795.1 Anaerolineales bacterium UBA2029 | reverse complement strand
TAAAGCGGAGCGCGGCAAAACTGCCTGACACATTTTGCACGCACCCCTGTTGCCTGCCATCAGGGGTCAACCGCCATGGGCCGCTCGGAGTGGCTCCCCTCATCGGGGTCGCCCCTGGAATTGGAGACATTGCCGTACAGAAGCAGGCGCGCAGGCGAATCAGGCGCGGTCAATTTGTGCTATACTTGCGGGCAACATGCGGGGTCTGCACAGGTTTTCGTCTCTGAACTCTGAAAGAGGTGTTCCGTGAAGCACTTTCTCGACCTGGCCGACTGGACGGCAGCCGACCTGCAATTCCTGCTGGATGCTGCGCGCGCGCTCAAAGAACAGCACAAGCGCGAGGGCAACCCGCCTCTGCTGGCGGGTAAGGCGCTGGGCATGATCTTCCAGAAGCCCTCGTTGCGCACGCGCGTTTCCTTCGAGATGGCCATGCAGCATGTGGGCGGACACGCGCTCTACCTCAGCCCGCAGGAAATCGGGCTGGGCAAGCGCGAGAGCATCGCTGACATCGCGCGGGTGCTGGGGCGCTATGTGGACGCGATCATGGCGCGCACCTTCGAGCATGAGCACATCCTGGAACTGGCCCGCTGGAGTCCGGTGCCGGTGATCAACGGCCTGACCGACTACAACCATCCCTGCCAGGCCATGGCCGACCTGCTCACCATCTACGAGGAGTTCGGGCGGCTGGAAGGGCTACACCTGGCCTATGTGGGCGACAGCAACAATGTGGCGAACAGTCTGCTGATGGGCGCGGCGCAATTCGGCATGAAGATGAGCATTGGCAGTCCCGTTGGCTATCAGCCCAAGCCCGCCGTGTTGGAGAAGGCGCGGCAGCTTTCGCGCGGGCGTTTGCAGGTCACGGTGACCGACGATCCGGTCGCCGCGGTGACGGGCGCGGACGTGATCTACACCGATACCTGGACGAGCATGGGTCAGGAAACCGAGGCGGAACAGCGCCGCGCCATCTTCCCGCCCTACCAGGTCAACAGTGCGTTGCTGAAGCACGCTGCAGAACACGCCATCGTCTTGCATTGCCTGCCGGCGCACCGCGGTGAGGAAATCACGGACGAGGTGGCCGATGGGCCGCAGTCGCGCCTGTTCCCGCAGGCCGAAAACCGCCTGCACGCCCAGAAAGCTATCCTGGTCTATCTGCTGGCCGGTCGTGAGGTGCTGGAAGACCTCACTGAGAAAAAAGGCAGCAAGAAGGATAAAAAGAAGTGACAGAGCGCGGCTGGAAGCCCGCGCCGTAGCATGGCGGTGATGCGCAGGGGCGTAGGCGCTTACGCCCCTGCAGAATACCCTGCGGTGGGGTTGACGGGCGTTCGACAGGAGGCAGGGTTCCTCAGACGGCCATTCGGCGCGCTGGGACGGGTTCAGCGAAGGGGTAACGGGGAAGATGCCAGGCAACCGTCAAATCTACGAACAAGCCATGAATATGGGGCACGCTGCCGCCTGGGATCACGAGTGGGACAAGGCCATCGCGGCCTATGGGCGCGCCGTCAAGGAAATGCCGGATGATCCGGCGGCGCACAACAGTCTGGGCCTGGCTCTGCTGCAGGCGCGTCGCCTGGAGGATGCGCTCAAAGTCTATATGCGCGCGCACCAACTGGCCCCCGACGACCCCGTCCCGCTGGAGCGTAGCGCCGACATCCTGGAGCGCCTGGGGCGTCTGAAAGAAGCCGCGCAGCAGTACATCAACGTTGCCGATCTATATCTCAAGCAGCGTGACCTGAAGAAAGCCATCGCCAACTGGGAACATGCCACCCGTCTGACCGCCGGTCTGGTGAGCATCCATCAGCGGCTGGCGCTGGCCTATGAGAAGATCGGGCGCAAGCAGCACGCCATCCGCGAGTATCTGACGCTGGCCTTCAACTTTCAGCGCGCCAACCGCGAAGACATCGCCATGCAGGCGGTGGAGCGGGCGCTGCGCCTCGATCCCAATAATCCGCAGGCGCTCAACACCCTGCAGGCTATCCGCACCGGCTCGCTCATCTCGCCGGACATCATCAAGATAGACCTGGAAGAGACGGGCGAGTTCGAAGACCTCCCGCGCACTGGACAGCTCAAACTCTCCGACGAGGACGTGGACGAACTGCTCAGCGGCGGTCGGGTGGAGGAAGAGGCCGATCCGCGTGGCCCGCTGGGCGAAGCCATCGAGCGCGCTCTGGAGGCCATCGCCACACACGTTTTCGGCACCGGCGATCTCGACGAAGCGGGCGTGTATGCCTCGCAGGCCATCGCCTATCAGCAGCAGGGTTTGCACGCCGAAGCGGTGGGAGCCTATGAACGGGCGCAGGCCGCCGGCCTGGATCATCCGGGTGTGCACCTGGCCTTGGGCGCGCTCAAGCTGGAACTGGAGCGGCTGGACGAGGCGATTGCCCATTTCGACCGGGCGGCGTCCGAGCCATCGCTGGCGGCGGGCGCGTTGCATGGGCTGAGCCTGGCTCACGCCACGCTCAACCGTCCGCGCGCCGCCGCGCGCTACCTGGTCCAGGCCATGCGCATGGCCGATATCGAGATGGCGCAGCACGATGACGAAGCGGTGCAGCTTGCCGAAATCTACGACCGGCTGACGGCCAGCGTTGAGGAAGCCGACGACCATCAGTTGCGCGAACTCAACGTGCGTTTCCTGGAGATGCTGACCGGCCCCTCGTGGAAGCAGCGCATCGCCAAGACGCGCCGCCAACTGGAAGAGGCGATCACCCTGCAAGAGCCGGATTCGCTGGTGAGCATCGCGCTGTACCTCGACGACCGCGTCACCGAGGGGCTGAACCTGATCGATCGCTACATGCGCGAGGGGCGCTACACCCTGGCCATGGATCAGGCGCACTTCATGCTGGAGAGCGCGCCCGATTACCTGCCCATTCACTGGCGCATCGGGCAGATTCTGCTGGAGCGCAACAACATCCCGGCGGCCATGGCCAAATACAACCTGGTGGCCGAGACCTATCGCCTGCGCGGTGACAACGAGCGCGCCATGGCCATCCTGCAGGAAGCGCTCAAGATCGCCCCCATGGACACCTCGCTGCACCAGAGCCTGATCGAATTGCTGGAAGAAGAAGAGCGCTGGAGCGATCTGCTCAGCGAGTACATTGACCTGGCCGACGCCTATTATCAGCTTGCCGATCTCGATGCGGCGCGGGCGACCTATCAGGCGGCCATTCAGTTGGGTCAGCGCGTGGGCGTGCCCGACGAACAGATCATTCAGATCATGCATCGCCTGGCCGAGATTGACGTGAACCGGCTCGATCTGCGGCAGGCCATGCGCACCTACGAGCAAATCCGGCGCATGGACCCCGAAGACGAACGCGCCCGTCGCGCCCTGGTGGACTTGAACTATCGGCTGAACGATGCGGTCTCCGCCGTGCGCGAGCTGGACGGCCTGTTGCGGCTGTATGCCAGGCAGCGCAAAGCCGCGCAGATCATCCGCGTGCTCGAAGAACTCGTCACGCGCTATCCCAAGGACATGGCCCTGCGTTCGCGGCTGGCCGCCGTCTACCGGCAGACCGGCAGCGTCAACAAGGCGGTGGAACAGCTCGACGAACTGGCCGAATTGCAGCTTGAGGCGGGTTTGCACAACGACGCCATCGTCACCATCCGGCAGATCATCGCGCTGAACCCGGAGCGGGTAGACGACTACCGCCGCCTGCTGCAACAACTGAGCGGTTAACGCAGGGGACGCGAGATTCTCATCCGCTCCTCATTTGGGGCGGGGCGGAATGTGGTATGGTTGGCGCGAAGAATGGGACCTGGTGGGCAGAGGGATTGCGCAATAGACCATGAGACTGATCTGGACACTGGAGACATTCGGCTGGAACGACGTGCCGGATGTGCTGGTGGTGGCGGTGATCATCTTCGCCGTCACGCTGGTTGTTCGCGGCACACAGGCAGTGCCCCTGTTGCGCGGCACGATCCTGGTGGTGCTGCTCATGGCGCTGCTGGCAAGCATCTTCGAGTGGGTCGCTTTTCGCTGGCTGCTCAATCACATCATCACCGCCTCGATAGTAGCCATCCCGGTCATCTTTCAGCCCGAACTGCGCCGCGCCCTTGAACGGGTGGGGCGTACTGGTCTGGCGCAACTGTTCAGCCGTCAGCCCGCCTTCACCGCCGAAGAACAGATCATTGACGCCATCTGCGCGGCGGCGGCGCGCCTGTCCGAACGGCGGCATGGCGCGCTG
>DDBP01000181.1 GCA_002332795.1 Anaerolineales bacterium UBA2029 | reverse complement strand
TTGAGCGCGTCTCGAACGGGAGACTGTCCTTAACTTTACCTCACCCCCACTCGGCGCTGGCGCGCCTCGTGGCCCCCTCTCCAGTCTAGGCTGGAGAGGGGTCAAGCCGAGCGCAGCGAGGCTGGGGGTGAGGTAAACCCGCGGGATGCGCAAAGTCTTTCCAAGGTCACACGCATCCAGGCGGTTCAAGACTTTCACCCCAAGACTCGAATACACCCACCCTTTCGCGCTTATTGACACGGCTCGTAAGCTCTACTACAATTCAAAGTGGAGTGGAGCAGGTTGTTTGCAGTACCGGCGAGAAAGACCAGACCCGGTGTAGCAGAACCTACACCGGGTGTTTTTTTGACCCGATCGCAACACCGGCCCACCGCGTTGGTAATTTGTTCAGTGGGCAAAGGAGTACCACACATGTCTCAGCGTCTCACCGGCGTGGTCAAATGGTTCAATGCGCAGAAGGGCTACGGCTTTATCGCGCGTGAGGGTGGCCCCGATGTGTTCGTGCACTACACGGCCATCGTCGGGTCTGGCTACCGTAACCTGAACGAGGGCGATCAGGTCGAGTTCTCCATCACCGACGGGCCGAAGGGTCCGCAGGCGAGCGAGGTCAAGCGCGTCGGCGCGTAAACGAGCGCTCCACCGCCAGCAGTGTGGCCCGTTGGGGCCAATCGAATCAGCAGACAACAGCCCGGCTTTCGTATGAGAGCCGGGCTGTGTGTTGGGGCGCACGCTTCATTCGACTTCGACTTTCACTTTCTCCTTCTCGCCCCCTTCTTTGGGCTTGCCACGCAACCGGTCTACGGTGCATTCGACGGTATCCAGCACGCCTTCGAAGAGCGCCTCCCAGCTTGCTCGCGCTTCTTCCACGGCGGTGTTGGCGTGCGTGCGGAAGTCCTTGGGCAGCAGCGAAGCAAACGCCTTGCCCGTCTCTTCCAGGGCGCGCACCTGATGCCGCACGAACGCATCGAGCGGGTTACGCGGCTTGACCTCTTCTTTCTTCGCCTGCGGTCGTCCTTTGGTCATGGTTTGATCCCTTTCCCACTGCGCACACTGCGAACGAACATCCTGTAAATCCTCTACGTCAACAGCGAGCATTCAGTTGCACGGCTGTGCACTCAATACCCCCGCGTGCGATCTACCAGGTTCAGCAGGTCTTTGCGGGCCAGATAGCGCTTGAGATTTTCAATGAACACCTGCACCGCGCGCTCGTCGTAGTCGGGCATGACGCCGGCGATATGCGGCGTGATGAGCAGCGAAGGCAGCTTCCACAGCGGGCTATCGGCGGGCAGCGGTTCCGCCTCAAAGACGTCGCACGCCGCCCCAGCGATCACGCCGCGCTCCAGCGCGTCCTGCAGCGCCTGCTCGTCAACGATCCCGCCACGACTGACGTTGATCAGGTAGGCGGTGGGCTTCATGGCCGCCAGCACCTCCGCGTTGATCAGGCGGCGCGTGGCTTCGGTGAGGGGCACGGTCAGCACCACGAAATCGCACACGCGCACCATGGTCACTAGGGCTTCCGGGGGATAGAGCCGGTGGAAATACAGCCCTTCCGGGTCACCGTGACCGGGCAGGGTATAGCTATCCAGGTCGGCGGGCTGACGCACGTCGCGCTTGACGGCGAGCACTTCCATGCCGAAGGTGTGCGCTACGCGGGCGATCTCGCGCCCGATGCTGCCGTAGCCCACGATGCCCACCGTGCTACCGCGCAGCGGCTGCGGCATGAGCGCCCGCTGCGCATCGGCGGGCCATTCGGCGCGGGACTTGAGCGCCATGGCCTGCGGCAGGCGGTGCGCGAAGGCCAGCATCATCATGAAGACGTACTCGGCCATCACCGGCGCGTGAATGCCGCTGCTGGTGGTCAGCAGCACGTTCTCCGTCTGAAGGATCGGCTGATCCCACAGGTGATCGATGCCCGCCCAGTGCCCATGCACCCAACGCAGGTGCGGGGCCTGTTCCGGTTGTGGCACCACCGTATGGGTATATAGCACCTGGACCGACTCCCACACGTCGTCGGGCACATCGCGCGGCTGCTGCGCCGGATGCGCCAGCACTTCCACCCGGTCTGACACAGCGCGCAACTGCGCCAGCAGCTCGTCGTTGAGAGGAACGGTCACCAACACGCGGACAGGCTCAGTAGCGTCGGGCATGATCTTCCCTCGCAGCAGGTATACGGGCGACTGACCATCCGCCGGTCAGCCGTTCGGGGCTACTTCCAGTATACCGCATTGCCGCCCTGCGGAGTTGCTCCCTGTTCCCTTCGGAAGGAAACATGCTCAGCGCACTGCCAGGGTTGCCAGGGACAGCAGATCGCCGCGGTGAGCACCTCCTGCGCTCACAAGCAGGCGCTCCAGCGGCGCATCGAGCGGGTAGACCGTCACGGCCAGCGTGTAGGTGCCTGGTCGCGCTGTGAGCGGCATCACGACCCCGTGCGTGTCCTTCACCACCTGACCGGGTGTCCAGGTCGTGGTAGGGGCCAGGTTGTTGGCAGGTTCGGCATCGTGCTGCGCGGCCAGCGACCCATCCGGCGCGAGGAGTTGCACGCTGACCTTGTACCGCGCAGCGAGCGGCGCGTCCGCCGTCCAGAACAGCGTCACGCCGAGCGCGTCTCCGGGCTGTGCCTCGGTCGCGCTGAGCGCGTAACCGGTCAGGCGCAGGGCCTCGCCGAAGCGGGCGTCCAGCGTCACCGCGGGTGTGTCCGGTGCCGGGCCGAGCACGGCGTACTGCGCCAGCCGCACATCACCATACCACGTCGAGGCGACCGGATATGCACCGGAGTCCAGCGTTGCCTGCACGACCCGCCGCGGATCGCGCTCCTCCTCGCCCCAGAAGATGGCAAAGACGCGGCGGCTCTGCTGCAAGATCGCCTGAACTTCGGCCTGTGTCGCGAGGTCGTCTCCGCCCAGGCCGCGCGGCAGGGGGTAGACCGGCGCGCCTCCCCGGTAGTAGTAGCTGAACACCTCGACCTGATTGGGCGCGTCGAGGATGATCGCGTCGCCGGGGCGCTCGTCGGCCATCAGGCGGGCGGCGATGGCGCGATAATCGGGGCGGGCGCAGGCAGGGTTGTTGTACAGCGCGTCGAGCGCCTGCGCACTGCCCAGGGCGATCTGCGCCGCGCACGCCGCGCTCAGCAGGCGGGCGATCGCGCCGGACTGCCGGGCGCTGAGCAGCAACAGGCGTCCGTCCCAGTCCCACAGTCGCCGCGCTCCTTCTGCCAGCAGCAAGGCCAGGGCGATCTGCGCGGGCAGCAGGAATTTGAGGTTGGCGGGGCGGTACGCGCCGGAGACGAACAGCGCGCCGACGACCACCGTCGCCCACACCAGCGGCAGCGCCCTCTGCGCGCGACCCCGTCCCCACAGTGCGGCAACCAGGAGCAGCGCCGGCCACAGAAATTGCAGCAGGGCGACCCTGCCCGCCGTGTTGCCGTAAACGAGCCAGGTGAAGACGGTGCGTAACTGCTCGCCCAACGCCAATCCTTCGCCCGTGCGCGGCCAGGTCGTGACCTGATCCCAGGCGGTAGGCAGCCAGGGGAGGAACAGGGCCAGCGTCAGCAGGTTGAGGGCGGCGAAACCGGTCACCGCGCCGCGCAGGGGATGCCCCGCCCGGCTGCGCCAGACGATCCACGCAACGAACAACATGCCCTGTGCCAGCAGGGTGAAGGGAAACGAATACTGCGTGTACAGTCCGGCGGCGTTCACCAGGGCCAGCGGCAAGAGCTTCGCCACAGAGGACACAGAAGCGATTTCGGAAAAACTTTGCGCGTTCTGATGGTTTACCTCACCCCCAGCCTCGCTGCGCTCGGCTTGCCCCCTCTCCATGCATAGGGGGGCAACGAGGCGCGTCAGCACCGAGTGGGGGTGAGGTAAATCGAGCAGAGCAATTCGTTTCTCCAGTTCTTTACCTGAGTTCACAGAGTTTCTGTCTTGTCGTTTTCCCTCTGTGCCTCCCTCTGTGACCTCTGCGCTCTCTGCGGTGAGTTCTTTCAGCCAGCGGGCGAAGAGGGCCATGCTCGCCGCGCTGAGCAGGGCGAGTTGGGCGTACATGCGCGCTTCCTGACTGTAGTACACGGCGAAGGGGTTGAGCGCGACGAACAGCCCGGCCAGCGTCCCCGCCCCTTTGCCGAACAGCGCCCGCCCCAGGGCCACGGTCAGGGCGACGGTCAACACGCCTTCCAGTGCGGAGAGTGAGCGCAGCCCGAACTCGCTTTTCCCCGTCAGCGCGATCCAGCCCTTCAGCGCCAGGTAATAGCCCGGCGGGTGAATGTCGCGCCCGGCGGCGTCAATCAGGTCGGGGATGGCGCGCTCGGCCAGACGCAGACTGTTGCCCTCGTCGTTCCACAGCGATTGGGCTTCCAGGGCATGAAAGCGCACAGCGAAGGCCAGCAGCAAGACGATCAGCGGCGCGGCCCAGGCGTGACGGCGCAGGGCATCTGCGCCCCGCCAGAGCGTACCCCACCGCCCGAATCGTCGTGCAGTCACCGCCGCTTTACCTCGCCGCCTGGTCCAGCCGGACGCTCACCGCGCGGCCCAGCACGACGAACGCGCCCGCCGCCGTCACGATGCCCACCAGCAGCCAGGGCAGACGCCGCCGCGCCGTGTGATCCAGCACGACCAGACTGTGCAGACCGTCCCAATCCTCCGCGCGCAGGGCCAGCGTGTGCACTCCCGCCCTCAGCGATTCGCTCAGGGGGGCGCAGCCCGCCGCGCCCGCCGCCAGGGTGACGATGCGCCCTGTGCCGCCATCTACACGGAGCGTCAGCGTGCGCGCCTCCGGCAACGCTCCGTGACACAGATAGGCCGCCGTGCCACGGATACGGAAGGTGCGCGTTTCGCTCCCGTCCGCCTCGCGGGTGACCATCCCCCGCGCGGTCAGGCCGTGCCGCCCCGCGCCGAGCACCTGCGGTCTGTCGCCGGTCATGTACGCTCTGAGCGCCTCATAGACCGGCGTAGGCGTGAAGTCCGGCTCGACCAGCCGGAAGTAGTACCAGCTCTGACCGCGCTCGGAATCGTCGGCGCGTTTGAAGTACCACCAGGCGATCACGCCGACCCAGGGCCACTCCTCGGCGGCGCGCTGATAGGCCAGCGGCCCCCAGGCGGCAGCCTGTTCCACGGTCACGCGCCCGTAGCGTTCCAGGTCGGCGATGGCCGGATCGTTCGGGACGGGGTTCCAGCCCGCCTCGCTGATCCAGATCGGCTTGTGCGCGTCCCCGTTGGCAACCATCACGTCGCGCAGGTAGAGATGGCGCTGAAAGTTGATCGTCGTCGGGCGCAGGCGGCGGTCGGTAGGGCCGCTCCACAGCCCATAGCCCTGCACGGCCAGCACGTCGAAACACGCGCCCGCCCCCGCCTGATACATGCGCTGCAGATAGAGCACATCATAGGCGTTGCGCCCGCTCAGATCGATCGTCGGGCCGATCGCGCCGGTGATGACCACGATCTGCGGATCAACCGCTTTCAGCGCGCGGTACGTGCGGCACAGCAGGTCGGTGTACGCCTCCGCGTTGACCGTCTGCTCGCCCCATTCCGGGTACAGGTTCGGCTCGTTCCACACCTGGTAATGCTGCACCCGCCCGCGGTAGCGCGTGGCTACGGCCACTGCATAGTCCACGAAGTCCTGGAAGTCGGCGGGGGGCGTGTAGCGGTTGGTCGTGCCCGCTGGCAGGCTCCAGGCGGGCATGGGGCCACCCAGCCGGGCGATGATGCGCAGCCCGTACCGTTCGGCCAGAGCCACAATGTGATCGTACTTGTCCCAGGCGCTGATGACGCCGTGCACGTCCAGGTTGCGCCGGTCGGTGAAGTCGCCTTTGGCGTGAATCTCGATGTCTTCCCAGGGGAATTGCTGGCGTATCCAGCCGAAACCCGCCTCGGCGATCATCTGCATCTGCCGTTCGCGCTTGGCTGGCTCGACTTCCTGCTCCAGAAAGGTGTTGACGGCGAAGGGATTCACGTCCGCCAGGGGGACGTCGGCGAAGGGCTGCGTGTTGGGCTGCGCGCGCGTCCAGCGGACGAGATATTGCCCGAAGCCGAGCAACTGCTCCAGCGGCGCGGTCTCGCCGGTCACTTCCCAGAGATAGTGGTAGACGCGGCCCTCGAACGCCAGATCGAGCGCCAGCGCGACGGTCGCGGTCAGCGCGAGCGCTGCGCATATGGCCAGCGTCCGCAGGCGGAAGCCGAACAGAGTGTGTGCATGGGCAGGTTGAGCGTTCATGGCGCGGATTATAGAGAGCCGCAGCGCCCAAGACAACAGAGGGGGATTCTTACGCCGTACTATCACACGTCTTATGCGGCGTTGACGGATTGCGCCTATCATAGGGGCGGATGCAGGGTGAGTGACGCGGGGAGACAGGACGTGGACAAGAAACAGCGCAAACAACTGCGTTTTTCGGCCATCTATCTGGTGGTGGCGCTGCTGGGCATGTGGTTGTTCCAGGCGCTGATCTTCCAGCCGCTGTTGCTGGAAGCGCAGGAAGTGCCCTATAGCGTCTTCCGTCACGACGTGGCCGCCGGTTACGTCAAAGAGGTGACGCTCGGCCAGGAGCGTATCTTCTTCACCCTCTACGAGATGGGCGACCCGGCTGCGCCCGCCGATCTGCCGCCGCAGCGCGCGGGCACCACGTATAACACGGTCGCCGTGCCCGACGAGCAGTTGACCCAGGACCTGCTGGCGGCGGGCGTGACCTTCCGCGCCGAACCGCCCGACAGCGGCCTGCTGACCGATCTGCTGGGCTGGTTCATCCCGGTGCTGCCGTTCGCGCTGGTGTGGTACTACTTCTATCGGCGGCTGGGCCGTGGGGGAGCCAACATTCTGTCTGTGGGCAAAAGCCGGGCGAAGGAAATCACTGGCGAGATGACCGGCATCACCTTTGCCGACATCGGCGGGCTGGACGAAGTGGCGGTGGAACTGAAGGAGATCATCGCCTTTCTCAAGTCGCCAGAGCGTTTCACCCGCCTGGGAGCCAAGCTGCCCAAAGGCGTCTTGCTGGTGGGGCCGCCCGGCACGGGCAAGACTCTGCTGGCCAAGGCCACTGCGGGCGAAGCCGGTGTGCCGTTCTTCTCCATCAGCGGGTCGGACTTCGTGGAGATGTTCGTGGGGGTCGGCGCGGCCCGCGTGCGCGATCTGTTCGATCAGGCCAAGAAGAAAGCGCCATGCATCGTCTTCATTGACGAGATTGACGCCATCGGGCAGTCGCGGGCTACGGTGGGCGTGCTGCACACCAACGACGAGCGCGAGCAAACGCTCAATCAGCTACTGACCGAGATGGACGGCTTCGCGCCGAACCAGAGTGTGGTGATCATGGCGGCTACCAACCGCCCGGAAGTGCTCGATCCGGCGCTGCTGCGCCCCGGTCGCTTCGACCGGCAGATTCAGGTGCCCCTGCCCACTGAAAAGGGCCGGCGGCAGATTCTGGGCATTCACACGCGCAACGTGCCGCTGGCCGAGGATGTGAACCTGGATCGTATCGCGCAGATTACCTCTGGCTTCTCTGGCGCAGACCTGGCGAACATCGTCAACGAGGCGGCGTTGCTGGCCTCACGGCGCGACGCCACGCAGGTGACCATGGCCGACTTCGACCTGGCCATCGAGCGCGTGGTAGCGGGATTGCAGCGCAGCCTGCCACTGAAGGACGAGGTCAAGCGCAGAGTGGCCTATCACGAAAGCGGGCACGCGCTGGTCGCCGCGCTGCTGCCGGGTGCTGATACGGTGCACAAGGTGAGCATCATCCCTACTGCCAAGGGCGCGCTCGGCTATACCCTGCAGGTGCCGGAAGAGGATCAGTACCTGGTGGGCGAAAGCGAACTCAAGCAGCGCATGGCCGTGTTGATGGGCGGGCGTGCCGCCGAACTGCTGATCTTCGGCGAAGCGTCTACCGGTGCGGCCAACGACCTGCAGCGCGTCACCGACATGGCGCGGCGTATGGTCACCGAGTTCGGCATGACCGAGGCGCTTGGCCCGGTGCGCTACCTGGCCGACGCGGGCATGGGCTACCTGGGCCAACACGCCGCGCTGCGCCCCGAACTCAGCCCGGAGACCGAGACGCTGATTGACCGCGAAATCCGGCGGCTGGTGGAGGAGGCGCAGCAAAAGGCGCTCGATCTGCTGCGGGCACACGAGTCAGCTCTGCATCAGATCGCCGCCGCACTACAGGAACGCGAGGTGATCACCGGCGAAGAAGTGCTGCGCATCGTGGCCGAGCATCAGCGTCAGCCCGCGTGAGGGGGTGGGCACGGCACTACGGGAGCGTTTACCTCACCCCCGCCCGGCGCTGACGCGCCTCGCTGCCCCCTCAGCCAGTCTAGGCTGGAGAGAGGGGGAGAGCCGGGCGCAGCGAGGCTGGGGGTGAGGTAAACTGGAGCGCGGCCAACTGTCTGACATATTTTGCACGCCCTCACCTGCCCCCGTACATTGGCGTATTGGGCGCGAGTCCGGTAGAGTAGACGCGGCTTGGGCGCGGCCCGTCCGGCTGCGCAACATCAGGACTCGCCATGAGTGTAACCCTTAGTGAATCTGCGCCCGCCGAGTTGCCCGATCGCGCTGCGGAAGCCTCGCCGGAGAGCATGGCCCGCGCAACGGGTGTGATCGCGCTGGGCAACGTGGCCAGCCGCGTGCTGGGGCTGGCCCGCGAAATCATGCTCTCCACGCTGTTCGGCGCGGGCGCGGCGGTAGACGCCTTCAACCTGGCCATCATCGTCCCGCGCAGCCTGTACGACCTGCTGATCGGCGGGCACGTCAATTCGGCGCTGGTGCCCGTGCTCAGCGAGTACGCCGCCGCCCGCGACGATCAGCGCGACCTGTGGGAGCTGGTCAGCGCGCTGCTGGGGATCGTGGTGGTGGCGCTGACGGTGCTCATCCTGGCGCTGGAACTGCTCGCGCCGCAGGTGATCGGCGTGGTCGCCAGCGCCGACGCCGCGCCGCAGGTGATCGCCCAGGCGACCGATCTGCTGCGCGTCACCACGCCAGCGCTGCTATTCCTCAGCCTGTTCGCCGTGGTCTCCGGCCTGCTCTACGCGCTGCGGCGCTTCACCTGGCCCGCCTTCGCTTCGACCGCTTTCAATGGCACCATCGTGCTGGTGACGGTGTTGCTCTATCGGTGGCTGGGCATCACTGCCGCTGCGATGGGATGGCTGGTTGGTGCGGTGGTGCAACTGAGCCTGCAAGCGCCCGGCCTGCGCGATGTGCCATTGCGGGTGCGCCTGCGGGGGGCGCTGACACACCCCGGCGTGCGGCGGATCGGGCTGCTCTACCTGCCGGTGCTGGCGTCGCTGGCCCTCGACGTGCTGGTGAACCGTCCCTTCTCCTACCATCTGGCCTCCAGCACGGGCGAAGGCAGCATCTCCTACATGGCCTGGGCGACCACGCTGATCCAGTTTCCACAGGGGCTGGTGGCGCTGGCAATCTCGGTGGCGATCCTGCCCACCCTCTCGCGGCAGGCCGTTGACCGCGCCGACCTCGATCTGCATCACTTCAAGGACACGCTGGGGCAGGGTCTGCGCCTGGCGATCGTGCTGATCATTCCGGCGACGGTGGGCCTGTTCGTGCTGGCCGGGCCGATCGTGGCGCTGATCTTCGAGCACGGCAAGTTCACGGCGGTAGACACGGCCCATACCGCCCTGGCGCTGCGGTTGTATCTGCTGGGGCTGCCCTTCGCCGCAGTAGACCTGCTGCTCATCTTCGCCTTCTACGCCCGGCAGAATACCTTCACACCGGCGGTGGTGGGGCTGATCAGCCTCATCGCCTACATGGTCGTCGCGCTTTACCTGTTGCCCTGGTACTCCTTCTTCGCCCTGATGATCGCCGATTCGGTCAAACACATGGTCCATACGGCGGTCTCGGCCTACCTGCTGGGACGCGGCATGGGCGGCTATGGCCGACAGAGGCTGCGCCTCACCATCGGGCGGACAGGGCTAGCGGCGGGCGGGATGGGCCTGCTGACCTGGGCAGCGCTGGCGTTGGGCGAACACTATTTGCCCGGCAATCCCTTCGGCCATGCGCTGCTGGTGCTGAGCGCGGGCGGCGTGGGCCTGCTGTCCTTCAACGCGCTGGCGCAATGGCTGGGGCTGGAGGAATGGCGCTGGTTGGGCGGGCTGCTGCGGCGACGCCTGCGCGGCTGAAGGCTCTTGCCGGGCGGTCACAAACGTCAC
The DNA here is from genome assembly GCA_002332795.1 of Anaerolineales bacterium UBA2029. Classification (GTDB taxonomy): domain Bacteria; phylum Chloroflexota; class Anaerolineae; order Aggregatilineales; family Aggregatilineaceae; genus UBA2029. Next base: position 3,080 of record DDBP01000181.1, on the reverse strand, counting down.
CCCCGAAACATACTGAAGTACAGTAACCGATTCGTGCCAACGCCTATATTCTTTTTATTGAATGTTATACTGATAGTAGAGCGAAGGTGTGCGTTCCTGAGCGTTGCCCAGAACCAGAGGAGACATCGTGAATCAGCGACGCGAATATCAGGCGATGGTGGATGAGCAGGGACGGCTGGTGCTGCCGCCGGAACTGTCCGCGCGGCTGGGCCTGACCCCTGGCGTGACCGTACACATAGACGAGGTGGATCAAAGCTGGTATCTACGCCGTCCCATCACCCGCCTGGACAAGGTCTACATCGAGCCAACCAGCCTGTGCAACCTGACCTGCCGCACCTGCATTCGCAACGTGTGGGACGAGCCGATGGGTCAGATGAGCGCGGCGACCTTCGGGCGCATCGTGGACGGTCTGCGCGACTTTCCCCTGCCGCTGACGGTGTTCTTCGGCGGCTTTGGCGAGCCGCTCTTTCACCCGGACATCGTCGGCATGGTGGAGAGGGTCAAAGCGCTGGGCGCGCGGGCGGAACTGATCACCAATGGGACGCTGCTCACCGAAGAGCGGGCGCGACACCTGATCGCTGCCGGATTGGATATGCTCTGGGTATCGCTGGATGGGGCAACGCCTGCCAGTTATACCGACGTGCGCCTGGGCGCGCAATTGCCAGAGGTGCTGGCCAACGTCGAACGCTTCCGCTCGCTGCGCCCGTCGGCGCAACTGCCCGCCCCGGAGATCGGCATCGTCTTCGTGGCCCTGGAGCGCAACTTCGCTGACCTGCCGGAGCTGCTGCGTCTGGCACGGCGGCTGGGCGCGACCCGCTTCATGGTGAGCAACGTCCTGCCGCATACGCCGGAGATGCGCCGCGAAGTGCTCTATGCCCATGCCATGAGCAACGATGTCTATTTCCCCTCGCCGCGACAGCCTGACCTGTTCATGCCCAAGATGGACGCAGAACGGCTGGCTTCGCCGGGCCTGTACGAAGCGGTGTGCGGGCAATGGAATCTCAACTTCACCGGCGTGCACCTGACGGCCAGCAGCGACCGTTGCCCCTTCATCGAGGCCGGGGCGACGGCCATCGGCTGGGATGGTGGACTCAGCCCGTGCCTGCCGTTGCTACACAGCGATCGCAGCTATCTCAACGGCCTGGGGCGCTATGCCCGCCGCTACATCGTGGGCAACATCAACGAGCGGAGCCTGAGCGACCTGTGGAACGACCCGGCTTATGTGGCTTTCCGCGCCAGGGTGCAGGCGTTCGAGTTCGCGCCCTGCACCATCTGCGATGGCTGCCCGCTGTCGGAGACCAACGAAGAGGATTGCTATGGCAATGGCTTCCCCACCTGTGGGGGATGCCTGTGGGCACAGGGCTTCGTGCAGTGCCCGTGAGCGAAAGGAACCGGTATGAGCGTCTTGACCGAAAAACACTGGCTGGTGGTGGGAGCAGGCAACATTGGACGCATTTTGATCGAGCGATTGCTTCACGCGGGCGTGACCGCCGACCGGCTGAGCGTGTGTGACGCCGACGAGAGCCGCGTCCGTACCCTGGCCGCAACGTATCATCTGACAGTGATTAACCCTGAGCAACTCTCCGGTTGTCACGCCGACGTCTGGCTGATCGCTACCCCACCTGGCGCGGTCAAAGGCGTGTTAAGCGGTCTGCGCGAGACCTTGCGCGCCGGTCAGGTGATGATCTCCTTCGCTGCAGGTGTGCCCCTGTCCTGGTTGGAGTCACTGGTGCCCTCTGGCGTGACAGTTGTCCGCGTGATGCCCAATGCCCCTTCACTGGTTGGCCAGGGACTGAATCCGGTCGCCTACGGGGCAGAAGTAACGGCGGAGGCGCGCGCGCTGGTTGGAGAGCTGCTTGCTGCGCTGGGCGAGACGATCGAGGTGAGCGACGAGCAAATGAACTGGTGCGTTGGGCTGAGCGGCGCGGCTATGCGTTCGCTGTTGCCGGTTCTGGAAGGGATGACGCAGGCTGGCCGGGAAGCAGGCCTGTCTGAGCGGGACGCCCGGCGGGTAGCCGCTCAGGTCATGTTGGGCACAGCGAAGCTGGCCCTGGAGACCGATCTGTCGTGGGAGCAACTCAAAGCGCTGACGCCCATGCAAACCGTGGACGAAGCAGCAATAGCCGGGCTTTTCGTGGAAGCAGCGCGTGGAGCCAGGGCTAAGGTTGACGCGCTGCAACGTAAGCTGGCCGAGATCGGGCCAGCGGGTTGAAGAGCAGGCGCTGGTGCGTCAGTCGAGGGAGAGAGGTCGCCCATGAAGAAGGCGATCACCCTGGTGCTGGAAGAAGAAGACCTGATCGAGTTGCTGCGCATCCTGATGGACGAAGACGCCGAAGGAGCGCTGGCCTTCCTCCGGCAACATCTCAAAGGTAAAGTGCGCGAGGCCCTGGAGGGCGGTTGAAAGGTGCTCATCCAGGTGCCTGGGGCAGGCACTTTCCTGGCACAGGGCAATCTATTCAAGCCCTGAGATCGCGCGCCGAAAGGGGGCGGGTGTGTATCTGGAGTCGATCGCGCTGGAGCGCACATACCCTTGCCTGGCCGAGCCGGGCAAGATCATCGTGGTGGGGCGGCCTTCGCGCACGCTAGAGGAGGTACTGCCTTTCCTGGCGACTCTTCCCAACGTGATCACCTACAATCCGGCAGCGGGCACGCTCACCTTTCGCCGTCAGGCGGGGTTTCTGACGCTGTATCCGGACAGGATTTACATCACCAAGGTCAGGGATGCCAGCGAGGGGCTGTCCCTGCTGGCCGCCCTCACCGACGCCATCAACGCCACCTGGGAAAACCGTCACCTGCTCACTCCTGCCACCACACTTCGCCGCGCTCCGCGCCCGCTCGACGTATGGGCGCTGCTGCCGCAGACCAACTGTCGGCAATGCGGCGAGCGCACCTGCATGGCCTTCGCCTTCGCCCTGCTGCAGCAACAGCGCGCCGTCGAAGAGTGCCCGGTGCTGCGCGACGACCCAGCACTGACCGATCAGCGGGCGGCGTTGCGGGCCATGCTGGGCGTCAGCGCCTGAAGCTGATTAGCTGCGCTCTGTTGCCCCTCATGCAAGCGCTAAGATTGGCTCGCTTCAGTT
>DDBP01000402.1 GCA_002332795.1 Anaerolineales bacterium UBA2029 | reverse complement strand
ACCATGTAGCCCAGTTGGCTGACGGTGGAATAGGCCAGCGCGCGCTTGAGATCGTGAGCGACGGTGGCCATCAGCGCCGCCAGCAACGCCGAGACCATCCCGACGACTGTCACCGCTGTCGTCCAGCCCTCGACCCCCTCGAAAAGCGGGTAGAAACGCGCCAGCAGGTACACCCCCGCGTTGACCATCGTCGCCGCGTGAATCAGCGCGCTGACCGGCGAGGGCGCTTCCATCGCCCCTGGCAACCAGGTGTGGAAAGGCACCTGCGCCGACTTGGCCGCTGCCGCGATCAGCCCGCCGAAGGCCAGCGCCGCCAGCACGCCAGAGGGCAGAGTCTCCCCGCGCGCCAGCAGCGTGCTGATCTGTGTGTCGCCCAGGTAAGCGTAGGTCAGCAGTGCCCCGGCCAGCAGCCCCACGCCGCCGATCTGCGTCATCACCAGCGCCTTGATGCCGCCAGCGACCGCCTTGGGGTCGTCGTTGTAGAAGGAGATCAGCGCGTAGGAGCACAACGCCGTCATCTCCCAGAAGACGAACAGCAGCAACAGGCTACCGGCCAGCACCAGCCCGACCATCGCGCCGATGAAGAGCAGCACCAGCGCGTAGTAGCGGCCCAGTTGCGCCGCGCCGCGCATGTAGTCCACGGAGAAGATCACCGCCAGGCTGCCGACGACGGTCGCCACCGCCGCCAGGAAGACGCCCAGGCCGTCCGGCACGAAGGTGAACTCGCCGAACACGCCCCCTGCGTCCAGGCGCAGGGCGGCGGCACTATCGTTGAGCAGGATCAGCGCCAGCGCGGCCAGCGCCGCCAGCAGCGAGAAGGTCACTGCCAGCGCGTGTTGTCGCCCTGGGCGACGGTCACTGGCAGCCCAGACGAGCAGTGCCCCCAGCCAGGGCAGGCCCATGCTCAGACCGATCAAGACTGCGGCCATGCTCTCTCACCCTCGCAGGTTGGCTAGCTTCTTCAGATCGAGCGTGCCGCTCACCCGCCGTACCTGCACGGCCACGGCCAGCCCGATGACCGCAACCACTGTGTCGGCGACGATCACCGTCAGCGCCAGGCTTTCGCCCAGCGCGACCTGCCCGCTGGCCTTGCCCGCCGCCACCAGCGCCAGCAAGACGCCCTTGACCAGCAGTTGCAATGACACGACTACTTTGATCAGGTTACGCACGACCAGCAGCCCGTATAGCCCCACACCGGCCAGGCCGAACGCCCCGATCATGACGATCTCCACGGTGTCCATCACGCCTGCTCCTCAACGCCTGTGTGTTCCGCCGCCACGGGTTCAGCCGGACGGCGACCGTTGGACGAACGGCTTGCGGCGGCCTGCACTTCCTGCAGTGTGTTGCCAGTCGCAGCGGCGGTGGTCTCTTTGAGCAAGCCGAGCACGCACAGCACGCCGGTGAAGATCAGCACCAGTTGGATCAGCACGTCCAGCGCCCGGTCGGACCACAGCACCTGTCGGAAAGGCGCTGCGTCTGTCATCGTCGGGCGCGCTTCCAGGGGGAGCGCCTGCCAGGCCAGCAGCGCGCAGAAAGTCACGACTGCGCCAACAGCCAGACCGTTGGGCATGAACTCGCGCTTGCTGAGTGCGTCGTCGCCAGCGATGCTGATGGCGAAGACGAACAGCACCGTCACCAGCCCTGCGCCCACGCTCAACTCGATCACCGCCACCTGATGCGCGCCCAGCAGGTAGAGCGCCAGTGCCACCAGGGCGCTGCTGCCCGCCAGCCATAGTGCTGCCGCGATCAACTGGCGTGCGCGAATAGCCAGAGCCGCGCAGATCACGGCTCCGGCCATCAGGAAGCCGTATGCCATTTGTGAACTCCTTCACAATGAGAATATCGCACCAATGGTACGCCCGTGCCAACCCCATGCCCAGTGCCAGAAGTCACAACAAGGGCACGAGGATTGGCCTGCTTTGCCCTTCCCTCCACGCTCGCGATCTCCTGCAACTCAAACCCGGTTCGCCAGATAAGGGTATCCCTGGTAACATAAAGGGTGGGGGGAAGATCAAGGGGGCGGGGTGCGTCGTCCGTGTGACACGGCGAATGGCGTGTGGTTGGCCTGCATCGCCCGCTCTCCTGCCGACTATCAGCCTGTCAGGACTGCACCATGACTGCCGGAGAAAAAAGTCTGCTGCCCGACGCCCTGACCGACGAGAATCCCAATCCGGTGCTCAGCGCCAATCGGGATGGTCAGGTGCTCTATCGCAACCGGGCGGCGCGTGCCATGCTCAGCGGGCAGGGCTACACGGTGACCGTGCCCGACGAGTGGTTGCCCGCGCTGAGCAAGGCCCTGGAAGGCGAGCAGATCGTCGAGGTCGAGTGGCACGCCGGGACGCGCACCTACGCCTGTAAGTTCGTGCCTAGCGCCGGTGGCGAGCGGGCCAACGTGTACTGCACCGACATCACCGCGCACAAGCAGACGGCGCGCGCCCTGCGCGAAAGCGAGGCCCGCTACCGCACCGTGGTCGCGGCCCTGTCCGAAGGCATCATCCTGCAAGATCGCGACGGCGTCATCCGCGCCAGCAACGCCAGCGCCGAGCGCATCCTGGGGCTGTCGCTCGATCAGATGATGGGCCGCGCTCCGCTCGACCCGCGCTGGCGGGCGGTGCGCGAAGACGGCACCCCCTTTGCCGGTCCTTTCCAGCCAGCCATGATCACGCTGCGCACCGGTCAACCGCAGGCGCACGTGATCCTGGGCATTTACAAGCCGGACGAGACGCTGACCTGGGTGTCTGTCAATACCGAGCCGGTCTTCCTGCCCGGCGACACTCACCCCTACGCGGTGGTGATCTCCCTCTTCGACATCACCGAACAGAAGCAGGCCGAGGCCGCCCTGCGCGACAAAGAGACGCGCCTGCAGGCCATCGTCGAGACGGCGGCAGAGGGCATCATCACCTTCAACGAAGCGGGAGCGATCGAATCGTTCAATCAGGCGGCGGCGCGCATTTTCGGCTACCGCCCCGAAGACGTGATCGGCCAGAGTATCGGCGTGCTGTTGCCAGAACTGCTGAAGGGTCACGAACCCGCCGTCGCCGATATGCTGTCTGACGGCACGCAGCGGGTGATCGGTCGCGGGCGCGAGCTGACCGGTCGGCGCAGAGACGGGACGGGCGTCCCCCTGCACGTGGCTGTCGTCGAAGTGTGGCTGGGCGGACAACGCCTGTTCACCGGCTTCGTGCGCGACATCAGCGAGCAGCTTCGGGCCGAAGAAGCCCTGCGCCGCAGCGAAGAGCAACTGCGCTCGCTCATTGCCTCGCTGGAAGATCAGGTCGTCTCCATAGACCTGGACGGGCGCATCCTGGTCTATCACTCCGGCGCAGATGTGGCGCACGATACGCCGATCACGCCGCCCGAAGCGCTGGTGGGTAAGCCTTTCCACAAAGTCCTGCCGCCGGAACTGGTGACGCCCCTGGCCCGCACGCTGGAGCGGGTCTCCAGCACGCTGCAAACCGATCAGTTCGAATACAGCCTGCTGGTCGATCGGCAGCGCCGCTACTACACAGGGCGGGTGTCGCCGCTGATCAGCCCGCGCGTGGAGCTGATCGGCTATACGCTGGTCATCAACGATGTCACCGAGAGCGTGCGCGCGCAGCAGCGGCAGGAACATCTGCTGGCCGTCGAACAGCTCAACCGCACCATCTCCGCCAGCTTCATGCGCAGTGACGATCCAGAAGACACCATCGCCCAGGTGTTGCAGCAGGTGGGCGAATTCTTCGCTGTCTCGCGGGCCTGCATCTTCCGCTACCGGCTCGATCAGCGCGTGATGGACAACACGCACGAATGGTGCGCCGCGGGCGTGCCCTCGCTGCTCTACCAGCGCCAGGGCATACCCTACGACGACCTCATGCCTTCGTGGTCGCCGGTGCTGCATCAACAGGGCATCATCGCCGCGCAGGAGGTGGCTGAATTGCCCGCCGATATCCAGGCGTTCTTCCTGACTCAGGGCGTCGCCAGCCTGGTGGTGCTGCCCATCTACGGCAAGACGCGCCTGGAAGGGTTCGTCAGCCTGGAAGACGTGCATGGTCCGCGCGCCTGGGAGCCGGAACTGATCGCCACGCTGCGCACGGTCGCCGAAAGCTACGCCCGCGTGCTCGAACGTCAGCAAACCGAGCGCGAGATGATGCGCGCCCGCGACGAGGCGTTGCGGCTGGTGCGCCTGAAGAGTCAGTTCCTGTCGAATATCAGTCACGAGATTCGCACGCCCATGACCGCCGTGCTGGGCATGCTGGAACTGCTGCTGGAGTCGCGCCTGGATGAGGAGCAGCGGGGCTTTGCGGTAGATGCCTATCAAAGCGCGGTCAGCCTGCTGCAGTTGATTGACAATATCCTCGACTTCTCACAACTGGAAGCCGGGCGCATCGCCCTGGAGAGCCATCCGCTGGACGTGCGCGCGCTGGTGGCCGAAGTCAAGGATCGCTATGCGCCTCTGGCCCTGGAAAAACAACTCGACCTGATCGCCTACGTGGACGACAACGTGCCCGCGCAGGTGCTGGGCGATCCGGCGCGGCTGTCGCAGGTGCTGAGCAACCTGGTGGACAATGCCCTGAAGTTCACCCAGGAAGGCGATGTGTATATTTCCGTGCACCTGGCCAGCGCCAACGACAGTCAATGCCGCCTGCGCTTCCAGGTGAGCGATACGGGCATCGGCATTGCCCGCGCGGAGATCGGGCGGCTGTTCGACGCCTTCGTGCAGGGCAACGGCTCCGTCCCCCGCGCGCGCGGTGGGGCCGGGCTGGGACTGGCCATCAGCCGTCAGTTAGTGCGCCTGATGGGCGGCGATATCCAGGTGCATAGCGAACCCGGCCAGGGTAGCACTTTCGAGTTCACGCTCACCCTGCCGCTGCCCAAAGCGTCTGCCGAGCCGACGCAGCGCCGTCAGACGCCGAACGTGCCTTCTGCAGAAGCTGCCCCCGTCGGTCACGGGCACGTGCTGGTCGCCGACGACGACCCGGTCACCCGGCAGTTCACGGCGCGGGTGCTGGCCCAGAGCGGCTATGAGGTCGTCACGGTGACGGGCGGGCGAGAGGCCCTGGAACGCCTGGCCCAGGAGCGTTTCGGGCTGATCCTGCTGGACATGCACATGCCGGATATGGACGGCCTGACGGTCGTGCGCGCCGTCCGCGCGCTGAACGGCCCCAACAGCGACGTGCCCATCGTGGCGATCACGGGCTTCGGCGACGAAGCGGCACAGTCGCGTCTGCGGGCGGCTGGTGTGGATGCAGTGCTGACCAAGCCCATCGCGCTCGACGCACTGCGAACGACCGTCCGGCAGTGGGTGCGCCCGGCGTCAGCCAGTGCTCAGAGCGTGTAACACGGCCTCGCGCAGAGTCTGCGTGTGAAAAGGTTTGCTCAGGAAACCCGCTGCGCCGGCTTCCCAGGCGCGCATCTCTTCGTCGTTTCCCCCGCTTGACGAGAGCATGATCATCGGGACGGCGGCCAGGTGAGGCAGCTCTTTCAGCCGTTGCAGCAGGCTGAAGCCGTCCTGGTCGGGCAGGTTGGTATCTACCAGCACCAGGTCTACGCTGTAGGAGGCGGCCAGGGCCAGGGCCGCGTGCCCATCTTCGGCCTCGATCACGTCCAGGGCCAGCGGTTGCAGGGCGTGCCGCACGACGCGCCGCACCACCTGGTGATCGTCCACGATCAACACCGTTGGCATGATGCTGTCCCCTGGAGAAACTCCCCCTCAGCGGAGTCATCCCTAGCATACCAATGGACGGGATGGCTTTGCCAGTTCGCAATTGATGGGAAATGTGTGCGAAACTTATCAAGAGGGCCTTGTGAGCTTTTCCCTCCGCTTCGCGGGTTTTTCCTCCATGAGATACGTTGTGCGGCGGGGGACGATCAGCCTTTCCTTTGTGATAGAGTGGAAAAGGCGGCACGCAGTCTCGTCGCCTTCACATCACTGAAAAACCGAACGCTGGAGACCGATCACGCTGGAGCACACGACCATGCCCATCACCGGACACAACCTCATCGCCGGGCAATTCAGTCACGACGGCACGATCACTTTCCGCAGTATTGATCCGCGCCGTCGCGCCCCCGGTGACACTGTCTTCTACGAGGCAACGCCGGAGGAGATCGATCGCGCCGTCCGCGCGGCAGCCGACGCCTTCGCCGAGACGCGCAACTACCCCGCGCGCCGCCTGGCCGACCTGCTGGATCGGGTGGCCGCGGAGATCGAGGCGCTGGGCGACGAGTTGCTGGAAACCGCCGACCGTGAGACGGCGCTGGGCCTCCCCCGTCTGGCGGGAGAGCGCGCCCGCACCACCAGTCAGTTGCGCGCCTTCGCCGCCCTGCTGCGCGAGGGATCGTATGTGGAGGCGATCATTGACACGGCGCTGCCCAACCGACAGCCCACCCCGCGTCCGGATATTCGCCGGATGCTCTTTCCCATCGGGCCGGTGACAGTCTTCGCCGCCAGCAACTTCCCGCTGGCCTTTTCCGTGGCCGGGGGCGACACCGCCTCGGCCTTCGCCGCGGGCTGCCCGGTGATCCTCAAGGCGCACCCCAGTCACCCGGCCACCTCCGAACTGACCGCACAGGCGGTCAACCGGGCGGTCGAGGCGCAGGGCTTCCCCGCCGGATTCTTCTCACTGGTGCAGGGAGCGTCGGTGGAGGTGGGGCAGGCGCTGGTGCGCCATCCGGCCATCGAGGCGGTGGCCTTCACCGGCTCGCTGCGCGGAGGGCGGGCGCTGTTCGATGCCGCCGCTGCCCGCGCCCGCCCGATCCCCGTCTACGCCGAGATGGGCAGCGTCAACCCGGTCTTCTTCCTGCCCGGCGCGATCCGGGATGGCGGCGCGGCGCTGGCCGAGGGGCTGGTCGCTTCGGTGACGCTGGGCGCGGGGCAGTTCTGCACCAATCCGGGGTTGCTCTTCGTGCCGGATACGGCGGAGGGGCGAGCGTTCGTGGGCATGGTCTGCGAGCGCATGGCGGCCCGCGAGCCGGGCGTCTTGCTCAACGCGCAGATCGAGCGCGGGCTGGCGGGGGCCGTGGCGGAGACGCTCTCTCACCCCGGCGTCGAGTGCCTGATCGGCGGCGAGATTGTGCCGGGCGGGGGCTATTGCTTCGCCAACACCGTGCTACAGACCACCGCCGCGGCTTTCATCGCCGACCCGGCCCTGCAGAGCGAGCACTTCGGCCCAGTGACGCTGGTGGTGCTGTGCGCGGACGAAGGGGAAATGCTCGCGGCGGCGGGCGCGTTACACGGACATCTGACTGCCTCCATTCACGCCGCGCCGGACGAATGGGGTGTCGCGGCGACGCTGGCCGACCGTGTCCGCGACAAAGTGGGGCGTATCGTGTGGAACGGTTTCCCGACGGGCGTGGAAGTGGTCTATGCCATGCAGCACGGCGGCCCCTACCCGGCCACGACTGCTCCTGCTACCACATCGGTGGGCATGACGGCGATCCGGCGCTTCCTGCGCCCGGTGGCCTTCCAGAACGTGCCCGATGCGCTGTTGCCCCCCGCCCTGCAGAACGCCAATCCGCTGGGCATCTGGCGCATCGTCAACGGTCAGTGGACGCGGGCGGGGGTGGAGTGAGGGAGGACAGCCACTGAGTGCCTCTCGAACACTTAACTTT
>DDBP01000317.1 GCA_002332795.1 Anaerolineales bacterium UBA2029 | reverse complement strand
AGGACAGCTTCCTGTTCATGATGCGCTCAAGAGCCGTCCACCCCTGAACACGTACTCCAGGCGCGTTAGCAAGACCGGGCTTCTCAGTGTTTCTCGAACGTCGTGCCCAGGGCGCGGGGCGGAGCCGCCCGCGTGAAGCGCCGCACGTAGGGGCGGAAGCGCTCCGGCGTGTAGCGATCCAGGCGCGTCAGCACACCGCTGGTCGCCAGCAGCAGGGTCAGGATCATCAGGAACCAGGGCAGCATGTTGACAATCTGCGCGGGCAGGTCAATCACCTTGTTGTCCTGCAGATCAATGGCGATCGAGCGCAGACCGACGATCAGATAAGCGCCCAGCGCCACACGCCAGGGAATCCACAGCCCGAAGATGACAATCGCCAGTGCGATCCAGCCCTCGCCGCTGAGGTCTTCCTTCCAGCCCAGCTTGACCGACAGAGAGTAGGTCGCTCCGGCCAGCCCCACCAACGCCCCGCCCACCAGGGTATAGACATAGCGCAACCGGTTGACCGGCGTGCCGCGCACGAAGGCCGCTTCGGGCTGCTCGCCGATGCTGCGCAGCGTCAGGCCGGGGCGCGTGCGGTAGATGTAGAACCACACCAGCACGGTCAGCAGCAGGCTGAAGTAGATCAGCGGGTTGTGATCGAACAGCACCGGCCCCAGCAGCGGAATATCGCTCAGCAGGGGGATCGGCATGTGCGGGATTTCCTTGCCCGGCTGATTGAAATGTGGCTTGCCCAGGAAAATGGCCAAGTCGGCGCACAGGATGGTGAGCACAAATCCCACCGCCACCTGATTGAGCCGCAGGCCGATGCTGGAGAAGACCACAATGAACGCCACCGCCGCGCCGACGAGCATGGCGGCCAATACCGCCTGCGGCAGACTGCCCGTCTCGCGCACGATCACATGCGCGGTCATGGCCGAAAGCATGATCGTCCCGTCCAGCGACAGGTTGATCACGCCGGAGCGTTCGGTGATCAGTTCGCCCTGCCCGGCGATGACAATGGGGGCCGCCGCGCGGACGATCCCGCGGAGAGTGCTTTCCAAACCGGTCATCGTCGCCTCGTTCAGCTACTTTCAACCACCGCTCCGGGAGCCCGAGCGCGTGCGCGGCGCAGAGGGCCGGGGGCGGCGAAAAGTGACCATCATCTCCAGTTCCGAAAGCCAGCGCAAGTCTATGATCTCCCAGCCCTGCGCGGCATGTTCGTTCAGTTGTTGGGTGAGCGACTTGCCCGCCCAGATCAGTTGCTCAGCCCGGCCTACGGCCTCCGGAAAGTCGAGTGCGCCAGATAGATAGACGGTGAGGTATTCCCAACGTACTGCAGGCATAGCTCTCAGGTTCGGTCAACTTCTTCTTCATCCTCAGCCTCCGGCTGCGCGCTGCGCGGCGGGAAGAAGCGGTTGCGCACCCCGAAGGCCAACACCACCATCAACACGACCGTGCTCTGCAACACCCGCACCAGCGACCGGTCGAGCGTCAGCCCGTAGTCCCACTGAAAACCGCTCTCCAGACGCTGCCCGCCCTTGGAGAGCACGGCGAACACAAACGAGACAAACGGCGTGAGCACCAGCGACACAGACGCCAGCAGCACCACCAGAATCGCCAGGAAACCCATCCCGCCCGACGGCGTCGCCGTCAGCTTGATCACGTCGGGGGCCAGCACGCGGAAGGCCCCGGCCAGCCCGGCCATCGCGCCGCACAGGGCCATCGCCAGCACCGTGTTGCGTTCGGTGCGCACGCCCAGCAAGAAAGCCGACTTGCGATTCTTACCCTGCGCGCGCAATTGCAACCCCCAATGCGAGACATACATGATCAGGAAGACCACGACGAAGGCGGCGATCGTCAGGTAGATCGTCGTCGGGCTGAGCCGGCGATACTCCTCGAATACCGGCAGGCGCGCGATCTCCGGGAAGCGCGCTGTCTCTGTCGCACGGCTGCCAGGCGGTTGCCAGGGGCCGCCGTTGGAGATCAGGTACATGTTGAACGTCTGCGCGATGAAGTTGAGCGCCACGCCGCCGAAGATTTCGTTGACGCCGCCGCGCGTCTTGAGCAGCGCGGCCAGCGTCGCCCACAGCGCCCCGGCGACAGCGGCGAAGACGAAGCACGCCGTCAGAATGCCATCACGCCCCATGGCCAGGCCCAACGGCGGGTTCTTGCTCTCGGCAAAGAGTCGCACGGCCCAGGTAGCGCCAATGGCCCCCATGATCAATTGCCCTTCGACGCCAATGTTCCACAGACCGGCGGTATAGGTGAGCACCAGACCAAAGGAGGTGATCGCCAGCGGCATCCAGAAGGCCACCAGGTCGGCGCGTTTGGCCGCCGATTCCAGCGTGCCCTCATAGACGTAGCGCCAGGCTACCTGCGGATCGGCTCCCTGCCATTCCAGGATCAGCACGATGATCAGCAACGCGACGACGATGCCCACCAGGGGAGCCAGCGCCGCTGGCAGCAGGTCCAGCGCTGCGCGCCACAGCATTTCTGCCCGCCAGCCAGGGACGGGCGACACCCGTTGCCGGGCCGTCGAAGCCATGCTCACACCCTCCCGCCAATGAGTTCACCCAGCCGGCTGGCCGTCATGTGCGCCGGATCGTCCACCAGAGTCACCCGTCCGCCGAAGAAGACCAGGATGCGATCGCTGTAGGTGACGATCTCGTCCAGTTCGGCGGAGATGAAGACGATGGCCGTGCCCTCAGCGCGACGGGCCAGCAGTTGTTCCCAGATGTAGTTGGCGCTCTCCACGTCCAGGCCGCGCGTCGGGTGCTCCAGCAACAGCAGCTTCAGTTGCTCTGGCAACAGCGACAGGGCGAAGCGTTGCTGATTGCCGCCGGAGAGCGTCTGCACGGGGCTGCCAGGCCGCCCCTTGACGTTGAAACGGCGGATGCGCTCGTCCGTCACCTGGCGGGCACGTATCCAGTTGACCCAGGGGGCCTTGCCGGGCAAGGTCAAGGCGAAATGCTGTGTGAGGGTCATGCCGTGAATCAGCCCTTCTTCCAGGCGTCCGGCGGGCAGAAAGGCGACTCCTGCCTGGCGAAAAGCGTGATAGGGAGCGTGTGTCATGTCGCGCCCGTTGATACGGATCACCCCGCTTTCCGGCGGATAGAGACCCGTGCAGGCGCGGATGAACTCGGCCTGCCCGCTGCCATCCAGTCCGGCCAGCCCGATCACCTCGCCCGCGCGCACCTCCAGCGACAACCGTTCGACCGTCAGCCGATGGCAGGCCAGGCACAGGTCCTGGACGATGAGCACCGGCGGTCCGGCGGGCACAGCGACTCGCTCCTGCCGCTCGATCACCTTGCCGAACATCAGCTCCACCAGGTCACTGATGGGGCACGGCACTTCTTTTTCGCCCACCAGTCGTCCGCGCCGCAGCACAAAGGCGTGATCGCACAGCTCGATCACGTCTTCGAGCTTGTGCGACACCAGGATGATGGTCATGCCCTCGTCGCGGGCCAGCGACTTCAGCACACTGAACAGCGCGTTCTTCTGCTCCGCGCTGATGCCAGTCGTCGGCTCGTCCAGCACCAGCACGCGCACGTTGAGCGACAGCAGGCGCAGAATCTCAAGCTGCTGCCGCTCGCCGATGGTGAGCATATCCACATAGGCATCGGGGTCGAGCGCGAAGCCGAAGCGCCCGACCAGTTCCAGGAAGGCGCGGCGCGCGCTTTCCAGATCGGGCAAGAAGCCCCCTGGCCTGCCAGCGACGAAATTCTCCAGGACGGTGAAGGGCGGGAAGTCGAGCGGGTCCTGGTAGAGCATGCCGATGCCATGAGCGATGGCGTCGGTGGGAGCGTGTAACTCGACCGGCTGATCGTCCACCAGGATCATCCCGCTGTCGGCGGACTGATAGCCGGACATGATCTTCATGAGGGTGCTCTTGCCCGCGCCGTTCTCGCCCAGGATGGCGTAGATGCGCCCCCCTTCGAAGGTCAGCGAAATATCCTGGTTGGCGCGGATCGGGCCGAATGACTTGTTAATATTCCTCAGTTCAACGCGCATGGTCGGCTCAATAAGTGTTTCTGGCGTGCGGTCAGGCATTTCAAGCGTACCGCGTCCGCAAACCGGTTGTCAAAAGCGTAATTGCACAAAAAGAGCACACAAGACTGTCAGGCAGTCTACTATATTTCTTGATTTTCTGTCTGGCTTCGAACCAGGCATGGAGCAGCCAGGCGCGTCGGCTCAGTCTTCCCCACGGTCGGCGCTGGAAAGTTCCGGGCTGTGCACCGAGCGCTTGCTCATCCAGTCGTCGAGCGCCACGCACACCTCGCCGCCCAGCAGGATGATGATGCCGGTCAGGTAGACCCAGAACATCAACACGATCATCGTGGCGACCGAGCCGTACACCAGGCTATAGGAGGCCAGGTTGTCCAGGTACCAGGTGAACAGGCGCTTGGCAATTTCCCAGGCGCTGCCACCCAGCAACGCCGCCACCCAGATGGCATCCCAGCGCACCCGTCGGCGGGGGATGAAGCGGTACAGGAAAGCGAAGATCGCCACGCTGAGGCTGAAGGGCACCACCAGCGAGGTAGCCGTCAGCCACGACAGCGAGCCGAAGATGATCAGGTCGAGCAGATTGAAGACGAGCGTGGTTGCCAGCGAAGCCGCCAGCAGTACGCCCAGCGCCACCATCATCCCCAGCCCGATCAGCCGCCCGCTCCAGGTGTTGTAGCCCTTTTCGTCGCGGAAAGTGCGGCTGAGCGCCGACGACAGGCTGGAGAAAAACCCCAGCGACGACCACAGCAGCGAGATACCAGCGACCGCGCCGAACGAACCGCGCTGATTGAGCGTCTCGGCGATGCTGTCCTGCAGAAAGTTGGCCGTAGAAGCGGGCAGAAAGACTCGCAGCACGCCGTCTATCTGATTACGGGCGGCGGCAGGTCCCAGCCAGGTGCCGATGACGATGATCAGCAGGATCAGCAGCGGGAATAGCGAGAAAGTGGCATAGTAGGCCAGCGCTGCCGACTCGCGCGGGCCGTGCTTGGAGAAGCGATCAATGGCCCACCACAGATGTTGCAGCAGGCCGTCGGTCATGGTGTTGGCCAGAATCCACCAGCGCTGATAGAAGCGCAACGGTCGCGCCCGGCGGCCCGGCAACGGTCGGGTGGTGGCAGTTGGGGTGGTCATTGGTAATTCACGCCCCAGTTCGTTATGCTTGTTGAGGTGTCTTGGCGGCTCCTCCTGAGGAGATTTTAACACACAAGACCATGATCAAAGCGCTTATCTTCGACTTCGACGGCGTGATCGTGCGCACCGAGGACTACAGCCCGCGTCACGCCTGGGATACCCGCCTGGGGTTGCCCATCGGTAGCGTGGAACGCGCCGTGCATCACAGCGACCTGTGGATACAGGCGCAGTTGGGGCGCATCTCGGAGGCAGCATACTGGCGCGGAGTGGCCGAGTTGCTCTACATGCGCGGCGACGACATCAGCCAACTGCGCCGCGACTATTTCAGCGGCGACCGGCTCAACTACCGCGTGCTGGACTACATTCGCGAACTGCGTCAGCAGGGCTACACCGTGGCCATGCTGTGCAACGAATCCCTGCAACTGGAAAACCGCCTGCGCGAGCTGGGCATCCGCGACCTGTTCGACCCGGTGCTCGTTTCGGCACAGATCGGCGTGATGAAGCCCGACCCGACCGCCTATCGCGTGGCTCTGCACGAACTGCGCGTCGCGCCGCGCGAAGCCGTGCTCATTGACGACACGCTGGCCAATGTGCGTGCGGCGCAGGCCGTAGGGATGCACGCCCTCCTCTTCCGACCAGAAACGAATCTGCGCCAAGAACTCGCCCCCTACCTGTCCGATTCGACCCCTGAGCCAGTGCCGGAGTGAACCATGCCCATCATGTCCGTCAACGGCGCGACGATTGATTATGAAGATACCGGCGGTGACAGGCCCGCCGTCGTGCTGATTCACGGCTGGTTGGGGGCGTGGGATCACACCTTCGCGCCGGAGATCGCCTGGCTGCGGCCCCATTGCCGCGTGCTGGCCCTCAGCCGACGGGGCTATGGGCGCTCTGGCCCCAAGCCGCGCACCTATCCGCGCGACTTCTACCGTCGCGATGCCGAAGACGTGGCCGCCTGGCTCGACGCGCTCGGAATTTCGCAGGCGCATATCGTGGGCTTCAGCGATGGGGGCGAAGTGGCGCTGCTGCTGCCCATCCTGCGCCCCGACCTGGTGCAATCGGTGGCGGCGTGGGGCGCGGTGGGCTATTTCCCGCCGGAACTGCGCCCGCTGGTGCAGCAGAAGTGGCCGCCCACCTGGGTAGATGACAACCTGCGCGCCCTGCACGGGCCGGAGCATATCGAGCGCATGGTGCTGGGCTGGGTGACGGCCATGAAGCAAATCATAGACAGCGGCGGTGACGTCAGCCTGAGCCGGGCGCACGAGATCGCCTGTCCGCTGCTGCTGATGCTGGGCCGTCATGACGCGCTCAACCCGGAGCACGTCGCCCGCGAATTCGTGTCCCGCACCGCACAGGGGCGGCTGGTGTTGTTTGACTGTGGACACGCCATTCATCGTGAACTGCCAGAAGCGTTCCGCCAGACCCTGTGGGAACATCTGCGGTCGGTGGGAGCGCTGGCAGAAGCGTGAGGGATGAGAGCAATTTATCTGTGAGCAGCAGCACGTCCGCGGTGATCGAAACGTTCGACGGACCGGCGCTCGCTCCGCGCTGGCATCCCTGGACGAGCGGCAGCGGCTCGCTGAAGCTGGGAGACGGCTTGCTGCGCTGCACGCTCGGTCTGGCGGACGTTCATCAGTATAGCGACGCGCAGATCAGCGATTACGCGGGATTGCCGCGCTGGGCATTTCCCTGGCGACCGCCCCTGCGCCTGACGGTGCGCGCCTGGGCCTCGCACGACGCCGGAAGTCTCAGGGGTACGGCGGGCTTCGGCCTGTGGAACGAGCCGTTCGTCCCCGGCTGGCGCAAGTGGCCGCGTCTCCCGCGCGCCGTGTGGTTCTTCTTCGCCTCGCCGCCCAGCAACATGGCGCTGGCCCGCGACGTGCCCGGCTGGGGCTGGAAAGCGGCCACCATAGATGCGGCGCGGCTGTCGTTTGCGGCGTTGCTCCCGCTGGCCCTGCCGGGCTTCCTGCTGATGCGCTCGGCTCAGCTCTATCAGGCGTTGTGGCCGCTGGCGCAACGGGCGATGGCCGTGTCGGAAGCGTTGCTGCCCGTCCGCCTGGACGAACCGCATACCTACACGCTGGAATGGCACGCCGATCGCGTGCACTTCGCCGTAGACGGGGCGACAGTGCACGAAGCGCCCTGCGCGCCGCGCGGACCGCTGGGCTTCATCGCCTGGCTGGACAATCAGTACGCGGTAGTCACCCCGCAGGGACGATTGAGCTTCGGTCTGCTGGCGACGCTGGAACCGCAATGGCTGGCGCTCGACACCATCGAAATCCAACCGCTGTGAGAGGAGCAGCCCTATGCAGCAGTCACCCGCCCGCTTTGCGGGCAAAGTCGCGCTGATCACAGGCAGCGGGCGCGGGATTGGCAAGGCCATTGCGTTGCGCCTGGCCGCCGAGGGGGCCGACGTGGTGGTGAACTACTTCCGCAACCGCGCCCCCGCCGAAGAGACCGCCGCGGCCATCCGTGCCCTGGGGCGGCAGGCGCACGTGGTGCGCGCAGACGTGGGTCAGGCGGACGAACTCGAACGGCTGGTGGACGAGTCGGTCGCGGCCCTGGGCGGTCTGGACATCCTGATCCACAACGCGGCGTCCGGCTACAACCGCCCGGTGCTGGAACAGCGCGTCAAAGGCTGGGACTGGACGATGAACATCAACGCGCGGGCGGCGCTGTTCCTGGCTCAGCGCGCCGCGCCGATCATGGCGGAGCGGGGCGGTGGCGCGATTGTGAACGTCTCCAGCATCGGGGCGCAGCGCGTGCTGCCAGAATACGTGGTGGTGGGCGCGTCCAAAGCGGCGCTGGAAGCGGTGACGCGCTACCTGGCGGTGGAACTGGCCCCGCTGCGCATCGTGGTCAACGCGGTGTCGGCGGGGATGGTGCGCACCGACGCGCTGCAACACTTCCCCGGCATGCGCGAGCACTTCGAGGAGCGCTTCACCTACGCGCTGACCCGCACCCCCGCCGGACAACTGCTCACCGCCGAGGACGTGGCGGGCGTGGTGGCGTTTCTGTGCTCGCCAGAAGCCTTCATGATCCGCGGCCAGACGATTCTGATAGACGGCGGAGCATCGCTCGGTTTCTGAACAGCGGGGCGAGAGGACGGGCGGCCATCACAAGCTCACCTCACCCCCAGCCTGTTTCTGTCACCCCGCCTGTACCCCGCGCCTGCCCTCAGAGTCGTGCTATACTCAGGGATGCGTGCAAAGGGTGTCCGTTCATTCCGGGTTTTAGTGGGGAATGCAGGATCGGTTCCATGCGCGACAGACGACCCGTTGACGAGCTATCCATCGAAGAACTGGAGCGCATTCTTGCCATTCGCAAGCGCGAGGCCCGTCAGGCCCGGCTGCAGAAGCTGGGCACGCAGGGCCGCCGCGTGCCCCTGACTGCGCCGCTCGACGCGCCGCCAGAACCGCCCCCACCCCCACCTCAGCAACACGAGGCCGCCGGGGACGTTCCGCCCCCAGAGCCGCCGCTCACCTACGACATCACCGACGACGTACCGCGCTTTGAGGACGAATTGCCGCCCCCACCGCCGCGCCCTGCCGAGCCGGTGACCGTGACGAGCACAGCGGCGTCCTCTGCGCGGGTTCGTTCGCGTCGCCGCGCCGCGTGGGACACGCTGTTACTGATGGTGGAGGTTGCGGCGGTGCTGGGCGTGATCGCGGTGCTGATCGCCGGCGCGTACCTGATCATCCTGGAAAGCGATCGCATCGAGGCGCTGGAACAGAAATCGGCGGATATTCAGCGCGAGGCCGAGGCCCTGCGAGCCACGCCGACCCCCCTGCCAGAACTGAGCGTGCGCCTGTCGGATTATGTGCTGCCCGGCGGCCACTATTCCCCGGACGTGACTGGCGGCGAAGGCGCGTTCAACCTGGAAGAGCTGCCCGCCAGCATTCGCCCGGTGGCCATGGCTCAGCTCACCGCGCCCAGGGCCGAGCGCGTCACGCCGCAGCCGAGTAACCCCGTGCGCATCGTCATCAACACGCCGCGCGTGCAGGTAGACGCCTCGATCTACGGCGGCGACGACTGGTACAGCCTGCAAAAGGGCGTCGGGCATTTCCTGGGCAGCGCCAATCCCGGCGAGAGCGGCAACATGGTCTTGACCGCGCACAACGACATCTACGGCGAAATCTTCCGCGACATCCAATATCTGGAACCAGGCGACGAAATTCGCGTGCAGGCCAACGATGGGCGCTGGTATACTTACGTCGTCTTCGACAAGGAAGTGGTCGCGCCAACCGAAGTGCGCGTCCTGGAACGGGGCAACGAGCCGATCGTGACGCTGATCACCTGCCATCCCTACCGGGTGGACAATATGCGCATGGTGGTCTTCGGCAAACTGACAGATAGCGGACGATAGCGGCTGTTTGTGGTACACTGGGGGTCGCCTGAACAGGTGACCTTTGCAAAGGAGACTGGCAACGTCCTATGGCGAAGAAAGTGCGCCGACCCAATCTGCCCGACGAAACGCTGGAGCGCGCGCGGCGCGAGTTGCAGCGCGCAGGTCAATTGCCGGAGCAACCGCAGCCTGTCGCACAGGCGCAGGCTCCGCGCGCGGCTGAAGCAGTAGCCCGCCCGGTGACCAGGACGCGCGGTCCGGCGGACCTGCGCAGCGAGTATGCGTATGTGCTGGCCGACCTGAAGAGCATGGCCACGGTAGCCGCTGCTTTCATGGTCGTGTTGGTGATCCTGTCGTTTTTCCTGTAGAGCGTTTTTCGCGCCATGCCCAGGGGCCAGCTATGGCCCCTTTTCTGTGTCGGTATCAGGCGGGGGCGGCTGAGGTCTGGGAGTGCCGGTTCGGCTACGCGGCGGCAGGGGGCGCAGCGGCCCGGTGACGGGTTTGCGCGGCGTCTCTGCACCCTTCCGCTGCGCAGGCAATGGTTTGATCCCCCGCCCTGGCGTGCGGTTCACCGTGCGGTGACTCTGTAACTCCAGCGGCGGGGCGGCGTCCTGTTCCTCGCCGGAAGCGGCGCTCGCCTTCAGGGGCACCAGTACGCGAATGCGCGTGCCTTTGCCGGGGGCGCTGTCAATGTGCAGGGTGCCCTGGATCAGCTCGGCGCGTTCGCGCATGTTGATCATGCCCAGGCTGCCGCGCTGTTCGTAGCCTGTCCCCACGGCCTGCAGGTCGAAGCCTACTCCGTCATCTTCGATCTCGACGGCTACCGCGCCGTTTTCAGCCAGCAGCCGCACCCAGATATGGTTGGACTGCGCGTGCTTGCGGGCGTTGTTGACCGCTTCTTCGGCGATGTAGAAGAGCACACCCTGCGCGTTGGCGTCCAGCAGGCGCTCGACGTCGGGCGAGCCTTCGACCAGCACCGTCGTGTCGTAGGTGTCGCGCATCTTCTCGGCGAGCTGTTCCAGCGCGGCCAGCAGCCCCTTGCTTTCCAGGGCCAGCGGGCGCAGCGTGAAGAGCATGTGACGGATTTCTTTGGTGGTACGCCGCGCCAGTTCTTCGATCTTCCACAGTTCTTCCAGCGCCTGCTGAGGCTGCCGCTCTACCAGGCGGCGAATATAGTTGATGCGCATGGCAATCGCTGCGACGGTCTGCGTAGGGCCGTCGTGCAGGTCGCGGGCGAGCTTCTTGCGGGCGTCCTCTTCCACCTCGACGATGCGCTCTTTTTCCAGCAACAGGTTCTGGTAGAGCACGGCGTTTTGCAGCGCCAGCGCCGACTGCGTGCCGATGGCTGTCATCAGTTCCAGATGTTCGTCGGAGAAGGCGTTGGGGCGGTCGGCCCCGAAGACCATCACCCCATACACGTCAATGCCCGCCCGCAGCGGGATCGCCAGCACCGACTTGGCCTCTTGAAAGGCGACAAAATAGCTCAGTTCCGGGTCGCGGTTGCCGTCGCCGCCGAAAACGGGGGTCGCGCTGTTGAGCGCCAGCCCCAACACGCCCTGTCGGCCCGGCACAGCGACCGTGGCGTCGGCGCGGGTCAGGCCCTGCGCCGTGATTACGCGCAACAGGTGATCCTCGCCCTGGAAGAGCAGCACAGCGCTGATCAGGCGTACTTCTGGCCCCAGTTCGTCGCGCAGAGCCAGCGTGCCAATGCCCTGGGCCGCTTCGAGCACGCGGCGGTGATCCAGCGAGGCACTCAGTGCATTGGCCATCTCGTAGATGGCGCGCGCTCGTTCGCGGGCAGCGCGCAGGCGGTGCGCTTCGTCCAGCCGCTCCGCCCAGCTCATCTCGCGCAGGCTACGCCGTATGGCCCAGCCCAGCGCCCCTAGACTGCCCAGCAGGAGCAGATTCAGCGCCCAGTGAGCGAGTGACTTGCCGGTGAGCGGGTCGAGCAGTGCGCCGGGCAGACTGCTCAGCGTCACCAGCAGCAGCGCCAGCAGCATCCCTCCCAGGCCAGCGCGGAAGGCCGCGGGCAAGATGGCCGCTGCGCCCAGTGCCAGCAACGGTGTGCCTGCACCCCGGTAGGCCCAGAAGAACGCGCCCGCCAGCGCTCCGTCCAGCAGAGTGCTCAGCGCGGCGAGCAGGCGTGGGGGAGCAGCCAGGCTCAGCGCGCCCAGCAACAGATTGGCGGCTGCGCCCGCCCCCAGCACC
>DDBP01000190.1 GCA_002332795.1 Anaerolineales bacterium UBA2029 | reverse complement strand
AGCGGGCGGTCGAGCGCGGCGGGATCGAGCAAATGTACCAGGATGGTGAAATCTTCCCCGACGCGCGAGAGCGCTTCCCATTCCAGGGCGACGGTCACCGTCTCGCCAGGGGCGGCGGTGAGCGGGCTGACGGCGGCGCGGTTCAGGCGCAGTTGCCCGCTGAAGACCGCCTCGACCAGTTCGCCGGAGGTCAGGTGCCTGGCCGGGCCGATCACACGCCCGGCGGCGATCATCACTGGCTCGCGCGGCGTCCCATCCGGCGTGGTAGGGGCGAACTCTTCGCCCGTCTCAAACTGTCGCCAGCCGATCTTGAGCCAGGGGCGGACCGGCGTGCGGGCGTTGCCCATCACCGGCAGCAGGTAGCTATCCGCATAGATGACGCCAGGCTGCCAGGTGGTGGTGCGCAGCAGTCCGCCGCCGGGGTAACTATCGAGCTTGGCGATCTCCTGCAGGCTGCCAGGCGTGTCCGACGTGGGCAGGCCGAAGACCTGCACGTAGAAGCTCATATCCTGGGCCGTGTGCCCCAGCGGACGCCAGTAGAGCGTCAGGCGCAGGCCGTCGCGCTCGTCTCCGGCTGTGACGGGCGCATCGGACACGCGCACGCCGAGCAGTTCGATCGGCCCGAAACGGGCGTTGACGGGCAGTGCTTCGTCGGGCAGCGCAGCGACGGTGCGCGGCGGGCTGTAGGCCGGGCGAATGGTGCCCCAGGGTAGCCAGGCAGCGAAGGCGAGCAAGGGCAGCGTTGCCAGGGGCAGAGCGCGTTCCCAACGACGGGGGAGCAGTCGCCCCAATCCCAGCGCGGCCAGCGTCGTCAGCGGGCCGAGCGCCGGAAAGAGCAGGCGTCCCTGGGTGGCGGGGGTGCGGCGCGTCCAGTTGATCAGCGCGGCAGTGACGATCAGCACGTGCAGGGCCAGTAAGATCAGCGGCAGAGCGTGCGCGCGCTCGGACAGCCAGGCGCGCCAGTTGCCCCGCAAAAGTGCGACACGAGCGCGCTGACGGGCCAGCGTCACCGCTCCCGCCAGCGCCCAGCCGAGCAGCGCCAGCAGGCTCAGCGCGTCGGCATAGTCGAACAGGGCATCCGGCGCGATCACGTTGAGCATCCCAAAGACGCCCCAGAAGGAGTAGCGGAAACCCTGAAACTCGTCGAGCAGGTCACCCAGGGACGGCGTGCGCTCGCGCGGGCCGATGATGGCGATCATGCGTTCCATGCCGGTTGGGTCGCCATAGAGCCGCAGATTGCGCCAGTACCACCAGCCAGCGAGCACCAGCCAGACGCCGATCACGATAACGGCAGCGCGCAGCAGCCAGCGCCAGCCCAGTCCGTCGCGCCGGCTCACCAACAGAATCACCAGGGCGGCGAGCGGGTAGAGGGTCAGCCCGCTCAGCTTGCTCAACGAGGCCAGCGCCAGCAGGATCGCCAGCGCCCACAGGCGGCGGGCCGTCAGACCGGCGTGCCACAGCCAGAGCAACCAGGCCAGCGTCGCAGCGCTGAGCAGGTTGATCAGGTTGTCGTTGTTGACCGCGGCGCTGATGAACAGGAACATCGGGTTGAAAGCGGACAGCGTCGTCGCGGTGAGGTGCACGGCGGGGCGGCCCGGCGCGGCCAGGCGGGCGATGTGATAGATGCCGATCACCGTGCCCAGGCCGAGCGCGACGCTGAAGAAGCGCACCAGGTGCACAGCCAGCGCGGTCTTCTGCCAGGGGAAGGCTTCGGCGTCCCAGTCGTGCAGCACGATGGCCTGATTGTCCGTCGCCAGGCCGATGCCGATGCGGGCGTGCGGGTTGCGCTCCTGCCGCGCAGCGAGATCGCTGCGGTCAATGGGCAGCACCAGCGGCGCGCTCAGCAGGTAATAGAGCGGCGGCTGACTGCCTTCCTGGTGCCACAGCGTTTCCACGGCGGGGTCTTGCACCGGCAGCGAGCCGGTGCGGGCGATGTGATCGATCAGCGGGAAGTGAAACACTTCGTCGGGCGGCTCGAAGATGGGCGAGGCGATGCTGTAGATGACGGCCAGCGCCGCCCAGACGATCAGCAAGAGCGTCAACCAGCGCGGCCAGAGTGCGTCCTGAGGGGCGATGGAGCGATGGCTCATGGCGTCTGCACCTGCACCCAGCTCAGCCAGACGTAGTCTACCGACTGCACGCCCGCTTCTCCGCGCACGCGCAGCGTCGCCGCCGGATTGCCCGCCGGGTAGACGCGCACCAGCAAGCGGTAACGGCCCGGCGGTGTGTCGGGGGCGATGGTCAACTCGCGCGTATCGATCATCGGCACGCCGGGCGACCAGGCCGACGTCGGCGGATCGGGCGGCGCGTCCAGTTGGGCCGCCTTGCGCAGCCGCGCCGGATCGGGGTCAATGATCTGCGCGGAGATCACATAGTCGGTTGTCAGGGGGCGGGGCGCTTCCCAATAGAGGGTGACCGTCGTCGTCTGGCCCGGCTGCAGGGCGCGCGGCTCGATGGTGTAGCCGCGCAGGATGAGTTTCCCGTCGAAGCTGGCGTCGACCGGATTGGGGAACTGCCCTGGACGCGGTTCCAGGGTCACGCGCCCCAGCCAGAGACGATCGGTGCGCGCGTCGGCATCGGTGCCAGCGGGGATCATGCGCTCGGACGAGCGCAGGTCGTAGAAGCCCAGGTACACGTCGAGCGTCTGCGGCGCATAGACAGTCGGCGGGATGGCGACGGCAACCAGGTTGTTCCAGGCATCGCCTTCCTGCAGATCGGAAGTGGCGATCAGTCCGCCGCCGGGATACACGTCGCGCTGCGCTTCGATGGTGCCGTCCTGGTTGACCAGGTGCACGAACAAACTCCAGTCGCGCGTCAGCGGCGCTTCGACGGTCATGGTCACCGTAAGGTAGAGTGTTTCGCCGGGCTGCAGCGCTCCTTCGACCCGCCGATAGGCCAGGCAGAGCGCTTCCACGGCGGCGTCTGGCTCGCGGAAACACGCCGCCTGATAGGCTCCACCCTGGAGCGTGGCGAAAGGCCAGGTTGCGTCGCGGTCGAGGGTGTAGGCCGGGCGAATGGTGGTGAACGGTTGCAGGGCCGCGATCACGACGAAGACAGCGGCGGACACAGCCAGATTGACGGTCTGAATACGCGGGGCGCGCGGTGCCCAGGCGCTCAGCCCGGCAGCCAGCCATACGTTGAGCGCCGCAATGGCGCTGAACCACAGCCGCCCCTGCGAAGCCCAGGTCTGGCGCGTCCACAGCAGCAGGGAGACGAAGACCACGATTGGCCAGACGATCGCCAGCGCCCGTGCTGCGTAAAGCGAGCGGTCGGGCGGACAGGTGCGCGTGCGCAGGCGGAACAGGGTTTCGCGGGCCAGGGCCAGCAGCAGCCCCAGGACGCCGATACCAGCCAGCAGATTGAAGAGCGTGTAGATGCCCTGGCGCATGGGCACGTTCACCCCGCCGAAGAAGCCCCAGAAGGCCATCATGAACGTCTCGCGCTCCGTCCAGAGCT
Organism: Anaerolineales bacterium UBA2029; assembly: GCA_002332795.1. Lineage (GTDB taxonomy): Bacteria > Chloroflexota > Anaerolineae > Aggregatilineales > Aggregatilineaceae > UBA2029. The sequence continues at coordinate 159 of DDBP01000190.1, read as the reverse complement.
GACGCAGGTCGGCGGGCACGGCGCGCCGCCCGACGATGTCCAGAAAGACGTTGATGCCGGTCGCGTCCCCGTAGAGATCGTAATTGCGCCAGTACCACCAGCCAGCGATGAGGATGGTCAGTCCGCCAGAGATCAGCCCGCCGAGCACGAACGGTCGCC
>DDBP01000191.1 GCA_002332795.1 Anaerolineales bacterium UBA2029 | reverse complement strand
GGTAAACACTTCCGTGTCAAGTAAGTCGCTGACAATCTTTGCATGCACCCGCATCGTAAGGGGGATGTGCAGGGTGTGTGCAAAGGCTGTCGGCGACTTTGGTGCGCCGGATGGCCCTCATCCCCCGCCCCCTTCTCCCGCGCGGCGGGCGAAGCGGTAGCGCAAGCGGCGTCGTCCCGCGAACCAGAGCAGCGCCAGCGCGATGGTCACGCTGACCAGCAACCCCGCCGTGCTCTGCACGAAGCGCAGAGCATAGGTGCCCACGGTCAGCAGGACGGTGCTCACGGCGATCAGCGTCCACAGCCCGGCCAGCACCCCAAAGATGGCGAAGATGCGCTCGTCGCGCGAAAACGGCTCGCGGCGGCGTAGCTTGTCGCGCAGCGGTTTGCCAATGAAAGCCAGGCTGCGCTCGCGCAGGCGGGGCATCTCCAGCCAGTCCATCAGGATGTAGTAGCCGTCCAGCTTCAGCAGGGGGTTGAGGTTGGTGAAGCTGGTCAGGTAGGTGAGCAGGGCGAACTGAAAGAGAATACCCTGGATCACCGCCCCTGGCCCGGCCAGCACCAGCAGGCTTGCCAGTCCGCCCAGGAAGAAGCCCGAATGCGGCCCGGCCCAGCTCACTACCAGGCGCGGACGGCGCGGCTCCATCCAGATGTCGGTAGTGTCTACAAAAGCGGCGGGCATGCCAAAGTGCAACATGAGGCCCCCGCGCTGCACGGTGCGCCCATAATGCTTGGTGGCGATGGCGTGCGCCCACTCGTGGATCAGCAGGGTGCACGCCTGCAGCACATAGAGCGTCAGCAGGCCCGCGATCGCGCCCGCGCCGCCCAGCACGGCTACCTGCCGATCTACCAGGCCGAAGAGCAGCGCCAGAAATGCCGCTCCTCCCGTCAGCATGACGGCCAGCATCAGCCATTGCACCGGCGGCGTGAAGAACCAGCGCCCGATCGCCTGGTAGGAACGGGAGATCAGCCCGTCAATGCCGCCGATGGCGATCTCGCTGTGAATGAAGGCGCGGATGGCCCGCCGCCACCAGACGTTGGCCCGGCGCTCCGCCACGCTGCGATCTACCGCGCCATAGACATCTACCAGCGGGGCGATGAAGCCCTTCTGCTGCAACTGTTCGAGCAGCGCGATCAGACTGCCAATGGCCAGCCTGCCATAGGTCAACATGTAGGCGATCGCGATATCCTGTACGCTGGCTCCCCCGTCCATCTGCTCCCACAGAAAGACCTGTTCCGCGCTCAGCCGCAGGTAGGCGTCGGTGCGCAGATTCTTGAGAATCCAGTAGGTCTCGCCGCGGGCGTCGGTCAGTTTTTTGAGCGCGTAACCGGGGAGGCGTTGCGGGCGAAACGAAGCCAGGTCGCGGGCGCGCACCTGCTGCGCGAAGATACTCTCGCCAGGGCGGGCCATCATCAGCGTCTCCTCGGCGGAGCGCTGCCAGACGCCGCCAGCCTCCTGGCGCAACAGCAGCAGTGTGCCGTCAACGTCAGCCGCCGCGGCGGCGTTGGTCTGTGCCAGGACGGCTTCCCAGATGGGTAGCAGCCCCTCTTTGGGCAGGATCAGCGTCTCGTCGGTGGCCTCGCGCCACACGTCACGGCGGGGCTGCTTAAGGGCGTCGGCCCGCAGCAATACCGTCTCGTTGTCGAAGGTGTCCCACACCCCGCCAACGCTGCCGGTGACGATCATGCCCCACAGCCCCATCCCTTCTGGCAGAGGAGCGGCAGCCCGTCCGGCGACCTGCCGGTCGAGCTGTTCCCACAGCCCGCCGGTCTCTTTGATGGCAGCGCCCAGATTACGGTAGATATTGGCCATTGGCAACAGTTCGCAGATAAGGGCGGTCAACCGCCCAGGCGGAAGAGCAACGTCGTCTCGCCGACCGTGATCACCGCGCCATCACTCAGGGGGAGCGGCTCGTCGGCCCCGGCGGGGACGCCGTTGACCAGGGTGCCGTTGGCGCTGCCCAGGTCCTGGATTGTCCACACGCCCCCCTCGCCCAGCACCAGCGCACAGTGTGGGCGCGAGACAGCGCGATCCTGCAGCGAGATGTCCCAGTTTGCCTCGCGCGTCGCCCGCCCAATGGTCACGCGCGGCGTCAGCAGCGGGATCACTGCGCCTTCCTGTGGCCCGGATGTGATATGCAGGGTGGGCTGACCGCTGCCGCTCACCGGCACGATCAATGTCCCCGTCTGGCGGGCGCGTTCTTTCTCCTGCTCGGTGACGATGGCCGAGAAATGCAGCACCGGCACGTAGAGCCGGATCACGTCGCCATGGGCCAGCGGGAACGGGTCGGTGAGCTTCTTGTCGTTGACGAACGTGCCGTTGGCGCTGCCCAGGTCGGTCAGCATGAAGACGCCGTCGCGGAAGCTGATCACGGCGTGCTGACGCGACACGTGGCGTTCGGGGATGTGAATCTGGTTGTCGGCGCTGCGCCCGATGGTCGCCGTCGCGCCAGCTAGCAATACGTATTCGCGGTGTTCGCCCGTCTGCGGATCATCCCAGGTGATTTTCGCCAGCGCCGAACCCTGCTCGCTCATGCGTTCCCCCTCTGGTGGCCCAGGCGATCAGTCGAGATAAGGCATTTCGATTGGCTCCGGCTGCGGTTTGCAGATGCCGCACCACACGGCGTCGGCCACCACCAGCGATTTGGGCACTTTCTTGCCCCCGACGTAGACGGAGATGATATAGGTCATCGGCTTGATATGGTTGGCGCATACCGCCCGTCCGCACCAGCGACAGATGGCCTGCGCCTGCTCCCCGCAGTGAATGCACTTCATGGTCGCGCTCTCCGGTTGTGGGAGTAAGAAGTCTCGTTCAAAAACTGTGAAGAGTATACAACAAATTGGCTGGGCGCGTCCGCTTCTTTCCTGCTGGACATGCTCTGCCTGAAGAGCGAAATCCACCACAGGGATCACAGAGGGCGCAGAGACAGACCCACAGTCTCGCTGTCTCCGCTTTTTCCTCCGCGCTCTCTGCGTCTCCGCGGTGAATAGCAGGATACCCTCCGACCATGCACAAGATTTGCGCCCGCCCAGAGCCGCCTGCTACACTAGGCACATAACGTCAAGGGAGGTTGTGGCGTGCCCGCACAGGCGCTTTATCTCAGGTGGCGACCGCGCACTTTCGAGGATGTCATCGGGCAGGAGCACATCACCCGCACCCTGCGCAATGCCTTGCGCCAGGGGCGCATCCGTCACGCCTATCTGTTCAGCGGGCCGCGCGGCACGGGCAAGACCTCGACGGCGCGGCTGCTGGCCAAGGCGGTCAACTGTCTGGACGACGACCCCGACCGCCGTCCCTGCGACGTGTGCGCGCACTGTGTGGCCGTCAACGAAGGGCGCTTCCTCGACCTGATCGAGATAGACGCGGCCTCGCATACCGGCGTGGATGACGTGCGTGACCTGCGCGATCGCATTGCCTTCGCCCCCAGCGAGGGCCGCTACAAAATCTACATCATTGACGAAGTGCACCGTTTCTCTGGCGCGGCGTTCGACGCGCTGCTCAAGACGCTGGAAGAACCGCCCGCGCATGCCATCTTCGTGCTGGCGACGACTGAGATCGCCAAGGTGCCGGCGACGATCAAGAGTCGCTGTCAGTTGTTCGAATTCCGGCGGGTGTCGCTGGCGGAAGTGACCAGGCGCCTGGCGCAGATCGCCGCCGCGGAGGGCGTGTCGGTGGAACCCGCCGCGCTGGAACTGATCGCCCGCGAGGGTACAGGCAGCGTGCGCGACAGCATCAGCCTGCTCGATCAGCTCATCGCCGATCCGTCCGTCCCCATTACGCTGGCCATGGCCGAGCAGATTCTGGGCACGGCCAGCAGTCAGCATGTGATCGATCTGGTAGACGCGCTGATCGAGGGCAACGCCGCGCGTGGCCTGGACGTGATCAACGTGGCAATTGATAGCGGGGCCGATCCGCGACAGTTCGGGCAGCAGCTCATCGCCCATCTGCGGCAGGTCCTGCTGACGCGGCTGGGCGGAGACGCGCTGGTAGACGCTCCTGAAGAGCGCCGCGCCGTCCTGCGTCAGCAGGCCGCGCAGATCGGCCAGGGGGCGCTGCTGACGGCGCTGCGCGCTTTCAACAATGCTGTGGCCGAATGGCGCGGCGGCTGGCAACCGCAGTTGCCGCTGGAGATGGCCTTCCTGGAGTCGCTAAGACTGGCGGCTGAGCCAGAACCCGCGCCCGCGCCCGCCAGAGTTGAACGCACGCGCCCGTCCGCCCCGCCGCGCCCAGCGACCGACGAGACTCCGCCCCCGCCGCGGGTCGAAGGAGTGACCGCGGTGCGCCTGAGTGATGTGCTGGAAGCCTGGCCGCGCATTCAGAAGCTCGCCCGCGAGCGAGATCGCACGTTGCCAGCGCTGCTGGAGCATGTCACGCCGCGCGAAGTGCGCGGGGAAGTGCTCATCCTCAGCGTACCCAGTCCTTTCTTCAAGCAGAAGGTGGAGGCCGAAGACAAGCGCGCCGTGCTGGACAGTCTGTTCTACCAGATATTGGGCACGCCGTTGAAGTTCACGGTGATTGTGATAGACGAGGCGCAGGTCAAAGCGCCCGGCGCCAACAGCGCCCTGGCGACCGACGACGTGCTGGCCTTCGGCGTCAACGAGCTGGGCGGCGAACTGACCGAACTGGATGAGTGAGCGTCTGTGCGCTGGCGGTAGAGCGTCGCAGGCGCTTTTCGATGGAGCAAAGGAGCGAGTATCGCATGGCCAAGAGACGACATGGTGGCGGTGGGTTTGGCGGACCAGGGGGCGGAGTGCCCAACCAGGCCGCGCTCATGCGCCAGATTCAGAAGATGCAGGAAGAGATGGAAGCCGCCCAGGCCGCGCTGGGCGAGGAGACGCTGGAAGTGAGCGTGGGCGGCGGCGCGGTGACGGTTGTCATCACCGGTCATCAGCAGGTGCGCTCCATCACCATCAGCCCCGACGCCATAGACACCACCGACGAGGAATGGCTGACCGATCTGCAGGATTTGCTGGTCGCGGCGGTCAATCAGGCCATCGAAAAGAGCCAGGCCTACGCCGCCGAGAAGATGCAGAGCATCACCGGCGGGCTGCAATCCATGTTGCCTGGCGGCCTGGGCGGTCTGTTTTGATCGCGCGCGGCCAGAGGACAGGTGAGCGGTGAGCCAGGCGGTTCCCAAACCGGTCACGCAGTTGATTGAGGCGTTTTCGCGCCTGCCAGGGATCGGACCGAAGACAGCTTCCCGGCTGACCTACTACCTGCTGCGCGCGCCGGACGAGCTTTCGCAAACGCTGGCCGCGGCCATCGCCGACCTCAAGGCCAAGACGCGCACCTGCTCCGTGTGTTACAACATCACCGAAGACGATCCCTGCGCCATCTGCCGCGACGAGAATCGCGACAGCTCGACCATCGTGGTGGTCGAAGAGCCGCTGGACGTGCTGGCCGTGGAACGCACCGGCGCGTACCAGGGGCGCTATCACGTGCTGCACGGCGCGATCTCACCGGTGGAAGGCATCGGGCCGGAGGATTTGAAGATACGCGAGCTGGTGGCGCGAGTGTCGGCGGGCGGAGTGCGCGAAGTCATCATCGCCACCAACCCCGGCATCGAAGGCGACGCGACGGCGATGTACCTGCAGCGCCAACTGGCCCCTACGGGCGTGAAGATCACCCGCCTGGCGCGAGGGCTGCCCACCGGCGGTGACCTGGAATATGTGGACTCCGTGACGCTGCTGCGCGCGTTGCAGGGGCGGCACGAGATGTAACGGTGCAGCGCATGCGCTGCTGAGATGGCAGGATCGGGGCGTACTGGGACGCCCCGCTTTGTGTGATGGGCTATCAAGAGGGATTGCATCTATGGTCAAAATTGTCTTCATCGGCGCGGGTAGCACGGTCTTCGCCAAGAATCTGATGGGCGATATCCTGCAGTTCCCCGAACTGGCCGAGTCCACTCTGACACTGTTCGACATTGACCCCGACCGCCTGAGCACATCGGAGATCGTGGCCCACAAGGTGGCGAAAGCGCTCAATGCGCACCCGAAGATCGAAGTGACCACCGATCGGCGCGCGGCACTGGATGGCGCGGACTACGCCATCTGCATGATTCAGGTGGCCGGTTATAAGCCCGGTACGGTGATAGACTTCGAGATTCCCAAGAAGTACGGCCTGCGCGCGACCATTGCCGACACGCTGGGCGTGGGCGGGATCATGCGGGCGCTGCGCACCATCCCGGTGTTGCTCGATATGTGCCGCGACATGGAAGAACTCTGCCCGGACGTGACCTTCCTCAACTACGTCAACCCGATGGCCATGAATACGTGGGCCATCTGCCGCGCCAGCCGCATCAAGAACGTGGGGCTATGCCATAGCGTGCAGGGCACAGCCATGAAGCTGGCTGAGGATATCGGCGTGCCGTATGAGGAGATCAACTACGTGTGCGCAGGGATCAATCACATGGCTTTCTACCTGCGCTTCGAGCGGAACGGTGAAGACCTCTATCCGCTGCTGTTCAAGGTCATTGAGGAAGGGCGCGTGCCAGACTGGAATCGCGTGCGCTATGAGATGCTGCGTCGTCTGGGCTATTTCGTCACCGAGTCCAGCGAGCACTTCGCCGAATATGTGCCCTGGTTCATCAAGCGCGACCGCCCCGACCTGATCGAGCGCTTCAATATCCCGCTGGACGAGTACATCCGCCGCTGCGAGGTGCAGATCGCGGAGTGGGACGCCATGCGCGCGGCCTATGAGGACCCGGCGCTATCTATCGAGGTCGTGCCCAGCATGGAGTATGGCGCGTCCATCATTCACAGCCTGGAGACGGGCGTGCCGCGGGTGATCTACGGCAACGTGATGAACGATGGTCTCATTGACAACCTGCCGCGCGAGTCCTGTGTGGAGGTGCCCTGCCTGGTGGATAAGAACGGTATTCAGCCCACGCACATTGGAAAGCTACCGCCGCATCTGGCCGCGCTGATCCAGACCAATATCAACGTGCAGGCGCTGACAGTGGAAGCGGCCCTGACCGGCAAGCGCGAGCACATCTACCATGCGGCCATGCTCGATCCGCACACGGCTGCCGAACTGGACCTCGACCAGATTTGGGCGCTGGTGGACGAATTGATCGAAGCGCACGGCGATTGGCTGCCCGCCTTCCACTAAGCGGTCCCGGCTTCCAGTCTCCGGCACACTGGGGACTGGAAGCTGTTTCGCCTTTTTCAGACTACTTTGTGAAAACTCAAGGAATCGCCCTTGACGGCCCCGCCGGGGGATGGTAAGATGTGGGCACGTTGGAAAGGAACGACGCGCTCTGCAGTAGCGGGGCGCAGTTCTGACAAACTGAACGACAGGAAAGGGGGTTGCAACGGCGAGCATCCTGAAAACCGCGAAAGTTTTCAGCTTGTCGTGCCCCCGCCCTCACTGGCGGGTTTTTGTTGCCCCCTGAAAGACCTGTGGTTCTGAGCCACAGCGCACCTTAACAACAGCATAGTGACAGGAAGCCGACGTGCGGAAGGAAACGACCAGTCTCTGAAGGGAGGCTGGGAAGACAGTA
>DDBP01000196.1 GCA_002332795.1 Anaerolineales bacterium UBA2029 | reverse complement strand
GTCTATACCGATGTCTTCGACTTCGTGGGCACGCTGGAAGTGCGCCGCTCGCCCGCCATGCCGCGCATCGGAGCGAGCGTGGCCATTGCCTCGGTGCCCTTCCGCATCGGGCGCGGCACGCAGCATCCCAACGATCTGTCGCTGGACGAAGATAGCAGCGTTTCGCGCAGTCACGCGGTCATCACCGTGGAAGCCGGGCAGTTTCTCATCACCGACCAGGGCAGCGCCAACGGCACGCGCGTGGACGGCGTGCGCATCACCCCGCATCAGCCCTACCCGCTGCACGCGGGCGCGGTGATCCTGCTCGGCAAGGGCACGGAGCTGGTCTTCTATCCCGGCGAACAGTTCGGCCCGCCGCGGGGTTCGCCCGGCGACAGCGACCTGGGCAAAACCAACTACGTAGACCTCAATCAGTCCGGGGGTTAAGCCATGCCAGGCCAGACGCTGACGCTGGACATCGCCGGACAGACCGATATCGGCCTGAAGCGCAAACGCAACGAGGATTTCCTGGCCTTCCGCGTGCCAGAGCCGGACAGCCCCGAATACCGGCTGGGGGCGTTGTTCGTTGTCGCCGACGGTATGGGGGGGATGGGCGGCGGTGACGTGGCCAGCCGCACGGCAGTCGCCGAGATCATGACGCGCTACTACGCCGATCCCGCCCAGGAACCGCTCGTCGCCCTGCGCCAGGCCATCGAATACGCCAGCACCGCCGTGCGGGCACAGGCCGAGCGCGTCCATCTGCCGCGCATCGGCTCGACGGCGGCAGGGCTGGCGCTGCTGCCCGGCGGTGACGCTGTCCTCTTCAACGTGGGCGACAGTCGTGTCTATCGCGTGCACCGCAACGCGATCGAGTTGCTCAGCCGCGACCAGAGCGTATTGCAACATCAACTCGACGCGGGCCTGATCTCGCCAGAAGAAGCCCGTCACGCCCGCAACGTCAATGTCACCGCCTTCATCGGTCAGCCTGCGCCCATACAGCCCTTTTTCAACCGGGTCAGCACCGAGCCGGGCGATGTCTTCCTGCTGTGCACCGATGGGTTGTGGGACCTGGTCGAGCCGCACGAGATGCTGCACATCATCCGCGCCCTGCCCGCGGAGGATGCCGCTCGCCGGCTGATCGAGCTGGCCCGCAAACGCGGCGGGCCGGACAACATCACCGCCATCATCGTGCGCCTGGGGACAGCGCCTCGCCGCAAGCGTCGCGCCTGGCTGGCAGTGGGTGTACTGATCGCGGTCGCGGTCGTGGCTGCGGCGGTTGCGTTCGCGCTACGGGGCGGCGGCGGGACCGGCGGCGATATCACCAACACGCCCACGCTGCTGTCAGCCGCCATCGCTGCCACGCGCTCCCCCACGGCGAGCCTCACCTCCGCGCCGACCGTCACCCCTGGCCAGACACAGGCTACGGTCACGCCCGCCGGAGCGCTGATCGTGCTGCCCAGCGACACGCCGACGATCACGCCCACTTTCACGGCGACCGAAACGCCCGCGCCCACCGATACGCCTTCGCCGACGCGCACGCCGACCGCCACGCGCACCCCAACGGCCACTTTCACCGCCTCGCCCAGCGCCACGGCGACAGTCACCCCGTCGCCAACTCGCACGGCCACGGCCACGCCGTCTCCCTCTGCCACGCCTACGCCGGTCACGCTGACGGCCACGCCCAGCCGGACACCCTCGCCGACGCCTACCCCGCCGACGCCCACGGCCACGCTCGACCTGAGCAAGATTTCGCCCACGCCGACGGCATCGCCTACGGCCACGGCTACACCGTCACCGGGCGAGGCATTGCTGCGCCTGGCCGCCGTTGACCTGCCCGATGACGCCCTGGAGGGAGTGTACCTCAGCGAGGACACCACGCCGTATATGCTGATCGGCCTGGGGGCGTCTACCCCGACTCCACAGCCGCTCACGCCGCTGCCCGCGGGGACGCGCGTCATTGTGATCGGACAGGACGACGTGCCGCTGCCCGGTCAGCCAGCAGTGCTGTTACGGCAGGTACACGTCTTCGGCGGGCCAGAAGGGAAGGTGGAGTTCGACGCCTGGCTGGCGAAAGAGGTACTGGAGCGGTCAGTGCCGGTCGCGCCGTATGCCTATGTGATCGGCGACAAGCCGGTCAACGTGCGCGCCGGCGACAGCACGCGCCATGCCATCGTTGCCAGCCTGTCTCCGGGCGATAGCGCACGTCTGCTGGGCACTAACCAGAGGCGGACGTGGTACAAAGTGCGCCTGGAAACCGGTCGGGAAGGGTGGGTATCAGCGAGCCTGGTGTTGACGCTGGGCCGCCCGCAAGACCTGGACGCGCTGCCCGTCTTGCCGTCTCCACCGCCGCCCGCACCGACGGCTACCGCTACCGCGCCTGCCCCGTCGCTGGAGGCGGTCACACCGTCGCCGTCGGCAGCGGAAGGGCAGCCCGCCGACTCCGGGCAGCCGCCCCCTGCACCACCCCAGGGAACACCCCCTTCTGGCCAGAACAACGGCTGACACAGCGCCCCTGGCAGTCTCAATCTGTGTCGCTGCCCCGTTCGCGGCAGGCGCGGCACAGGCCAAAGATGGCCATGTGATCAATGCGCGGCTCGAAGTCGTAGCGCTGGCGAAGCCGCGCGCGCAGCCCTTCCATCAGATCGTCGTCCAGCTCCACGATCTGCCCACAACTCAGGCAGACCAGGTGATGATGAGGTTCGCGATCGATGATCTGATAGACCACGCCGGACTGTCCCAGGTCGGTTTGGGCCACCACGCCGCGCTCCTTGAGCCATTGCAGGATGCGGTAGACAGTGGTCTCGGTGAGCGCCGGGCTGCGCTCGGCCAGCAGTTGCTGCACCTGTTGCACAGTCAGGTGCTCCCCGCTGGCACACAGCGCCTCGATCACCCACTGCCTCTGCACGGTCAGGCGCTCGCCCTGCGCACGCAGCCGCTCGACGATTGTCTCGGCACACACCATCGCTGACGCTCCCGCTGCACGAGCCACAGTGACACATCCCATTGTAGACACTCGGCGGACAGAATGCTACGTTTGTGCACGCGCGGGGGAGCAAGGACCCAGGGGCGAGCGTCAGCGCAGCAGCGCCAGGGCTACGCCCAGCATAGCGGCCAGGATACCCATCAGCCAGAAGCGCTGTACGACCTGCGTTTCGCTCCAGCCGCCCAGCTCGAAGTGATGGTGCAGGGGGGTCATGCGGAACAGGCGCTGTCCGCCCGTCAGCCGGAAGTAGGCCACCTGCAGGATGACGCTGAGCATCGTCGCCACGGGGATGATGGCGATGATCGGCAGCAACAGCCACTGACCGGTCATCAGCGCGACCGTGCCCAACGCGGCGCCCAGCGCCAGCGAGCCAACATCGCCCATGAACATCTGCGCCGGATGGGCGTTGTACCACAGGAAGCCAAAGCATGCCCCAACGATGATGAAGGAGAACTGTACCAGAAACGCCTGCCCTTGCAGATGGGCAATCGCCCCATAGGCGGCGAAGGCGCTGGCGGTGATCAGCCCGGCCAGGCCATCCAGGCCGTCCACGAAGTTGACGGCGTTGCTGGTGCCTACGATGATGAAAACGGCGATGGGAATCCACAGCAGGGGCGGGATGTCCACAAAGGTGGGGAAGAGCGGGATATAGACGCCGTTGGCATTCTGAAAACCGCCGCCAACGAAGGCCATCACCGCCGCCGCCGTCACCGCCAGCACGATCTGAAAAACCAGCTTGGTGCGGGCGCGCATCCCTTCGCCGCGCTCGCGCACACCCCGGATCCCTTCCAGGTCGTCTACAGCTCCCAGCGTGCCAAAGCCCAGCAACACGAACAGCGGCAGCAGGATGCTGGAGCCGGTCACCGTCTCCTGAATCAGGCGGGCCAGGTTCAGCCCCAGCGTGATCAGCACTACCGGCACCAGGATCAACACGCCGCCCATGGTGGGCGTGCCCGTCTTGGCCAGGTGACTTTGCGGCCCTGTCTCACGAATCTGTTTGCCCAGCCGCAGCCGCCGCAGAATCTCGACGAAAGGGTCGCCCCAGATGGCGGTGAGCAGGAAGGTAATCGCGCCCAGGCTAAGGGCGAAAGGGAGTTCGGGTGTCATGGATAGATCGCATTGTGCCGCTATCGCGCCCGGTCGTTGCGGGGCGCATCCCACACGGCGATTGTACGCCAAAGCCGCGCCCCTGCCCAGGGGTGATTACAGAGCGGGCGCGTGCAAAGCGTGTCAGACGGTTTGCCGCGCTGTCGCGGGGCTGAGAGGGCGGGGGATGAGGGCCATCCGGCGCTGACAACCTTTGTGCGTACCCTTACAGAGTGGGGCATTCGCGCTTGGCTCGGCGATCTTGAACTGCCGATAACGTGTTGTGCGCTTTCACCCCGCAACATAGCCGTTCATGGCCAGACGGCTTCTCCGGCCAGCAGACGGCGAATCTGTTCCGGGAACTGATCGGGGTCGAAGGGTTTGCGCAGCAGGCCATCGAACCCGGCGGCGCGTACCTGCGCGATTTCCTCGCGATCGCCGTTGGTGGAAATGGCGGCGATGCGTGTGTCGCGCAGGCGCGGATGCTGGCGCATCTTGGCCAGCGTCTGGAAGGGGTCTTCGTAGGGCAGATGAATGTCCATCAGGATCAGGTGCAGGCGAGGCAGGGTGTCGGCGAACTGCACCACCTGCCAGCCGCTGGTCTTCCATTCGCAATGAATGACGCCCATGAAGGCCAGTTGACGGGCCAGCACTACGTAATCCGGCACGGTGCCAGCTACTACCAGGATATGGGCGTCATAGGGGGTCACGGCCTGACTCATGCAACACTTCTCCCGCGCCGCCCTCGGCCTGCCGCCGGGCGGCGATCGTCAGTGCTGAGGGTGTCCCTTATCAATATTCGCGGGCGAGCGGGCTGCCACCCTGCGCCACCAGTTGATAGCGCACGTCGTCCGGCGGGATTTCCATCAGCACCACCAGCCGTTGCAACAGTTCTGCGCCCAGTGGCGCAGCGGTGAGACTGCCCCAGTAACCGTAAGGGCGGTCGAGCTTGATCAGGATAGACACGACCGGATCGTTGGCGGGCAGGAAGGCGATGAACGATGCAATCGAGTTCCCCGGCGCGAACGGCTCATAACCGTAGGGCGCGGGAATCTCGGCGGTGCCCGTCTTGCCCGCGACCGTGTAGCCCGGCAACTCGAACTCGATCTCTTTACTCTCGCGCAGCACGCGCACCATGATGTCGCGCGCTTTGTGCGCGGTCTCTTCGCTGATAGGACGGTGAATGGCGGCGGGCTGCGTCTCGATCACCTGACCGCCATCAATGCGCGCCTTGACGATGTGCGGCTGCATGATCAGCCCGTCGTTGGCGATCGCATTGACCGCGGTGAGCAGTTGCAGCGGTGTCACCGACACACCCTGCCCGTAGCTGTTGTTGAGGAACTGCGCTTCGCTCCAGTTGGGGTCGCCCGGCTCGACCAGGATGCCCGGCGATTCGCCTTCCAGGTCTACGCCGGTGGGGCTGCCGATGCCGAATTCGCGCAGCTTGGGATAGACCTTGTACGGGCCAATCTCCTTGTAGATGGTGGCCGTGCCTGTGTTCAGCGAATCAATGAACACCTGCGCGAAGTCCGGATTGCCGTGCGAGGTGCGGTCCCAGTTGCAGATCGCCACGCCGCCCGCCTCGAAACAACCGGGGTCGTAGTATGACCAGTCCAGGTCGTGCGTGCCCAGGTCGAGCGCAATCGCCATGGTCAGCACCTTGAACACCGAACCGGGTTCGTAAACGTCGGCGATGGCCGGGTTGCGGGCGCGTTTCAGGTTCTCCTCCGACAGATCGTTGGGGTCGAAGGGAGGGTAGTTGGCCATGGCCAGGATTTCGCCGTTGCGCGGGTTCATGATCAGGATCGTGCCACCGGTGGCCGTCGGGTCTTTCTCCAGGAAACCGGTCAGCACTTCCTGAGCCAGGAACTGCAGGTCGCGATCAATGGTCAGGATCAGGCTCATGCCGTCGCGCACGCGCATCGCTTTGGTCTGGCTTTCTTCCAGCAGGGGGATATTGCTCTTGGTGACGCGCTTGCTCTGCCCGGCCAGCAGAGTCTGGTAATAGCCCTCGACGCCATAGTAGCCCTGGCCGGTGTGTCGCTCGTCGGCACCGGCGAAGATGCCCACGATCTGTGCCATCAGCGATCCCTGCGGATAGATGCGGATGGGCAACGGCTCGATGATGATGCCGTCAATGTCCAGGTCGGCGATGGCCTGCCCGACCTCTGCGCTGACCCGGCTCGCCAGCAATACATAGGGCGGGAACTGACCGTTGGCGTCCGGTTCGAGCAGGCGATAGAGCTTGTCTTCGGAAAGGCCCACCAGCGGAGCGAGTTTCATCGCCACGTCCTGGCGATCTACCACCTGGTTGGGGCTGATGCCGATGCGGTATTCAAACGAATTGGTCGCCAGCAGGTAGCCGTCGCGGTCGAAAATCTGCCCGCGTGCGGGCAAGACCTCCACCGTTTGCTGGTAACGGTTGCGTGCCTGGTTTTCCAGCGCCTGCTTGATCTCCGGATTCATGCGGAACTGGAACGACAGCAGACGCGCCAGCAGTACCAGGCTGATGCCGATCAAGACGATGCTGAGCAGGGTCAGACGCCGGTTGAGGGTTTCGTCGCGGTTCATGGTCGTGTCCTGCCCCCTGAGCGCTACTCGTTCTGCCACTCCTGGAACTGGCGTTTTAGATTATCCCACTGTTTGCGCAGCCAGCCACCCAACGTCTCGTCGTAGACCTGGCTGGGGGGCGTGGGGGTCGGCGTGGGCGTAGGGGTGGTGGCAGGGCGGTCGTAGCGGTAGCCGTCTACGATGATGTACTGGATTTCGTCGTCGCTCGCCTGCCGGAAGCCCAGCTCGGCAGCCCGCGTCATCACGCGCGGCAGACTTTGCAGCTCGGCGATCTCCACGCGCAGCCGCTCGTTTTCCTGTTGCAGGCGGGCGCGGTAGTCGGTCATGGCCTCCAGTTCGCGCGCCGAGATCGTGCTACGCGAGGTCTGGAACAGGTACAGCGCCGCAATGATCAACCCCACCACGCCGATCAGCCCTAGCGTGGCGACGAACTGCCGCTGATTGCGCCAGGGCGGTTGGATGGCGTGAGGCCGCGCCAGTGGACGGGTTTCGTCGTGATCCATAGGTCAGATGGCAACGCCATGCGCGGCGATGTGCGCCTGCGTGGCAAGTCTGCTGATCAGCGCAAAAGGGAATCCCTACCCCCTTGTGTGCGCATTATACCCCAATCGCGCGCACGCTGGGGGCATGGCCTCAGCGTACCCGCTCGACGGGGCGCGTCAGGGCGTCACCGTCAGGGTGGTGAGGTAATACAGGGTCGAGCCGGTCGGCGCACCGTCGGGCGTGTAGACCGGCAGCGGCTCGGCGCTGAGCATATCGAACATCCCGATCAGCAGCGGATAGTCGCCTGGCGGCAGGTCGCAGGGGACGGTCAACGTCCGCCCGTCCAGGTGATAGGTGCCCGCCGCCCAGTCGAGGGTGCGCGCGCCGCTCGGCTCGGCATCCGTCCTGGCGACGCCCTGCCCGCTGGCGTCGGCCAGCACCAGGCCGATGCCCAGGTCGGCTTCGGGGGCGGCCAGGGCGTGCCACCAGCTTTCGAAGGGCACCTGCTGGCAGGCGCGGACGCTCACGCCGCCGGGCAGGTTCCACCCTTGCAGGCTGATGGTCTCGCCGAAGTGCGCCAGGTCGCGCAGGTCGGCGGGCAGGCGGCGATATTCGCGGAAATGGTAGGTGATGTCAGTCGTCGCCTGACCGATACGGTACAGGGCGAAATCTTTCTGCAGAATCGCCAGGAACGGATCGATCAGCGCTCTATCCTCTCTGCCGTAGAGGTACCACAGGCGCTGCGCACCTGCCAGCGAATCGGCGAACTCCGCCAGCGCGTCTGGCTCTGGCGTCGGGATCAGATGATCCAGGTCTTCGATGCGCCGAAGCTGATAGACCGGATAGCCCACGAAGAACATGTTGCGCTTGTCCGGTCGAACCGGCAACCGGTCGAACAGATAGAAGGCCAGCGGGCGCGGTTCGTGAATACCAGTCACCAGGAAGCGATCGTCCGGTTGATAGTGCGGCGTGACAAAGGCCACGATTTCTTTGTAGGGCCAGCCCTCGCGATAGACGCGGAAGTCGGTCAGGGCGGGGATGGTGATCAGGGCGACCATGGCCAGTTGTGCCTGCCAGGGCAGGCGACGCAGCGCTGATGCCAGCAACACCGCCAGCGGTGGCAACAGCACGATCAGATTGCGGGTGGTCAGGCTGCCTTTCCAGGCGTTGAGGCCAAAGGCGATGAGCAGCACGACGGCGGGCATGATCAGCAGGTAGCCTTTGCGCCACTCCTGGCCGAAGCGGAAGACCCGATCTCCCCGCCGACTGACGTAGTGCTGTCCGACGGGTAGCAGCAGCGCGACGATCAGCAACAGTTGCCCCAGCGCGTGCGGCACGATCTGCAACTCGTCGTGCACCATGGCCAGCGTGTCCCAGTTGGTGGGCAGGGTGTACCCTCTGGGGCCACGGTATAGCAGGCCGTGAACGACTGGCAGCACCCAGGCAGTGAACGACAGGGCGATGGCAGCGAACAGACCGAAGGCGCGCAGATACAGACCCCGCTCCCAGCGGGCCAGGATCAGGAAGGTGAGCACCAGGCCGACCATCATATAGGCGGCGAAATAGTGCGTCTGCAGGGCAGCTATCCCGAACAGCACGAACAGCAGGGCGTAGCTGAAGCGCGGGCGGCGCAGCCAGCGCAGGAAAGCCAGCAGCAGCCCCGCCGTCTCCAGAGTCAGGGTCGGGTAGGGGCGAAATTCGCGCATGTAGAACAGCGCAAAGGGCGCGGTGCCCAGCAGGAACAGGGCATACAGACCTGCCCGCCGGTCGAAGAGGTCTGCTCCCAGGCGATAGACCAGGGCCAGCGCCAACATGGTGCACAGGGCAGAGAGCCAGCGCGTCGCCTCTTCCGTCACACCGACCAGTTTCACCCAGTACACGCCCAGAATGCGCCAGCCAGCGGGGTGAATCCCCCCTTCGCCCATCCACTGCGCCGTCTCGGCAGCGTTCAGCATGACGCCAGCGTGTACGGTATTCTCCTCGTCCACGTGATAGTTCCGCCCGTGGAAACCGGCGGTAGAGAGGGCTATCGAGAACAGGATCAGCAGGGCGGCGACCAGGAGCACACCCGCTGCAGCAGACCCGCGAACGGTACGGTGATTCCCCAGAAATGCCACGCTCTCATTACTCCCCAGGAGCGGCTACCAGTATAGGCGCTGCCCCCCTTGGGGCTGGCCCCGTCACATGCTCATTCGCATGGCCGACCGTGTAGATGCCCCCGTCGTAAGTCACGATCACGGGCCTCAGGGTGTACTGCGCCGCCAGCGTTTCTACCGTGTAATCGGTCGTCACGCAATGTCTGCGCCCCCAATCGCAGCGGGAGATCGGCTCGAACCACACCACGGTCAGGGGATCGCCGCCCGACTGCATCAGCAGCGTCTTCCAGCCATCGAGCGTCTCCGGCACGGCGCGGACGGGCACGCCGGTATGCACCAGCAGGTGCAGGGGGGCGTTGGTCAGCACCGGCCCGATCGGAGGATGCGCCCGGACCGTGCGCATCAGGTCGGAGCGCCGCCACGTCTCGTAAGTGATCTGCGAGGCCCTGGAGATGTCCTGCAGGGTAGCCAGGTTGTCGTCCAGCCGCGCCAGAGGGTGCAGCAGCCACAGGGTCGCCACGGCAACGCCCAGGCGCATGAACGCGCGCCTGCCGGTGCGCGCTGCGAGCCAGGCCAGCAGGCGGTCGAACGCCACGAACGCCAGGCCGATGGCCGCCGGATAGAGCGGGGCAAGCAGGCGCTCGTCTATGGGGTCGAACTGCACGCGCGAGGCGCTGATCACCACGAAACCGGCATACCCCGCAACGAACAGCGCCAGCGGCAACCAGCGGTACTCGCCCAGGGCGGTCAGCGTCTTCCTGCGCCGCCGGACGATCAGGGCGATCAGCGCTCCGCCGAGCGCGCCCGCCGCGATCAGGCTGGCGATCTGCCAGTCCAGACCCGGCGCTTTCGGCGTCAGCCAGGTCAGCGTCAGGTCGTAGACGGCGCGCACGTTGGCGTGCAGCGGACGGGTCGAGGGGGCGCGCTCACCCGTGAACGTGCCCGCGCGGGCCTGATTGTAGAGCAACCACAGTGCCAGCGGCCCGGCGGCAACGACCGCGAAGACAAATACCCGGCGCACGCGGGCACGGAGCGATGCGGTTGCGTCGAGCAGCAGCCAGACGATCCCCACGCCGATGAGCACCGCGCCGGTATAGCGCTGCAGACTGGCGAGCGCCCCCAGCACAGCGGCCACCATCACAGGGCGCAGTGCAGGTGTCTGTCGGGCGCGATCCAGCATCACCAGGCAGCCCAGGCATAGCAGAACGAACAATGGCTCCGACCAGGCGAACGAGGCCACGTAGACCAGCGGATAGCCCAGGGCGACCGCCAGCGTTGCCAGCGCCGCCAGCCAGGGAGAGCGCAACAGTCGCCGCAGAAGCGCCGCGGCGATCACGGTGGTCGCGGCGAAGGTGATCACATTGACCAGGCGCAGCGCGTCCAGCAGGTGCAGCGTTTGCCCGGCCAGGTCGCCCAGGCTCAGCAAGGCGGCGATCAGCAGCGGGAACAGTGGTGGCCAGAGCACGAACGGTTCGCCGGTGTAGCGGGTGAAGCCCTCACCGGCCAGCAGGTTGCGGGCGGCGGCGAAGTAGTTCCAGGCATCCGGCGACGTGCTGACGCCCCCCGGTGTGCTGATCCACACCAGCGCCGCGCCCAGCACGGCGGCGAGCATCACCACTGGTCTGGAGACAGATCGCCTGGCGGAAAGAGCGCGTTCGTCGTGAGCCATGCGGGGCGGTCTCCGTCAGCAATGGGATGGAGCAAAGTTCACTACGGAAAACACAGAGGTCACAGAAAAGCACAGAGGGGGGCGTGCAAATGTGTCAGCCAATTTGCCACGCTCTGGTTTCCCTCACCCCCGCTCGGCTCACGCGCCTCGCTGCCCCTTCCATACATGGAGAGGACAGCGAGCCGAGCGAAGCGAGGCTGGGGGTGAGGTAAACGCTCCCGTGTCAAGCAGGTCACTGACAATTTTGCATGCCCCCCTACAGAGGGATTTTGAATCATCTCTCTGTGTTTCCCTCTGCGTGTACTCTGTGCCCTCCGTGGTTCATGAATCCTTGCTCTGCCGACCAGGCGGGTTTCAGCCTGCGGCGGGTTCGAGCAGCGCCGCCAGTCCCAGTTCGCGCAGCCGTTCGGGCGTGGGGATGCCGTTCTGATCCCAGCCCATGATGCGGTAATACTCGTCCAGCATCGGCTCCAGTTCCACCACGTGCCCGGCTGCTGGTCCACCGCCCATCGGCTGACTGAGATTGCGGGCGGGCAGCGTGTCGTGCGCGCGGTTGAAGCCCTCGCGGACGTTGAACAGTCGCGCCAGCGTCGAGACGCGCTCGCCCAGCAATTGCAGATCGGCGGGCGTCGGGTAGTCGAAACCGGTCGCGGCCACCACCAGTTGCCACAGTTCCTTGAGCGTCATGCCATAGCCGGGGAACAGGCACAGGCACGCGCTGTCCCAGGCGGCGGTGTCGGCCTGCGTGTCGCGGAACAGTTGCGGCTTGCCGGTGATGGTCAACGGATCGGCGGCCCCGCTGAACAGTTCGCCGAGCGGCGCGCCGCGCAGATGACACGCCCCGCGCTCCGAGACGGCGTAGGCCAGCGCCGTGCCCTTGGCCGCGCTGGGATGGTAGGCGGGCATTTCCAGCCCCTTGACGTGCATGGCGAAGGGTTTGCCCTCGGGGTAGCGCTCGGCAATGGCGGCCACGCCCTGCGCCAGCCACTCGCCGCAGCCCTCGATCTTCGCCATCTTCTCCACCAGCGCCTCGGCGGCGGCCCCGTCGCCCCAGCGCGGCTCGATCCCGTCCAGTTCCTGAGCGCTGATCAGCCCGCGCTGATACAGTTCCATGACGAAGCCGATCACCCCGCCCACGCTGATGGTGTCCATGCCGTACTCGTCGCACCACCAGTTGAGGCGGATGATCGCTTCGCGGCTGCCGATGGCGCAGTTCGGCCCCAGAGCGAAAGTCGTCTCGTACTCCGGCCCTTCGATTGTCTTGCCGTCTTCCAGGGGAACCGTCCACTTGCCACAGGCGATCGGGCAGCCGAAGCAGGCGTAATCCTTCTTCCAGTTGTGTTCGCGGAAGGCCGCGCCGGAGACCTCGTCGGCCAGCTCGAACTGCCCCTGCTGGAAGTTGCGCGTGGGCAGCGCGCCCATGACGTTGATGATCTCCAGGATGTTGACCGTGCCCTCGCGCGAGAGCAGGGTCGTCTTGCTGGACATGCGCACGGCGCGGAAGGCCAGTTGCAGCGCCCGTTCGTACTTCGCCTTGTCGAACACGCGCACGGGGCGGTTGCCGCGCGTGACGATGGCCTTCAGCCGTTTCGATCCCATCACCGCGCCGACGCCACCGCGGGCCAGGGCGCGCGTCTCGTTGAAGATGCCCGCCACGTTGCGCAACTGCTCGCCCGGCGGCCCGATGACCAGCGACTGCCAGTCGTGGCCGAACTCATCGCGCAGCCGCGCTGTGGCCTCAGTGACCGTGCTGCCCCACAGATGATCGGCGGGGCGCAGCTCGACCCTGTCGTTGTCAATGACCAGCATCACTGGCGAGTCGGCAGCGCCGCTGATCACCAGTGCGTCGTAACCGGCGTACTTGAGCATCTGCCCCCAGTAGCCGCCGCTGTAATTGTCCAGATATGCGCCCGTAGCGGGACTGCGCGTGGTGGCGCAGAAACGCCCTGCTGTGGGGGCAGTGGTGCCCGTCAGCGGCCCGTTGCTGAAGATGAGCAGGTTGTCCGGCGAGAGCGGATCGGTGTGCGGAGCCAATTCGGTATACAACAGCCACGCGCCCAGTCCCTTGCCGCCCAGCACCAGCGGCATGGCCTCGGCGGGCAGCGGGGCGGTGTTGATTGTCCCAGTGCTCAGGTTGACCCGCAGAATGCGGTCGCAATATGCGCGTTGTTTCAGGTCCATAGGGGTTGCTCTCTCCTACTCCGCCAACGGGTTGAACGCTTTTCGTTCTTCGACGAAGATAGCTCCGGTCGGGCAGATGCGCGCGCACTCCGGCTCGCCGCCGCACAGGTCGCAGATCACGGGGTACCAGGGCAGCACCTTCTCCGGCGCTTCGGGTGTGCCGCTGCCGACGATGCGCACGCCCTCGTCTGAATGGACGATGACCTGCGTCGGGCAGATTTCGACACACTTGCCGCAGTTGTCGCAGCGCTCGACCAGCAACTCGACCGCGCCGCTCTGCGGGTGCCAGCGCAACGCCTGCGTCGGGCACACGTCAATGCACTTCTTGCACAGCGTGCAGAACATCACCTTGAACTGCCCGGCGTCCCGGCCCGGATCAATGCGCAGACGGGCCAGATGCGTGCCGTAGCCGCTGTCGTGACTGCCCACGCAGGCGACGACGCACAGGTTGCAGCCAGTGCATTTGGCCGGGTGCGCCTTCAGCTTCACGTAATCCCAGCGCTCACCGCGCAGGGCCTCGTCCACCGTCCAGCCCTTGTGCGCAATGCCGCACAGTTGCTCGATCAGGCGCTGCGGGTCGGGCGACTTGGTCACGTTGCGGCCCATCAGACAGCCCGCCGCGCCCGCTTCCTGCGCCTCGGCGTAAAGTTCCAGCGCGTCGCGTTCGTTGTCGGAACGCGCGCCACCCAGCACCAGCACCGGCACTTCGGCCACTTCCACCAGGTGACGGAAGGTATCTACGTCACCGGTATAGGGGATTTTGAGGGCATCCGCGCCGATCTCGACGGCTTCGCGCGCGCCCAGGGTGAGCAGTTCGACGATGTTCGCGCCCGTCACCTGCCGCCCATAGGCGATCGGCTCGATGATGCACGGCAATCCGACGCGGCGGCACTCGTTGACGAAGCGGGCGCACTTCTCCACGCCGCCCACGGCCTCGATCTCGTCGGTGTAGCCGACGAACAGATAGATGGTGATGGCCGACGCGCCCAACGCCACCGCCTGCTCCGCTGTGATCATTTTCTCGTTGAGCAGCAGGCGCTGCGGCACAGCGTTGGCGACGTTGGACGTGCCCAGGCGGGGCATGTTCATCCAGTCCGCACGGACGATCAGCGCCGGGCCATCGCGCCCCTGGAAGAGCGGAGCCAGCCGCATGGCCTGGCCAGGGCTGAGCAGAATGCCGTCCACGCCCCCGCGAATGACAGCTTCGGTGATAGAGCGCAGCTTGACCACATTGGGCGTCACGTCGCTCATGTAACCGTGATCGGCGGCGACGCACACTGCGCGCCCGTCACCGTGCCGGTTGAACAGGCGATCCATGCGGGCCTGCAGACCTGCCTTCATCGCACACCTCCTAGGCCGTCTGCGGCACAGCGCCGTGCACCAGCGCCTTGAACGAGGTCAGCGTCGCCGCCGGATCGGGCGTCGCGAAGACTTCTGCGCCCAGCCATACCCCCGTTGCGCCGATCGCCAGCGCTTCGTTGAGCGTCGCGTCCGCGGGGTCGAGCGTATCGGCTCTGATCCACACCGGCAGCCCGGCGGTCATGGTCAGGATGGTGCGCAGCGACTCCGCGCCCGGCCAGGGGACGACCACACCGTCTGCCCCGCATTCGATGCTGTACGAGACGCCCAGTTCGATAGCCTTGCCCCGCAGCACCACGCGCGGACCGGTGACCCCTACCTCGGCGATGAGGGGCAGGCTCAGCGGCGTGCCGTTGAGCGCCAGTTGCACCACGTTCTTCAGGCAGCCGGCCTCGATGTGCTCCTCATGACCGAGCAGCACATGCGCCACCAGCGCGCTCGCGCCCAGGTCGAGCGCGTCGGCGGGTTCGAGGAGGGGGATATGGAAGATGGTTTCGGGCGGTAATACGAAGTCTTCCCCACGCAGGGCGTTCGTCCAGTCGGCGCGGACGAGCAAAGCGGCGTCGGCACGGGTGCGGTTGCTCAGGCGACGCGCCTGTCCGGGGCTGGTGACAATGCCGTCGGCCAGCGGCAAGATCGGCGCCACCGCCTCGGCGAAATGCTCCAGGCCGGGCAACGCGCCCAGGGCCAATCCAGCGCTGGTATCCACGACCAGGCTGCGCCTGTCTGCCGGGCTGACGAACTCGTTGATCCGGTACAGCTTGTTGCTTTCCATAGATGCTCCTCACTGTGTGTTGCGCCAGGCGGCGTGATCGGCGAAGGGGGAGTGTGCTCGCCCCCATTATAGCGCTTCTGCGCGCCGGGCGGACAGCCAGAGCAGGGGGACGAATGGCCGGATTTTGCGCGCCGTTTGGCACTGCGGGGGAGTTAGGCTGCACCCGTCCTTGAACCGTGTCAGCCCTGCGGCTTTCGAACAGCAGTATGCCGACGAAATCAAGACCGTTCGCTAAGACGGAGCAAGGTCAAGACTCTTCAGGGCCAGATTCAAGTCCAGGCGCTCAACGTTCGCGGCTGCCGACGAGGGCTTCGAACCAATCAGCTTCCCTGGCGATGGCCGTGCGCAACTCAAAGTGGTCGAGGAAACGCTGCCGGGCGTTTTGGCTCATCCGGGCGCGCAGGACAGGATCGCTCAGGATTATCCGCAGCCTGTCCGCCAGAGCGCGCGGATCGTCCGGAGGTACCAGAAAGCCTTCCTGTCCGTCGCGGATGATCTCCGGGATACCCCCTACACAAGACGCGATCACCGGCGTGCCGACGGCAAGCGCTTCGATGTTGACCAGGCCAAAAGCTTCGCTGCGCGTGGGCATGACACAGACGGTCGCAGCAGCCATGCGGGTCAGTACCTCGCGGTGCGGGACGATACCCGTGAAGGTGCAGCGATCGGCCACGCCGAGTTGCCGGGCCAGGTGCTGATAGGCCTGGCGTTGCGGCCCGTCGCCCACGAATTCCACCCTGAGCGCCGGAAAGTCTTCTTGGAGCAAGGCAACGGCCCGGATCAGCGTGTCCTGGCCTTTCATGGGGGCGAGCCGCGCTACGCAGATGGCAGTGGGTTGATTGTTGGGAGGAGTTGCTGGCAGGCCCGGCAGCGGGTCGGCCAGGGACTCGTAAAAAACGAAGCACTTGTCTGGCGGCACATGATAGACTTGTTGGGCATCCGCCGCAGCCGATTGCGAATTCGCGGCCACATGAGTGGCAAGTCTGTAGACGATCTCTCTGCGCTTCTCTCGCCACCACGTCTTGTATGGGGACCGTGAGTCCCCAAACACGGCGGTGCTCATGGTGCGGTGCCACGCCACGCGGTATGGCACTCTCATCAGCCAGCCCATGGTGATCATCAGGTTGGCCGTGCCGAAATTGCCAATCAGGCAATGAGGCCGTTCCCGGCGGATCAGGCGATAGAGAAAACGCACGTCTGGTGGGCTGGTGGGCCAGCGAGAAGGCCAGGCCAGAATGGCAGGATTGCCCTGCGGCTTCTCAACGATCGCTACCCTGCGCCCCTCCCGGATCACAATGACTCTGTGGCCTCTGTGCGCGAGTTCTTCTGCCAGGGCCTCGAAATGTCGTGTGACGGCCTCCTGATCCGCTCGACATCCTATGAAGTAGCAGTATCTACCGACCATAGCACCAGGTTGATTCCATACACATTCGCCCACCATTCCCATGTGTTGGCATCGTACAAGGCAGCACCCCCGGCGATCGCGGTCATCCCGGAGGCACATTCACCAGGACGGCCTGGCGCATGGGTTTTGCACGTTCCTGATCTGAAGACTGCTCCCTGTCGTGAACGATCTCTGGCGCTTACCCCGCCGCGGGCTTGCGCCCGACGAAAGTGCTCAATGTGCCCTCGTCGCATGCCTCCAGAACTTCCCAGCCAGGGAAAAACGTGGGTAGCTCGCCCAGGCGCACCATGTGTTCGGGCGAACACGACGGGCGATGGGCGCGGTGCCGTACGTTGAAAGTCTGATAGATCACCAGGCCGCCGGGCCGCACCCGCTCGCGTATGGACGGGAACAGACGCCGGTCAAGGAAACGGAAGACCAGCACCAGATCGTATTGATAGCGCGGCAGGGGAAATTCGTCGAGATCGGCCACGATGAAATTGACTCCCTGCACTCCCCGCCGCAGCATTTCGGCCCGCGCGTGACGCAGCGCCGCATAACTGATGTCCAGTGCCTCTACCGTGTACCCCTGCGCCGCCAGCCATAGCGCATTGTGCCCCAGCCCACAGGCCAGCTCCAGCGCCCGCAGACCCTCTCCGCGCGGCGCGTAACGCTCCAGGAGGGGATTTGGCCCGCGCTGCAGACGGTCGGATGGTTCGGTGTAACGGCGATCCCAACGCGCCCGATCGCTTTCGGCCACGCTATCCCTCCGCGCGCGTCCGCCCCATGAACACGGGCCGATAGGCCGCGGCATCTGGCACGGCGGCCAGCGCTGCCCGGTCGCCCGGCAGGGGCGTCATGCGGGGGTACCGTTCGCGCATGCGATAGGCGTGATAGGCATCGCGCACCGCGTCCCAATCCGGCTCACGCCAATTCGCGGGCAATGTCAGCAGGCTGGCGATGGCGCGCACCCGCGCCCCGGCCAGACCATTCCAGGGATTGCGCCCGCCACCCATCAGCACGGCGCGGGCGGCTTCCTGCTCGGCGGTTGATTCGCCCGCCTGCCCGGCCAGTCCCCCGAACAGGCGATCGCTGAGTTGCTCGAACAACGAGCCTGCCTTGTGCGGGTCAACGCCCTGCTGCTCGGCCAGGTCACGCAGCGCAGGGGGCAACGGCTGCCCCTCTTGCGCCTCGTCCGACAGTGGGTCGGCGCGCATTTCGCCGGCCCAGGCCCGCCGCAGATCATCCAGCGCAAAACCGGAGCGCAGATAGGGCACAAGGGCGTCGGGTGTCTCGCGAAAGGCGTCGCCCGTCGCCAGGGCGAAGCCGCCGCTTTTCTCGTCCAGCCAGGCGATCAGCACCGGCCTGTTCAGGGCGGCGCTCAGTTCCGTGCACAGCGCTGGATCCAGCGCCCCCAATACGCGCACCCAACCCTCCTGGGCGGGCGCGACGAACAGCCGCACCAGATCGGTCAGCCCAGGCGGAGTGCCCGCGCCGCCGGGGAACGGATCGTAGGGAGTATAGCGGTGTCCGCTGAGCACGCTAACGAGCGCCGCGCTCACCGCTTCTGGCGCGACATCGGCCATGTACAGGCTGTGCCAGCTTGGGGACATCGAATCGTCTCTCCTGCCGGGCGACCCCTACTCGCCGCTGCCCTCGACGATGATCGTCACGCGCCCGGATTCGGCGCGGTTGCCAGCGGCATCATAGGCTACTGCCCAGAACTCATATTCACCCGCTTCGCCCAGCGCCCAGCGAGCAGTATAGGGCCATTCTTCGCTGGTGGCGATCAACTGATCGCCCTGATAGAACTCCACATAGGCCATTTGCACGTTGTCTTCCGGCTCGGCCTGCAGAGGGACGTGAACGTCCTGGCCAAGCGTGTAACGGCTCCCCGGCGCAGGCTCGATCAGCGTCACCTGCGGCGGCTGATTGTCTACCGTGACCGATACAAAGGCGCGCTCGGCGCTGTTGTCGGCTCGCACGACCGTCAGGCGTAGCACGTAGATCGCCCCGTCGCTCAAGCCAGTGGTGTCCCAGGTGCCCAGCACGATGCCCCGCCCCGGCACCGTCTGCGCCTGGCCGATGGGCAACCAGACGTCCGGTTGCAGCCCTGCGCCATAGTCCAGCCGGAAGTAAGCGAAATCGTCGGCGGTGGCATTGCCGCGTACCTCCACCACCCCCCGGACGCGGGCCTGAATGGTTGGCGAGATGATCGTCACCGGGCTGAAAGGCGAGGCCGCGTTGATGTCGTCGTATTCAGTGGGCGGGAAGCGCTGCCCGGTCTCGCGTGCCCAGGCGCGCGTTTCCTGCGGATAGTCGAAGTACACCACATCTTCCACGCAACTGGGCGGGGAGGAAGCCGTCGCCAGTCGCCCGGTGCACAGGTTGACGCTGTAGCTCTTCCAGTAGGTGTCCGCCTGAGTGGGCTGCGTGTCAATGCCGCGCTGCGGGTCCACATAGAACAGTTCGCGGCGCTGTGGACAATGGCGGGTCGGTAGCAGGCCAGAGATTTCGCACACCACGCGCTCGACTACCGTTGCGGGGCGTTCCCATTCGCGCGGTGGCAGGGAATCGCGCGTGTGAATGTACTCCATCAGCGCGTGCCAGATCGGCGCAGCCCCCGTCGTGCCGGTGACATCGGTCATCGAATGGTTGTTGTTGTTGCCCACCCACACACCGGTCACGATCTGCGGCGTATAACCGACCGTCCAGCTATCGCGGTTGTCGTTGGTGGTGCCAGTCTTCACCGCGGCGGGCCGCGACAGGTCGAGCGGGCTGCCCTGCCCAAAGGCCGGAATACGCGCCTGCGCATCGGACAGGATATCGGTGATGATGTAGGCCAGCGCCGGTTCCAGGATCAGGCGTCGCTGATAGGTATTGGTCTCTTCGCCGTACTGCCATAGCACGCGCCCGTCGGCGTCCTCGATGCGCAGGATGGCAGTGGGGTTGAGGGTGCGGAAGCCGGGGATGAGCTGATCCTTGTGCACCGGCATACCGACCATATACCCACCCGTGTTGAACACATTGTAGGCGTAGGTCAGGTCGAGCAGCGAGACTTCACCGCTGCCCAGCGCCAGTGCCAGCCCGTAGCGACCGGTCTGTGTCAGCGAACTGATGCCCAGCCGATGCGCCGTGCGGATGACCGGCCCCAACCCGATCATGTTGGTCAACTGCACCGGCGGCACATTGTAGGAATTGGCCAGGGCATCGCGCACGCTGACCGGCCCGTGATACTGCCGGTCTATGTTGACAGGCGTGTAGGGCTGCCCCCCGTTGTCGAAGGTCAGCGGCACGTCATAGGTCATGGTGGCAGCGGTGATGCCGTTGGGATAGCCGGGCAGCGGGCCTTGCAGAAATGCCGCCGTATAGACAATGGGTTTGAAGGCCGAGCCGGGCTGTCGCTGGGCCAGCGCCGTATTGTAACTGCCCTGGATGCCCTCGTTCCAGAAGTCCACGCTGCCCACCATGGCCAGGATTTCGCCCGTCTCGGCGCGCAACACCACCACAGCGGCGTTGGTCACCTCGCGCTCGACGCCGATCATCTCGGCGGGAATGGGCGGCAGATAGCTGGCGGCCAGGCAGGGTGTGCCCGCGCTGGTGTTGGGCGTGACCGTGGGATCGGGGCCATCCAGGCGCATCACCTGGGCGCGCGCCACACACTCGGCCTGCAGTTGCAGGTCAACATCGAGCGTGGTGTAGACGCGCAACCCGCCGCGCGTCACCAGCCGCGCGCCATCCAGCCCCAGGTCGTTGAGGATCGCCTCGGCCTCGGCGCGGGCGTAGGTGGAGAAGTGCGGCGCGATCAGGTGAAAACGGTCGGTGAAGGGCCGCACGATCAGCGGCTCTTGCAAAGCGGCGTCGGCCTGCGCCTGCGTGATGTAGCCT
>DDBP01000309.1 GCA_002332795.1 Anaerolineales bacterium UBA2029 | reverse complement strand
TTCAAGGAAGAAGTCGGTCAGTTCCATGTAGTGGCCCTGCGTCACGCCCTGGCCGATCCACTGACTATCGCCGACCACCATGTCGTAGGCATCGCCCTTGGCCGCCCACTCCGCCGCCATGCGGTCATAGAAGCTGCCCCATGGCTCCTGAATGACGTTGACCTTGATGCCGGTCGCCGCCTCGTAGCGGTTGCCGATCTCCTGCAGATAGTTGGCGGGGTCCCACTCCGCCCACAAAATCGTCAGCTCGGTAACCTGCTGCTTGGGCGCGGCGTTGACTGCGCCGACCCCCACCGCCAGGGTCAGCACCAGCACGATCAGCAGAAAGAAGCTCGCTGTCTTGCGCAACATGGCAAAAAACCTCCTGGAAAGTCTCTGTCAGTCGGAATTCACTAATATGCGGACGATAGAACCCATATGCGGTTGAAACCAACCTGTCCGATGGGCCTTCGCGGCGTTGCCTGCCTCCTTTCTAAGCTCCACCTCCAGCGAGAGAACAGTCACGGTCGGTGCAACAGGTTGTACTTGCCTGGCTCCAGCACGATCGCCTGCAAGAGGGCCGCGACCCCTCCCATCACGCAGGCGTCGAAACCGTGTTGGGCCAGCTCGATCTTCGTCGCTTCGGCGTTCCAGCGCAGCGCCCGCTGCGACACTTCGGTGCGTATGGCTGGCAACAGCAGGTCACCGGCCAGGCTGAGAATGCCGCCCAGCACGATCAGGTCAGGGTTGAAGGCATTGATCAGCGAGGCGATGCCGATGCCCAGGTAGCGCCCCACTGTCGCCAGGGCGGATAGCGCGACCTCGTCGCCCCCCTGAGCAGCTTCTACGACCAGCGGGATAGACAGCCGTTCCAGGTCGCCGCCGGTCAGCGGCACCAGGCTACTGGGCCTGCCGCTGGCGACAGCTTCACGTATCAGCCGGAAAACTGCCGACTGACTGACCAGCGTCTCCCAACACCCCCGGTTACCGCAGTTGCAGAACAGGCCGTCCGGGTCGAGCGTCATGTGCCCGAACTCGGCGGCAAAACCGGTGGTGCCGCGCACCAGCTGGCCGTTGCGCACCACCGCGCCGCCCACGCCCACCCCGGCGCTCAGATACAGCACCTCGTTGGCCCCTCGCGC
The DNA here is from genome assembly GCA_002332795.1 of Anaerolineales bacterium UBA2029. GTDB lineage: Bacteria > Chloroflexota > Anaerolineae > Aggregatilineales > Aggregatilineaceae > UBA2029. The sequence goes on along the minus strand of DDBP01000309.1, from coordinate 5,225 downwards.
CGCGCCGAAGAGATACTCGCCCAGCGCGGCCATGTTCGCCTCGTTATCCACAAAGAGCGGCACACCGGGGAAGTGCTCGGCCAGAATGGCCTGCACCGGCACATCCTGCCACCTGAGATTCGGCGCGAAGAGCAATGTACCGGTCGCCTGCTCCACCAGCCCTGGCACGCCCATCGCGATTCCCAGCAACCTGTCACAGCCCACGCACTCGCTGCTCCCCGCCCGCACCGCCTGACGCAACAGGGCCAGAGTACGCTCGATGATCGCACCCTGGCCCTGGCTACCCGCGGTGTTTTCCTTGACCCGCCAGAAGACTTCTCCGCTGAAGTTGGCGCAGATGACGGAGATGAAGTCCACCCCCAGCTCGCAACTGACGATGTACCCCGCGCGGGGATTCAATTCCAGCAACGTCGAAGGTCGGCCCACGCCACTGGAAGTCTGCCCGACTTCGTGGACGAAACCCATGGCGATCAGTTCATGTACCAGGCTGGAGACAGTAGATTTGTTGAGGCCAGTGACTTCGGCCAGCGAGGCGCGCGATAGCGAGGCGTGTTCGAGCAGGCGGCGCATGATCACCGAGAGGTTGATCTCGCGAACCAGCGCCTGATCCCCCGTCCGCAAGCGAGAGCGGTGTGTCATAACGCTCTAGTGTCCCGTAAAAGCAAAAGCGTTTTTCTGTTAAGGAGATTTGCGCCAGCGCCGTTACCGCCGGCCCCAGCCATGCCAGTTTGTTTGTTGTTCCAACCAACTAAATTACATTATGGGAGCAGTCCACTGCAAAGTCAAGCAGTCATCAGCGTTTTTTGCACAACCTCAAGTCAGATTTTGTGCCAATTTGATCATCGGCGTGTCATAAGACGGATACGGGTGCCTTTGGGTTCGGAGGCGGAATTCATCGCAGGGACGCGGAGGTCACAGAGAAAGGCACAGAGTCTTTCTCTTTTGTCTACCTCTGCGCCCTCGGCGTCTGTGGTTTGGGGTCTCTGCCCCAAGAGACGAATGCACCCGGCGGATACCCCTCAACGCGAGGAGAGCAGGCGGTGTCCCGCCACCGTGTGAAGGAGATACGCCGCCGCGCATACGCCCAGCGCATTGGCCGAGAAGTCCAGCAGCGATACACCGCGTTCGGGCACCAGGCTCTGCCCGGCTTCGAGCAGCACCCCCAGCCCTCCCGCCAGCCCCAACGCCAGGCGCAACGCCTCGGCAGGTCTGCTGTGACAGACGAGCGCAGCGTACCAGAACAGGGTCAGTCCGCCGAAGAGCAACACATGCCCGACGGCGTCGGTGAGGTCAGTGCCGCCGAAGAAGCCAGACGTATCTTCGGCGACGGAATCCTCGCCCGGCAGCAGCATCAACAGGCACACCAGGCCCGTCCAGGCCACCGCCAGTGCCCAGCGCGGCAGGGGATGGCTGACCAGAGCGCGCAGCGTGACGAAGCGCATCAGCGGCCCTCTTCTCCCCTGCCTGCCTCTGGCGCGGGCACATAGGGCAGCCTGACGGTGAAGGTCGTGCCCCGCCCTTCTTCCGTCTGGAAACCAATCGTCCCGCCGCAGAGGTGCACGGCCTGCTGCGCGATAGTCAGGCCCAGGCCCGTGCCGGGCGTCTGCCCGACGTTATTGCCGCGGAAGAACCCATCGAAGACGTGATTGCGATCGGCCAGCGGAATGCCGATGCCCTGATCCTGCACTTCGATGGTGAGGCGCTCGTCCTGGCAGCTCAGTCGCACCGTCACTTCGCCACCAGGATTTGAGAACTTGACGGCATTGGAGATCAGGTGATGCAGAATCTGACTCACCAGATGCCGATCCAGCAACACCAGACCCGGACATGCCCGCACCTCCAGGCGGACACGCACTTCGTCGCCTCTGGCCCCGCCCGCCTGTGCGATGACCTGCTCGCACAACACAGCGACATCTACCGGCTCCGGGCTGACCGTCATTTCCGCGCTTTGCATGGTGCTCAGTTCGAGTACGTCGTCGAGCAGATGGGTGATGCGCCCGATCGCCTCGCGGATGTGCGCAAAGCGTTTGTTGCGATCCTCCTCGGTCAGCTTCGCGGCGTAGCGCTCCAGAATATCGGCGCTGCTGAGGATGATCGAAAGAGGGGTGCGGAACTCATGGGAAACGGTCGTCACCAGGCGGGCGCGCAGGTCGCCCAGGTACCTTTCGCGCTCCAGCGCCGCCTGCAACGTCTCTTCGTAGCGTTTGCGGTCGGTGAGATCAACACTGTGAATCAGCAAGAGGTCGGGAGGGACGAAAGACACGGTGATCTGCAGATAATGGCGGCGTCCAGTCCCCTTGACTGTATAGTAACCTTCACGCTGAAGGGTGGTGCGCTGCTCGAAGCACTCGCGAGCCAACTCAAGCAAGTCTGGTCGTTCCTGGTGAAACGCCGACGCCGTCTGTCCCACCCAGTCTGCCACATTGCCCGCCGTGAACTCCAGGGCCGCATCGTTGTAATCTACCAGCACGAATTCACCATCGGGGCGGCGCTGCACGACGAACGTGGGCACGGGAACCGCCTTGTACTGCGCGCGCGCCCGCTCCTCGCTCAGCCGCAGGGCCTCGGTGCGCTCGGCGACGCGGTCTTCCAGGTCGGCGGCATAGTCACGCACAGCCTGGTAAAGCTGCGCATTCTGCAGCGCCTGCGCCGCCTGATCGGCCAGCGCCCGCAACAGGTGAGCGTGTTCTTCGGTGAAGAAACCCGGTGTCTCACTCAGCAAGGCGAGGACGCCCAGCACTTCGTCGTGCACCACCAGCGGCACACCCAGGTAGGCCCGCAACCGCTTCGGCTCGGCCAGGTGTACCCAGTCGGGATCCGCGTGTACGTCGGGGATGATCACTGGCTGACGAGTGCGAACCATTTTGTGCAGTGTGGGCGTCTCATCAACCGACAGTGCCGCAGCCCGTACCGCCTGGTCACCTCCATAGGGGCCATATCCCTGTGTACGCACAATGTGTTGCACCCCGTCGTGAATGACGCCCAGATGTCCGGCATCGTAGGGCACCAGCCGCGCTGCCTGCAGCAAGATATGGTCGAAGATGTGCTCCAGATCGAGCGTGCGAGTGAGCAGCGCTGCGGTCTCGCTGAGCGCCTCGGCTCGCTCGCGCTGCCGCCGTTCGGCCAGCTCAGTCAGTTTGCGCTGCGTGATGTCCTGCTTGATGATCACGATGTTGGTCAGCGTCCCATCCGCATCGTGTACGGGGGTGATCTGCACCAGTTCCCAATAGGGTTCGCCCCCCTTCTTGTGATTCAGGAACTCGCCCTGCCAGAAGCGACCGGCGTGGATCGCTCCCCAGCGCTCGGCATATTCCTCTGGCGTCAGATAAGCGGGGTCAAGAGCACGCGGCAGCTTTCCCAATGCCTCCTCAAGCGTATAGCCGGTCATGTAGGCGAATTTGCGGTTAATGTACTGCAGATGGCCCTCTGCATCGGTGATGAACACCATCGCCGGGCTGTGTTCCAGCGCGCGGACGAGCATGCGGCGGTGCTGTTCTTCCTGCATCCGCGCCGTAACATCCAGGGCAATGCCGCCCACCAGGTTTTCTCCCTCGATAGAGACAGCAAAACGATGCACTTCGAAGGCGCGCCGCTCGCCCGCTGGAGTTTCGACGTAGTGGACTTTGGACAACGCGCCTTCAGTGACTACCCGACGATTCTCTTCCGCAAAGTCCTCGCGCAGATAGAGCGCGCCTGCCTCAGACTCAACACTTGCTTCCAGTCGTGCGCACGCCCAGGCGCAATGTTCCAAAAAATAGCGATTGGCGTACTGGATTCTCCCCTCCGGCGAGGCCACAAATACGCCGACCGGAATGTAATCCAACAAAGCGACCAGAGACCTGACTTGCTGAGTGCTCATTGCGCCCAAAATAAGCTCAAGCTATGTTATGACGCCTCGGTATGGGCCAGCAACAGGGTGACCTGGACCCGCGTCCCGCTGCCGGGCGTGCTTTCAATCGCCAGTTTTCCGCCGTGCGCCTGGACCAGGTATTGCACCACCAGCAATCCCAGACCGCAGTGTTGCCGCAACGATGCCAGCCTGGCCCGGAACCCGATGGGAGTGCGCAGCCGCTCGACCACCTCAGCCGGTATCCCTGGGCCGCGATCTTCAACGTGCAGGACGTACCCGTCCACCTCGGTGCGCGTATACACCCGCACCGGCGTCCCAGGGCGAGAGAACCTCAACGCATTGTCGAGCAGCTCTTCGATGATCTTGCGCAGGTTGTCGTGAGTCACCTGCACGGGGGTATCGTGTGTCTCCAGCGACAGATCGGCTTCGCGGCCCTGGCGCGCGGCGACCTGTTGCGCTGTGCTCTCGATCACTGCGCCAGGAGCCTGCAGCGTATTCTTGCGCAGCAGGATCACGCGGGCGGGGTCGAAGCGCAGAATCTCAAGTTGCGCGAACAGCAGATAATTCTCGATCTCGCGGTGCAGGTAGCGCGTCGCTTCCAGGATAGTCTGCGAAGCCGTTTCGATATCCTGCGGCGTCAACTCGGCGGCCCGGTCAATGAGCCGCCCGGCAGTGCCCAGCACACTGTTGAGCGGCGCATCGAGTTCGGGCGGCAGCGCCAGCGTGATGCCAAGCTGAATTTCCTGCATGGCCGCGCGCGTCTCTTCCTCGAAGCGGCGCTGACGCTCCAGCCGTGCGCGCACGCTGGCGGTCAATTCGTCCGGATTGAAGGGCTTGGTCAGGTAATCGTCTGCGCCCAGGACCATGCCCTGCCGCAACTGTTCACGGCCAGCCCTGGCTGTCAGGAAAATGAAGGGGATGGTGCTGGTCGCCGGATCGCTGCGCAGGGCCTGCAGGACTTCATAGCCATCTATGCCCGGCATCATGATGTCGCAGATGATCAGGTCGGGCAGGTGCCGCCGGGCCAGGGCAATCCCCTGCATCCCGTCAGTCGCGGTGATCGGTTCAAATCCCTCGAATTCCAGAATGGCGGCGATGTTGTCGCATAGATATTCCTCATCCTCGATGACCAGGACACGGGTCACAGTGCTTTCCTCCGAAAACCGGCCCCACCCGATCCAGACTTCGCCAGCGCAAAAGTCACCCCCGCCACGCGGATCGAGGCCAAGGATAGCACAGAATCTACCAGAGGGCATGGACAAAGAAACGCCGGTTGTGCGTGCAAAATGTGTCAGGCAGTTTTGCCGCGCTCCGCTTTACCTCACCCCCACTCGGCGCTGACGCGCCTCGTTGCCCCCTCTCCAGTCCAGGCTGG
>DDBP01000312.1:2605-27879 GCA_002332795.1 Anaerolineales bacterium UBA2029 | reverse complement strand
GCGCGTCAGCGCCGAGTGGGGGTGAGGTAAACTGGAGCGTGACCAACTGCCTGACACATTTTGCACGCACCCTAACAATGAACATTGTGTGGCCCGCCAAGTGGGACTGGTCAAGCGAGCGGGGAGTCTATAGAATGAGAGGATACGGCGGTTGGAGCATGATCAGACCGCCTCACATCTGTAGAAGACCTGAGGGCTTGATGAGAATTCACTATCTGCTCGACGACAGCGCAGCGCGCCTCCCCCTGGCCATTCGCAGCAGCGAGAGTCTGTGGGATCGCGCTGCCGAGCTGCGCAGCTCGCCTGGGGTGCAACTGGTAGAACTGACCACCCAACATCTGCTGGGCACCGGCGTCACCCTGGTAGACGAGCTGGCGCACTACTTCGATCACGGCGCGCCCAGCGATTCCGATCCCTACCGGCTCGCCCAATGTTTCGCAGAGCGCACGGTGCTGGAAGACCTGCTGCGCGATGTGCGCGAGGCACGGCCCGATCTGGTAGCCCTGCACGAAGTCACCGAGTTGTTCCCGCTCGACTTCGCCTGCGATCTGCACTTCACCCTGGCGCTGACCGTGGTTGGCTATCCGGCCTTCGGCTACGTGCGCACCTATGCCGACTCCGAAGGCGAGTCCTTCTATGGATTGGTGGTGAATCTGGCGCAGGCGCGCCCCCATATTGAAGGGCTGATCGGGCATTTCTCGCTGGAAGTGCTGATCAACTCGATCCGGCACGGCTTCTTCAATCACGAGGGCTTCCTGCTGGCCTACAGCGTGTATTGCTCGCAAATCGGGCGCGTGCCGGAACGCCCCCTCGACCGTGCCAGAGAAGAACTGATGAGTCGGGGCATCGCCTGGTACCTCAGCTACCGGCACGACTTCGCTTTCTACGACCAGGTGCTGGGCCTGAGCGAGAACGATCTGCCCGCGTATGTGGATCAGTGCAACAACCTGCTGGACGATAACAGCAAGAAACGAGCCGGGCAAAGCCTGGATGAGTTGCTGAGCAGCCGCCAAAGCGGGCTGCCAGCGCTGCCCTGTCTGGATGTGGTGGGGTACTTCGCTGCGCGTGCTATCGTCAGGGAATATGGGGAAACTGCTCTGCGCGAGGCCGTCGTCAAGGGGCCGCTACACTTCATCCGCCTCTACAACCAGCTCAAGCTGCCCCTGCCCAAGATCACGCTGTGACCTCCCCAGCCCGCTGAACGCACAGGGGCGCGCCTCTCTCAAGCCGCGCCCCTGTTTCGTTTCGGGCAAGGATAGCTAAGGTTGATCCGACCCGGCTGCCAACGCCGCCGTGCAGGCCGCGCAATAGCCCACAAAGCACGAATGCGCCGTGATCACCGTCACCCCCAGGCGGCGCGTGACCTCGGCACGAAAAACCTCGACGATGTCTGGCTCCACCGGCACGATCGCGCCGCAGCGTTTGCAGGTGAGCGTATAGCTTTCCTGGCGGGCACGATAGCGATATTCTTCGCGCTCCTGGTCGGTCTCCACGATGCGGCCCTCGACCAGATTGAGCGCCTTGAAAAGCGCCAGCGTGCGGTATACTGTCGCCAGGCTCAGGTCAGCGCCGCGCAGATGGGCCAGCCGATGCCAGCCTTCTGCGTCCTGAAAACCGCCCTGTTCGCGCATTACGCGCAGCAACGCCAGCCGCTGCGGGGTAATGCGCAACCCTGCGTCCTGGAAGGCCGCGCGGATATTCTCTTCTTCGGCGCTATCGTAGAGAGGAAGGCTGCTCATGCTGGTTCCCGGACTGACCGCTTACTTCTGGCGCTGACATCAGCAGTCACCGTGCCCACAGGTGATTATGGCATAAGCGCCCGCCGTTTCACAAACACGGGCGACATAGCGCACATGGTCATTTGTTACCTCTACCAAACAGGCTGGTCACCAGAAATTGCATAATATTCTCAAACTTGCTTAGATTTTTATAGATTCTAGCGTTGTCAGCCCCCTGGCCCGTCGCTACAATCTGCACAGTTTGCAGCGGTTTCCATTTTGGTCAAGAAGAGTTCAATCACAAGGAGAACCGGCCCTATGTTCAAACACCCGGCAATTCGCCGCGCGGCAATCGTCTTGATGGCAATCGTGCTGCTGGCCGCGCTGAGCACCCCCTTTGCCTCAGCCCGCCAGGGAGGCGAGGCCCGCACCATCGTAGATTTCGTGGGGCGTCAGGTGACGCTCGAAGCGCCGCCGCAGCGGATCGTTGGCATGAGCGCTTCCATCAGCGAGATGCTGTTCGCTATCGGTGTCAAGCCAGTGGGCGTGACGGCGGGCATGGATTTCCCGCCAGAGGCGGCCAGCCTGCCCACCTTCGGCACCGGCTATCAGCCCGACCTGGAAGCCCTGGCGGCGCTGGAGCCTGACCTGATCATCGGCAATGCGCAGCTCAATATGGGCATCCTGGACAAGCTCGAAGCGATCGCCCCCACGATCATGGTCATGACCCTCAAGCCAGGGGACGTGCCCCATAACGTGCGTCTGCTCGGCCAGGCCACCTGGCACGACACCGAGGCCGAATACCTGGCCCGCGCCTACGAAGGCTACCTCAACCTGGCCGATCAGATTGGCGCGCTGCACGCCGAAGACGGGCCAAGCGTCCTGATCATTGTCGGCACGCTCGATCAGCCCAACTACGGCAAGTCGGAGACCTACCTGGGCGACATGGCCAAGCGCCTGGGCGCGACGAACATCGCCGACGGCGAAGCCGACGCCGGCCCCTTCCCCGGCTACGCGCAACTGAGCATCGAGGCCATTGTGGACGCCGATCCGGATTATATCTTCACCATCACGCGCGGCGCACCGACGCCTATGCCCGAAAGCATGGCCAGCGACCCGATCTGGTCGTCGCTGTCGGCCTTCAAGAATGGGCACGTTTACGAACTGGACAACCGCCTGTTCGTAGAATCGCCAGGCCCGCGCTTCGTCGAAGCCATGGCGCAACTGGTGCAAATCTTCTACGGCGGAGGGATGTAGCAGGTGGGCATTGAGGCAGTTCGTTCGGCCTCGCCCCCTTCCTCACTGGTAGTAGCGCGTCGCCGTCTGGCACTGCGCCTGATGATCATCGCCCTGAGCGCCCTGCTGCTGCTTGGGGCGATGATCGTAGCCCTGGGCAGCGGTTCGCAGTCCATCGCCCCTGCCGAGGTCATCAAGGCGCTGCAAGACCGCGAAAGTGTCAAAAAGTCGGTTGCGCTCATCATTCACGAAGTCCGGCTGCCGCGCGCGTTGACCGGTGCGCTGGTGGGCATGAATCTGGCCGTGGCAGGAGCGTTGCTGCAGGGCGTCGTCCGCTCGCCGCTGGGCGACCCCTACATCCTGGGCGTGTCGGCGGGCGGAGGACTGGCCGCCGCAGCGACGACTCTGCGCATCGAAGGTTTTCCCCAGAACGCGGTGCCGATCACGGCCTTTGTCGGTTCGCTGATCGGCGCGCTGATCGTCTACGCCATCGCCTGGGATGGATCGGGCGTCACTACCACCCGGCTGGCGCTGGCAGGCGTGGCGCTGACCGCCATGATCGGAGCCATGACCACTACGGTAGTGGTCATGTCTGTGCAGGGCGGCGGGCAGATCATCTTTCAATGGCTGGTCGGCGGCCTGTACACAGCGGGCTGGCGCGAGTATCATCTGATCCTGCCCTATAGCCTGGCGGGATTTGCCCTGGCCATGTTGCTGGCCACCCGCGCCAACATCCTGGCCCTGGGCGACGACATGGCGCAGGGGCTGGGTCTGCACGTCGAGTGGACGCGCTTCTTGATGAGCGCGGTCGCCGCCGTGCTGGCCGGTAGTGCCGTGGCCGTGGCCGGGTTGATCGCTTTCGTCGGCCTGCTGGTGCCGTTCGTGGCCCGGCGGCTGGTCGGGTCGGACTTCCGCTTCCTGGTGCCCGCCTGCGCTCTGCTGGGAGCGGCGCTGCTGGTCGGCGCGGATACCGCCGCACGGGTGACCTTCCCGGCGCTATTCAATCTGCAGAACATCGAGTTTCCAGTGGGGATCGTCACGGCGCTGATTGGCGGGCCGCTGTTCCTGTGGCTGGTGCGCGCTCGCCGGGCGCAATGGTGAGCAGTGGGTAGTTTGCAGTTTTCAGTTTACAGTTTACAGTTTTCGGTGCTCAGTTTTCGGCTCTCGGTTCCCGGCCTCGTTGACCGCCAAGGACACCACAGCAACCTCCGAGAACTAATCACTGACAACTGCTCACTGTCAACTGATCACTGACAACCGATCACTGTCAACTGAAAACTGATCCCCGACTGTTGAGGGCTGCCTATGCCAACGCTTTCTGCTGAACACCTGACACTGGCCTACCGCCGTGGCGCGGTCGTCGTGCGCGACCTGGTGCTGAGGGTGGCGCAGGGGGAAATCGTGACGCTGGTCGGCCCCAACGGGTCGGGCAAGAGCACCATCCTGCGCACCCTGGCCCGCCTGATGCGCCCGCAGGAAGGCGCTGTCTACCTGGACGGCAAGGCCATTCACCGCATGTCCACGCGCAAGGTGGCGCAGATGCTCGCCATCCTGCCCCAAAACCCCATCGCCCCGGATGACCTCACCGTGCGCGACCTGGTGGCGCGCGGTCGTTTCGCCCGGCAGGCATGGTGGCGGGCTTCCAGCCGTCATGATCGCGAAGTCGTGGACTGGGCTTTGGCCGTCACCGGTCTGAGCGATCTGGCGGAGCGGCGGCTGACCACGCTCAGCGGCGGCGAGCGTCAGCGGGCCTGGATCGCACTGGCGCTGGCCCAGGAACCCCGCATCCTGCTACTTGACGAACCCACGACCTTCCTGGATATCAGCCATCAACTCGACGTGATGGCGTTGCTGCAGCAGCTCAACGCTGAAACGCATCTCAGCATCGTCATGGTGTTGCACGATCTGAACCAGGCCGCGCGCTTCAGCCATCGCCTGGTGGCGCTGCGCGACGGCGAGGTAGTCGCCAGCGGCACGCCCGCCGAAGTGATGACCGACGAGGTGCTGCGCGACGTGTTTCAGGTAGAAGGCGTCGTGACCATAGACCCGCACACGCAAGCGCCGGTGTTCACGCCCTTGCAGTCCGTGCGCGGCACCAACGGGCGCAGCAAAAGCCTGAGTGAGCCGGCCACGCAGGGGGAAGACCAGGGCCGCTACCTGCCGGGGTAGACGACCCTGTTCCAGTTGGCGAGCATACGCGCTCACCCGGAACGCATCTGGTCGAACAGCCAGAGCAATCCCAGCACGATCAGCGCGAAGAAGGCCAGGGGCAGCAGTGCCTTGAGAATCCCCAGGACGATCTGCAGCATCACAGACAGGGCCAGCAGCGCGATCAGCAGCACCACCAGTTGTCCCAGCAACGACATAGCGCGGAAACGCTCGATCATGATCCCTCCCTGGGAATTGGGCCAGTGAACCCTGGCAGACAAGAACAGGCGCAGGGGTAGCGTCCGGTCGCTACCCCTGTTCTGCGTCTATCACGAGGCGGAACCTGTCGCCTGCAGCCGCCGGAACAGGTAGAGGCCGCCCAGCACCAGCACGATCACCACCAGCAGCGGCACCAGCGCCTTGACGATGGCCATCAGCAGGCCAATGACGATCAGCGCCAGGATGAGGAACACGATCAGCTTGATCATCTGACCGAGCGAAGGCAGGTTCTTGAGCATGTCGTTCATCGGACAATCTCCTTGCGACGTACCGTCGGTGTGCGTTCTCACAGATCAGTACGCGCAACCTTGTCTGCGGTTGCGCGGCAGGACAAAAAACGATGGGCAGGGCCGATTTCCCCCACACAGGCTTTGGCATTATGATCAGGGGCCAGAGGTTTTGTTTCCCGGCAGGCAAACGCCGCCGATCCCTGCCATCCGCGACGAGAGGGAGACTGATTGACAGCGATGTTGGAGCCTGAACAGATTCGCCAGGTCATGCCCGACGCTCTGGAATCGCTGACCCTGCCCGGCCTGAAGGTAGAGCGCGGACAGGTGCGCGACAACTACGAGCTTGCCGATGGGCGACGTGTGCTGGTGGCCACCGATCGCTTCTCTGTGTTCAATCAGCACGTCGGGCTGGTGCCCTACAAGGGGCAGGTACTGAATCAGCTCACCAACTGGTGGTTCGAGCAGACGGCGGACATCGTGCCCAACCACGTGATAGACGTGCCCGATCCCAACGTGACCATTGCCCTGAAGGCCAACCCGCTGCCCATTGCCGTTGTGGTACGCGGCTTCATCAGCGGGGTGACGCCCACCAGCCTGTGGCAGCAATACGAGGAAGGGAAGCGCACCATCTACGGCTTCACCTTCCCCGACGGCCTGCGCAAGAATCAGGAATTGCCCACCCCCATCGTCACCGCCACGGCCAAGACATTCGGACGCGCCCACGAACATCCCCTGACGCGCGAAGAAGTCCTCGCCGCGGGCATTTCCCCCGCCCTGTGGGAACGCATTCAGACGGCGGCGTTGCGGCTATTCCAGCGCGGGCGGCAACTGTGCATCCTGGCCGACCTGATCCTGGTAGATAGCAAGTACGAGTTCGGCCTGGACCTCAACGGCGACCTGGTGCTGATTGACGAACTGCATACCCCCGATAGCAGCCGTTTCTGGCGCTCGGACACTTACGACGAGCGCTTCGAAGCGGGCGAAGAACCGGAACACTTCGACCGCGAGTTCGTCCGACTATGGTATCAGGCGCAAGGCTACGGCGTCAGCGATGTGCTGCCCCCCCTCCCCGATGATATGATCATCAGTATCAGTCAGCGCTATCAGCGCGTCTACGAGTTGCTGACGGGCACGGAATTTCAGCCTGCCAGCTATCCGGCCCACAAACGGATCACCATAGCCCTGCGCTACGCGCGAGTCCTGGGCTAAGGGCGCACGGAGTGTGCAGGCGCTGGCAGTGCCCAGAGTTGCGCCACAGGATGAGTTCATGAGCCATGTGCTGATAGTGGGGAGCGGAGCGCGCGCCCATGCTCTGGCCTGGAAACTGGCTCAGTCGCCGCACGTGTCGCGCCTGAGCGTTGCGCCGGGCAACGGCGGCACGGCTGCCCTGCCGGGAGCGCGCAACGTCCCCATAGACGCCACCGACGTCGTCAGCCTGCTCGACTTTGCCCAAACCGAGGCCATTGACCTGACCGTCGTCGGGCCAGAGGAACCGCTGGCGAGCGGCCTGGTGGATCAGTTCGAGGCGGTAGGATTGCGCATCTTCGGGCCGCGCCGCGCCGCGGCTATGATCGAAGCGTCCAAAAGTCACGCCAAGACGTTGATGGCCCGCTGCGGCGTGCCCACCCCGCCCTATGAAGTTTTCACCGACCTGGACGCGGCGCTCGACTACGTCACGAGTCAGCCCGTCTACGACCTGGTCATCAAGGCCGATGGACTGGCGCGGGGCAAGGGCGTCTTTCTGCCGCGCGGTGAAGCCGACGCGGAGGGCATTCTGCGGGCACTACTGGAACGCGACGCATTGGGCGCTGCTGGGCGGCGAGTGATCATCGAGCGGCGGCTGAACGGGACAGAAGTGTCGGTGCACGCCTTCACCGACGGCGAAGCAGTTGTCCTCATGCCCCCGCTGTGCGACTACAAGCGCCTGCTCGACGGTGACCAGGGGCCGAACACTGGCGGCATGGGCGCGGTTGCGCCCACCGCTGCCCTGACGCCCGCCTTGCTGGATCAGGTGCACGAACGCATCGTGCGCCCTGTGCTGGCCGAGTTGCTCGCCGAAGGTCTGCGCTTCAAGGGCGTGCTCTACGTGGACGTGATGATCGTAGACGGGCAGCCGTTGGCACTGGCGTTGAATGCCCGCCTGGGCGATCCCGCCGCGCAGACGCTGTTGCCGTTGCTGCAAACCGACTTGTTCGAAGTGCTGCAGGCCTGTGTGGACGAGCATCTGAGCGACCTGCAGGTGTGCTGGAAGACGGGAGCAGCAGCCACGGTTGTGCTGACCACGGCGGGCTACCCATACCGCCACGAACCAGGGCTGCCGATCCAGTTGGGAGCCATGCCGGAGGGCGTGCTTGTCTTTCATAGCGGGACACGTCGCACCGACGGGACAGAGCTGGTGACCTCTGGCGGGCGCGTGCTGGCGATCACCGGTCTGGCAGATGACGTGCCCACGGCTGCAGCGCGAGCGTATCGGGGCGTAGCACAGGTGTCCTTTCCGGGAATGCACTTTCGGCGCGACATCGGCAGCGAACCGGGTTGCAGCGGCCCGGCTCTGGATTAGGGGTCATCTGGAGGCCCGCGCCTGCGTCCGGTGAACGCGCAGATGGCAATGGACGCGCAGGGAAGGAGCGACCGCCTCCACCAGGGCGACCGCTTCGGGGATCAGATCGGCATGGGTGACGGTGCCGAAGAGCAGCACATCATCGCCTAACACCAGCACACCAATATCCTGGTTCGCGGTGAACGTGTTACGCTGCAAAGCCCGCATGATCAGATGGTGAAGCACCTCGCGCCGGTAAGAGTCCACGGTTGTCCCTGCCAGATTCTATGATTCATCCTGCGCTTGCTGAGCGCTATCACTCTTCCCGATCAGGCCGACGCCAGTCGCTGTCGCCACTCCCCCCTTCTGTTCCCGATCCGCTTCGCCCCTGGCAGGCATTCTCGCACCGAACGCTGTTTTGCACAAGCCAGGCAAACTGTGCGATGCATTTGCCTCTGGGGCAGACAGGTTGAATCGCACAGACACGAGAGCGCAGAAAAGAACACAAAGAGTGTTCCTTCTCCGTGCCCTCTGTTTCGACCTCTATTTGGGGAAATTGGGAGCGCCCTACTGACGCACCGTAGACGGCAACGGTTGCGCCGGACGGTGCCACCGCCGCCAGTTGACGACCACCACCCCGCCCAGGATCATCGCGGCACCGGCCACGATCTTCCAGTCCACCGGCTCGTCGAGGAACAGCGCCCCCAGGGTGACTCCGACCGGCGGCATCAGGTAGGTGACCAGCGTGGTGCGCGTCGCCCCCCAGGTGGAGATCAACGTATAGAACAGGAAGTACGCGAGCACTGTATTGACCAGGGCCAGGGTGATCACCGCGGCCACGGCCTGCAGGTCGAGTTCGCCCAGGGAAGGCAGCGGCGCGGCCAGGAGCGTGATCAGGATGGTCAGCGTCCCGCCGATCATGAGCGATCCCCCAGCGATGGTGTACGGGTCTACGCCGCGTAGATAGCGGCGGATCACCACCGCCGACAGGCCATAACACGCCGAAGCCACCAGCACCGCCACCTGCCCGGCCAGCGGATTGGGACTGACCGAATCCGCGTCGCGGCTGGCCAGCAACGCCACGCCGGCGAAGCCCAGCCCCAGGCCCAGCACCTTCTGCGGGGTGATGCGCTCGTCGGACAATCCCACGTGCGCAAAGACCAGCGTGAACAGCGGCACCGTCGCGTTGAGCACCGTCGCCAGACCGCTGTCAACTTTCTGCTCGCCCCAGGTGATCAGGGTGAACGGCACGGCGGTGTTCATCACGCCCACGAAGATCAGCGCCGCGCGTTCGCGCCGCCTGGCGGGCAGGTGCCGCCCGGTGACGCGCAGGAAGATCGCCATGAACGCCGCCGCGAGTCCCAGGCGCACGGAGACAAGCGGCAGCGGGCCGAAGGAATCCACAGCCACTTTGATCAGCAGGAACGACGATCCCCAGATCATTCCGAGTCCGGCAAACAATGCCCAGTTGCGCATCTGTGATCCCCCGTTGAGTGCTGGCGGTAAGCAATAAAAAAGGGACGCCCTGCCTGGTGCGCAGAGCGTCAAGCTCTCCACCTGAGGTGTATCGCTAAGGTTGTGCAGAAGCTTCCTCGATGACGATATCGGGGAAGAACTGACGGACCGTGCCCGCGATCCAGCCGTGCAGTGTATTGAGCGACAGCGGGCACCCTTCGCACGCGCCCCCCAGTTCGACGCGCGCGACTTTGCCATCGAACGACACCAGTCGGCACCAGCCGCCGTGATAGTACTCGATGTAGGAAGACAGGTTGTCAATCAGGCTCTGCAAACGCTCTTCCACCGGCGCATCGGTGCCCACCCCGTTCTCAAACGTCTCAGACATGCCCGTTTCTCCCTTGTGCTGGATATCCTGGCCCGATCTTAAACGATCGGCGGGGCATGTGCAATGCGCAGACCCGCCAAAATGCCCCATCGGAGCGTATAAAATCTTGTAGAACGCGCTATGATCGGCAGACTGCCTGTCGGCCTGCGAGCGGCGCTGATGGCAGTGCTTCATGACCACGATCAGTGAGGAGCAATTCGTGACGCGAAAGAATGTGATCTGGCTGACTCTGTGGGCAGGGCTGATGTTCGCCGGGCTGTCGGCGTGCGCCAATGCGGCCAGCGAAGCGGGCGGACTGCCCACGCTGGCCCCTACCATGACCGCGCTGCCTCCTGTTGTCCCCACCGACGTGCCCGCTGCCGACCCCATCGCCCTGCCGCCAGTGAATTGGGACGATCTCGACCCGTTCCGCGCGGCCATGCGACCCGCCTTCGCCGGGGATATTGACGCCTTCGCCACGCGCAATCGCTACTACATCCAGGCGCGGCTGACTTTCGAGGAGGGCGTAGCGCTTCTGCGCGGCGCGCAGCGTGTGCGCTACACCAACCGCTCAGCGGATACGTTGAGGGAGATCGTCTTCCGACTCTATCCCAACCTGCCCGCGCTGGCCGGGCGCATGGTCGTCTACCAGACCGAGGTGAACGGTGTGCCCGTCGAGACCGCGCTGGCCGAACGCGACACCGCGCTGATCGTGCCCCTGGAAACCCCGTTGGCTCCTGGTGACTCAGTTGAGATCACCATGCAGTTCAGCGTGGCCGCCGAACGCGGTATGTACGCTTCCTACGGCGCGTTCGGCTATCAGCGCGAAGTCTTCTCCGGGCCGGAGTGGTATCCCGTCCTCTCGGTCTATGAAGAAGGGCGCGGCTGGTGGATGGAACGCGCCACCCCCACCGGTGACGCCGTCTACAGCGAATCCGGCCTGTACGAAGTGTTCTTCACCGCACCAGAGAATTTCGTGGTGGTGATGAGCGGAACCGAACTGGACTCTTTCCCCGCTGGCGAGGGCATGACCACCCATCACATCGTCAGCGGCCCCATGCGTGACTCGCTGGTCGTCGCCAGCCCCATCCTGGGCAAGACGACGGACTACGTGGACGACATCGCCGTCAACGTGTACTACTGGCCGGGCGGCGAAGTGGCCGCCGAGCAGGTCTTGCGCATTGCCTCAGATGCCGTGCGCATCTTCAACGAGCAGTTCGGCCCCTACCCCTTTGCCGAACTGGACGTGGTCGAGACCTTCAACTTCACCGGCATTGAGTATCCCGGCATGATCATCATCGCCGACCGCGTGTGGAAGCCGGGCGACGAGTTTCTGGAGACGGCCACCGCGCACGAAGTGGGGCATCAGTGGTTCTACTCGGTGATCGGCAACAATCAGGTGGATCACCCCTGGCTCGATGAGTCGTTGACTTCGTTCACGGAGTACGTGTACCTGCGCGAAGTCTACGGGGAGAAGCGCTTCAAGGACGCCACGCAGTCCGACCGCGACTGGTACAACTATTACAAGGGCACCGGCGCGCCCGACCTGCCGCTCAACCTGCCGGTCGCTGCCTACGACGACTCCAACTATGGGGTGCTCATCTACGTCAAAGGGCCGCTGTTCTACCTGGAACTGGAGCGCCTGCTAGGGCAGGAGCGCTTCAGAGCGGCGTTGCAGCTTTACTATCAGCGTCACCGTTACGAGGTGGTCACCTCGGCAGATGTGCTGCGCGCCTTCGAAGACGCGACCGGCGAAGACCTGGACGCCATCTTCTATCAGTGGGTGGGCGAGTTCGAGGGCCTGGACCCCGCCGTCATTCCCAACGAGCGGGCACAGGCGCAGCCGTAAAACATACCCAGGGCGTGCCGTTGCGGTACGCCCTGGGTCGCTTCCTTTTCCCGATTCTCAGTCCGCCGAGACCAGCGTCACGACAGTGACGCCGTCGCCGCCCTCGTTGGGCTGTCCTGTTTCGTAGCGCTGCACAAGCGGGTGCCCGCGCAAACGGTCGCGAATGGCCGTACGCAAAGCGCCCGTGCCCTTGCCGTGAATGATGCGCACGAAGGGCAGTCCGGCCAGATAAGCGGCGTCGAGATAGTCTTCCAGGGCAGGGATGGCATCCTCCACGCGCTGACCGCGCAGGTCGAGTTCCAGCCCTGGCGAGGCGGGTTTGGTCGCCACGTCAACGGGCGTGACTGCGGCGCTGCGCACACCTCCCGCCGCACGCTTGCGCTTCTCGCGCTTGCTCTCGCCCTTTGACCGCGCCGAAAGGTCGTCCAGCCTGGCTCGCAATCGCAACCGCCCGACCAGCACTTCCGCCTCGTCCGGCCCGATCTCAGCGATCTGTCCCTCGGCGTTGAGCGAATTCACCCATACCAGGTCGCCCAGCCGGAAGTGCGGCGTCTCTTCGTCTTGCAAAGCTTCGATGGTCTCCGGCACGAAGCGCGGTTCAGCCTCCAACGTCTTGACCTGACTCTCGATCTGCCGGATGACGTCGAGCGGCTGTCCCGCCGCGTTGAGTCGCCGCCGCAACTGCCGGATTTCAGCCCGCAGCGCTTCCAGTTCCTGCTGCGCTTCTTCGCGGGCCTGCGCCAGGATAACCCGCCGCTCTTCCTCGATACCATCCAGCCGCCCGCGCAATTCTGCCCGCAACTCCTCCAGCGCCGCGAACGAGCGCAGGCTGGCTTCGGCAGCGCGGCGCGTTTCCTCGCGCTTGCGGTGAATCTCGTCCAGCAGATCGTCGGCGATCAGGTCTCCCTCGGTCATCAGTCCGCGCGCCCGCTCCACAATGCGCGGCGGCAGGCCTAGCCGCTCGGCGATGGCCAGCGCATTGGAGCGCCCCGGCAACCCGATTACCAGGCGATAGGTCGGCGCGAGCGTCTGCAGGTCGAACTCCACGCTGGCATTTTGCACGCCAGGCGTCTGATGGCTGTAGATTTTCAGCTCCGGGTGATGCGTGGTGACCAGGGTGGTGATACCCCGGCTCACCAGGTCGTCGAGCAAGGCGCGCGCCAGCGCCGACCCTTCTGCTGGATCGGTGCCCGCGCCCAGTTCATCCAGGATCACCAGCGAGTGTCGGTCGGCCCCCTCCAGAATGCCAATGATGTTGGTCATGTGCGACGAGAACGTGGACAGCGACTGCTCGATGCTCTGCTCGTCGCCGATGTCGGCGAAGATGTCGCGAAAAACCGTCAGCCGCGATCCGGCAGCGACCGGCAGGTGCAGCCCACACTGCGCCATCAGCGCCAGCAGCCCCACCGTCTTCAGCGCAACCGTCTTGCCGCCAGTGTTCGGCCCGGTGATGACCAGCACGTAGGTCTCGTCGTCCATCTCCACGTCAATGGGCACCACCGTCTTGGGATCGAGCAGAGGATGGCGCGCGCTCAGCAGCCGGATGGTGCTGCCAGGGTGAGGCGGCGGCGCGTCGCGGAAGCCCACCAGTTCGGGCATGGTGGCGTCCAGCGCCTCGGCGTACTTTGCTTTGGCCAGCGCCAGGTCGAGCGCCGCCAGCGTCTCCACGGTGTGCACGATGTAGGGCGCTTCGTTCCCCACCAGAGCGCACAGCTCGCGCAGAATTCGGCGAATCTCGTCTTCTTCGGCCAGTTGCAACTCGCGCCAGGCGTTGTTCAGTTCGACCGTCGAGAGCGGCTCGATGAACAGGGTCGCTCCGCTGCCGCTCTGATCGTGCACGATGCCAGGGATACGCCCCTTGAATTCGGCCCGCAGGGGGATGACGTAGCGCCCGTGCCGCTGCGTGATCAGTTTCTCCTGCAGATAGGGCGCGTTGTTGGGATTCTGGATGATGTGTTGCAGCTTGTCCTGCAGCCGGTCGAAGGCGATGCGCATCTCGCGGCGGATCGTCGCCAGCTTGGGACTGGCCGTGTCCAGAATCTCGCCCGTCTCGTCGAGCACGCGCCCGATTTCGTGTTGCAGGGCCGTGCACTCCTCCAGACGCCCGGCGATCTCCGCCAGGCGCGGGAACTGATTGCCCAAACGCCCCAGGAAACGGCGCAAGGTCGTTGCCTGACGCAGCGTGGCGCGGATGTCCAGCAAGGTTTGCGGATCAAGGATGACGCCGCGCGCTGCCGCCAGGGCGTCAGCCCGCACGTCGCGCGCGCCCCCTACCCCGATGTGATCGTAACTGTTCAGCACCACGCGGGCTTCAGCGGTCTCCTGCTGGCGCTGCAACGCTTCTTCCAGGTCGGGGGTGGGCGTCAGGGTCAGCGCCAGTTCGCGGCTGGCCGCGAATGCCGTATAGCGTGCCAGTTGTTCCAGGATTTTCGGCAGTTCAAGGGTGTGTGCCGATTTTTGGTTCATGGTCGAATCCAGTGCTCACTCAACAAAAAACGCCGTGGTCTGTCGTTGGCGACTTCCACGGCGATCGGAAAATCCAGACCGTCATTCGGGCGCGCGCCCGACCGGGCACCTAGAGGTCACGCCCGGCACCGAGGCGCGCGACACGCGCGGAAGCCAGACTGCGCGTCAGAAGCAATACAGCGCTGTTCACCGGGCGGCCTCCTTTCTCATGGACTCAGACGACGTTACCGGTCACAGTATACGCGAAGCAGGTCGCCTTGACAAGGGGCGACGCGATCTGGAAAGTGGATAAGTTCACGGGTATATGAAATCTCGGACAGGGTGGGAACTGACGTTTATGCATCTGACACTGGTTCCAGGCAAAGACAAAGAACTTGACGGCGCGCCGCAAGGCACGAATGCAGCGCGAGAGGCACCGCGAGCGGCGCACGAGCCGCGCCAGGTCATGCCGTCAACAACTCATCCGATCCGTTCACAGGACGGACGGCTCGTCCGGCAGGCGGGCAGCGTGGGCGTTCACCCCGTTGATAACCGTGCGGTGGGCCACCCCCAGCGTACGCGCCATGCGCCGAAACCCCATCCCGTCTACGTACATCTCAGCGCCTGGCGGCGCATCTCCTCACTGTAGCCGTGCCTCTTGGGCGCGGGGGTGTATTTGCAGCGACACACCCGACACAGGTGGCGCTGACTCCCTGAAGCGTTGTGCCCCGCTTTGACTTGCTGGTCAGTGCGTTGGCAGTGCGGACAGGTGTCATTCTTGTGTTATACCGTCACCCGTTATCTTATCCATTCCCTTTCGGAATTGCTCCCAGACTCTGTGTAAGCGTTCTCTCTTGCCAGCGACAGGGAACGAACGCAAGTGGTTCTGCTCTTGCGAATCGTTCCCTGCAGATACTTCTACCAACCGCCCGCGATGACAAACTGATAGGTGCCAGCCACAAGCTCGTGCACTGCGCCGCTGACAGCCAGCCCGTTCAGGGTGATAGTATGCCGATCCTTCACCGGTAGATAGGCGGTTGCAGTTGTGTTGGGCGGCACAACAACAGTCCACTGAAACGCGCTGTTAACGATCTCCCATTCTGATACTAGTTCGCCATACAGAGTTCTGAGCTTACCTTTGGCGCGGGTCAGACCGCCGCCGGGTTGCGGGCGCAGGATGATATGCTTGTACCCAGGCTGTGTTGGATCGATTTCAATCCCGGCCACGGTGTTATAAAGCCACGCGCCGATTGCCCCATAGGCATAATGGTTGAACGAGTTCATTTCGGGGTCCTGGAAACCGTTTTCCTCGGTCCAGCCATCCCAACGCTCCCAGATGGTGGTCGCTCCCTGTGTGACCGCGTATAGCCAAGAGGGCCATGTCTTCTGGTGCAGTAGCGCGTAGGCGATGTCCAACCGTCCGTTGTTGCTGAGCACATGGGGTAGATAGGGCGATCCGACAAAGCCGGTCGAAAGATGCATACCACGCCGCTCAATGTCGGCCACCAGTTCCGCTATCGCCAGTGGGCGCAGTCTCTCCGGCAGCAAATCGAAGTGCAGCGCCAGGACGTAAGATGTTTGCGTGGGCGTAAAGAGATCGGTGTTGAATACCTCCGAGGTGACAGGGCCATAGTCGGCCATCTTCAGGTTTCCGCGCGAGAGAGCATCGGCGTGTTCCACCATTTTCCGCAATTCGGAGGGCCGCACAGAAGATCGCCTTACCTGGCTACCTTTCAGGTAGCGTGCTCCAAAAGCCTTCTTCACTTCTGCGAAGAGCCGGCGATAGCGGGCCGCGTCGCGGGTTTTGCCCAACACTGTGGCAATCTGCGCCATCAGGCTGGCATCGTAGGCCAGAAAAGCAGTGCCGATCAGGTCGCGCGGGGTATCCGCGTTGATCGAGAGCCAGTCGCCGAAGCCAGGCCATCCCTCGTATTCGGGAGCACAACGGATGTAACCAGGACTCGTGCTGACGAGGAAGTCCATGAAGCGGGTCATCGGCTGGTAGAGCCTCTCCAGAATGCGCCGATCCCCATAGGCGAGGTAAAGCGTCCAGGGGCAGATGATCACTGCGTCTGCCCAGGCAGGGCCACCGTCGTCCATCTGGGCGATAGCCTTGGGCACGATGGGCGGGATACAGCCTTGCTCATTCTGGGCATCTGCGACATCCTGCAACCACTTGGTCATAAAACCAGCGATGTCGAAATTGAAGGCAGCCGTGCGCACGAAAACCTGAATGTCGCCCGTCCACCCCTGCCGCTCGTCACGCTGAGGGCAATCCGTAGGCACATCAACGAAATTGCCTTTCTGGCTCCAGACAATGTTGTGCTGCAATTGATTAAGCAGCGGGTCCGAGCATTCAAACTCACCGGTTGGTGTCATCGCAGAATGAAGCACGACGCCAGTGATAGTATCGCGCGTGATCTCGCCTGGATAACCAGAGAGTTCGACATAACGGAACCCGTGGAACGTGAAGCGAGGTTCCCAGACTTCTTCCCCTTCGCCCTTGAACGTGTAGAAATCGGTTGCGCGGGCGGCGCGCAGGTTGGCTGTGTAAAGCGAGCCGTCTGCGTTGAGCACTTCGGCGAAACGCAGGGTGATCGTCGTGCCCGCCGGTGCGCTGCCCTTGAACCGAACGCGCCCGACCATATTCTGCCCAAGGTCGAAGATGTAGCGCTGCGTGCTGAAGTTGCTCCGCAGCACAGGCTCGCCCACCGGCTTCAGTTCACCGACACGCCGTACCGTCGGCCCGTTGGTAGCCACCCGCAGCGCTCCAGGATCGGCGAACAACACCACCGGCAGCCAGCCTTTGTCGTCAAAGCCGGGCTTGTCCCAGCCGGGCATCTCCAGGCGAGCGTCGTAGGCTTCGCCCATCAGGAAATCATTCTCCAGCAGCGGGCCGAACTGATGCTTCCACGTGCGATCGGTGACGACGGTGATCCGGCGGCCATTTGTCAGCGTGACTTCCAACTGAGCCAGCAGGCGGGGCCGATCCACGTATTTCTGGCGGGTGTCCCATCCCAGGTGACCTACGGCCCAGCCATCGCCTAGAATCGCGCCGATGACGTTCTCGCCCTCGTGCAGCAGTTGGGTGACATCGTAAACCTGATACTGGATACGCTTGTGATAGTCCATCCAGCCAGGGGTAAAGACATCTTCGCTGACTGCCTGGCCGTTGATCGAGCATTCATATAGCCCCAACGCGGTCACGTACAGTCGGGCTGTTCGGACTGCGCCAGGGAGCGTAAAGGATTTGCGCAGGTAGGGCGCAGGAATGGTAGTGCGCGGTCCGCCGGTCAGTGCGGCACCAATCCACTTTGCTTTCCAGTCTGCACGTCTCAGTAGCCCCATCTCAAACCAAGCCGGCTCACTCTGGCTGGGCGTGCTGGTTTCATCCCACACGGTCACCTGCCAGTAGACGCGCTGGCGCGATTGCAGCCGTGGCCCGGCATAGACGACGTGCACGGACTGATCTGTCTCGACTCTGCCACTATCCCATAGATCGGCTTTGCCTTCTCCTAACAGATCAGGGCTGCTGGCAGCGAGAATGCGATAGGCGGTCTGCCGTGCCCCGTTCCGGTCACTGACCATCTGCCAGCTAAAGCGAGGCGCTGCAACGTCAATACCCAGAGGGTTGACACGATATTCGCACAGAAGATGGGTGATCTTGGTCATGAGATTTCCTCTTGTCGTGAAACTCGCAGCTCTTCAGGGTTGGTTTTTGCAAGGGGGATGCCCATTTTCGCCGTTGGGGTGTGTATACGACGCATCCCGAACAGCCCGCACCTATTTTTTCTCCTAACCAGAGAGGTTGACAAATGAAATCAATCTCAATAATCTATATTTACACGATTAAGTTGATTCGTGTCAAATGAGGCGATCTTGATGTCACGCAAACGGCCAACACAGGCAGAGGTAGCGCGTCTGGCGGGAGTGTCACGGGCGACAGTGTCCTATGTTTTGAATGGGCAGACCAACCAGCGCATCCCCATCTCCGCTGAAACGCGCCAGCGTGTGCTGGAAGCCATCGCCGCTCTGGGGTACGAGCCGGACGCCCGCGCCCAATCTCTGCGCAGCGGCAACACGAAGACGATTGGCGTAACGCTCCCTATCTACGAAAATCCCTTCTTCTGGCAAATCCTGAGAGGTATCTGCGACGAAGCTCACGCCGCCAATTACAGTGTGCTTCTGGCGCA
The DNA here is from genome assembly GCA_002332795.1 of Anaerolineales bacterium UBA2029. GTDB lineage: Bacteria > Chloroflexota > Anaerolineae > Aggregatilineales > Aggregatilineaceae > UBA2029. The sequence continues at coordinate 9,420 of DDBP01000312.1, read as the reverse complement.
GAATCCACTGACTCCCGAACGGGAGAGGCAAGGCCTGAAGGAACTGGCCCAGCAGCGTATTGACGGTATCATCCTTCTCCTGGGCTTTAAGACCCTGCCTGTGGCACTCCTCAAACAACTTCGCAAGTCTCATCGTCCCGTCGTCGAAATCACCTCGGCTTCTTCGGAATTCGATCAGGTGCTGCTGGGCTATGCCCAGGGCACGCGCGCGTTGATGGCGCATCTGCTCGAGCTGGGTCACCGGCGCATCGGTTTTGTGTACGGGGTAGCGGAGGAAAAGCAAGGGCACGATCGGCTGCTCACCTATTATCAGGTGTTACAGGAGGTGGGCCTGCCGGTTGACCCCTCCTTGGTCCAGCAATGCGGGCCATCGCTGGAAGAGGGCTATCAGGCCGCCTATGACCTGTTGCAACGTGAAGACCGTCCGACTGCTGTCCTGGTGATTAACGATCTGCTGGGTATGGCCGTGCTGCGTGCCGCTGCCGATCTGGGATTGAGCGTTCCCAGTGATCTTTCGGTAGCTGCGTTCGATGATATTCCTTTCACCCGTTACACCACACCACGGCTGACCACCGTTGCTGGAGAACCGGAGCAGGCAGGTCGTGAGGCAGTCAGACTGCTGCTCAACAGGCTCAGCGAGCCTGAATGTCCCCGCCAGATGACCACCAGCGGCTGGCGGCTCATTATCCGCGAGTCCACTGGACCGGTTCCGAAACCATTTACTGATCGTTCTTCCTGAATAGTCACGGAGGAGAAAGGCAGGACTCCCAAAGAACAGAACGAAACTCTACCCCCAACTAGATGTCCTTAGGGAGCGAGGAGTGCCAGCCCTGGTACTCCTGAAAATAAAAGGAGGATTCCCACATGGCAAAGCGTTTCCTGGTGGTACTCTTGCTGGCGGTCATGCTTATTCCTATAGCGTCGGTGAGGGAGAGCCGCGCACAGGGCGGACTTCCCGTAGACGTTCCCCGCGAAGAAGTGTTCGTGGCGGATCAGATATATCGTTTCTCGGCGGGCATCGGCAACTACAACCTTTGGGTGAGCGGCGACACCCCGCACCGTCATGCGCTGATGATGGAGACACTGTGGTATCGCGACCAGGAAACTGGGGAGCGTATCTATGGCGCGGCCATCTCCGATCCCATCTACAACGAAGACTTCACGCAGATGACGGTCGAACTGCGGGACAACATCTACTGGAGCGATGGCGTCCCGTTTACCGCGGACGACCTGGTCTTCACGGTCGAACTGCTCAAGGCCAACCCAGGGTTGTATCAGATGGGCTGGTCGGCGCAGCTCAACCAGTACATGGAATCGGTCGAGAAGCTGGACGATTTCACAGTGCGCTTCAACCTCACCGGGCCGAATCCCCGTTTCCACAAGCTGTTTGAAACGCGCTGGAACGGCATTTACATCATGCCGAAGCACGTCTGGGAAAAGGTGGAAGACCCTGTAACCTATAAGGACCCGAACCCCGTCGTGCTGGGCACCTATGTCCCCACCGATTACGATCCCAACGGATATTGGGAGCTTTACACCCGCCGCGACGACTGGGAGCGCACCGTGGCAGGCATCGTGGTGGGCAATCCGGGGCCGAAGTATGTGCTCATCATCTTCTACGGCGACAGCACCAAGAAGGCCATTGCCATGTCGCGGGGCGAACTCGATGTCTTCTTCGATATGGACTTCGAGGCGTTCCAGACCGTGCTGGAGGACGTGCCCACCGCGCGTTCCTGGTACACCGACTTCCCCTGGGCCTATCCGAACGAAATTGACTTCCGCCACTTCAACTTCAACTTTGGCGATCCGCTGTTCCAGAACAAAGATGTGCGCTGGGCACTGGCGCTGGCGCTGAACATCGTCGAGCTGCAGACCGAATACATTGGTGGCGTGGCCAAAGTCTCGGCCATCCCGGTGACGCCTACCGCTTCGCTGATGGCGCTTTACCAGGACCCGCTGGAAGAGTGGCTGCAAAACCTGGAGATCGAGGTCGAGCCAGGCGTGATGTTCAAGCCCTATGATCCCACCGTCCCCGATCAGATCGCGGCCTGGGCCGAGGCGCAGGGGTACACGGTGCCAGGCACGCCTCGCCAGGTGTTCGGTTCGGGTTGGTGGAAGTATGCGCCTGACGTGGCGGAGCGACTGCTGATCAAGAACGGCTTCAGCCGCGACAGCGATGGCAAGTGGCTCACCCCAGACGGCAAGCGCTGGACAATCGATCTCCAGGCTCCACCGGATGAGAACGATGCCTATCGCGCCGCAATCGCCGCGGCGGACATGTGGAAAGCCTTTGGCATCGAGGTCAATCTGCAAGGCGCAGAGCGCAGCGTGTGGGATCAAAACCGTTACGTCGGGCAGTTTGGCATCACCACCATGTGGCTCAGCTTTTCTCAGGCCGACGGCGACACCTGGCAACAGGTGCTCGAACTCCATCCGGACTACTACGTCCCCCTGGGCGAGGACGTCCGCAACAAGGGTGGCAACTGGTTCGCCTCGATGCGGCTCAATGACCCGCAGCTCGGCGAAATGATTGATGCCATGGCCCTCACCGCCCCTGGTAGCGAGGAAAGCCTGAAGGTGTCGCGCGACTTCATCAAGTACTGGGTGGAGAACATGTACTCCATCCCAGTCATCAGCTTCAAGAAGTTCGTCACCTGGGATGAGCGCTACTGGACGGGGTTCCCGACCTCCGAAAACCCGATCTACATGCCGTTGTACTGGTTCCATGGCGGCAAGTTCACCTTCCAGAGCCTGAAACCAGTCCAGTGATCGGCCACAGTGCCACGGCTGGGGCGCAAGCTACTTCGCGCCCCAGCATTTCCCAACCCTTATGGTGCTAAAATGGATCTTGAGTGATGGGGATGCTCGCGTTATGACCTTGCTGAAAGAATTCATTTTGCCCCGCGTGGCGCAATGGTTCGTGGTCGTCTTTGTCGGGGTAACTATCACCTTTCTGATTCCCCGCCTCTCGCCAGTGAACCCGGTTGATCAGGCGGTGGCCCGCGTCACTTCCTTTCAGACGATGGATCCCGAAGCCGCCATGAGGATGCGCAACACGCTGCAAGACCTCTACGGGCTGCAGGGCAGCACCTTCGACCAGTACGTCAGTTTTTGGAAGCGTGTGCTGAAAGGCGACCTGGGGCCTTCGTTCAGTGCCTTTCCCACGCCGGTTAACGAAATGATCGGCAATGCCATCGGCTGGACTATTGGATTGCTGGGCACCTCGGTCATCATCTCCTGGCTGCTGGGGATTCTACTCGGCTCTCTGGCTGGCTACTTCCCGAATCGCCTATCCATGCAGGTGGTGGACAAGCTGCTCATCATTGTCTACCCGGTGCCGTACTACATCCTGGCGCTGGTTCTGCTAATGCTCCTGACTTACTACTGGCCGGTGTTCCCCCTGGTGGGCGGCGCACGAGGTTCGTTTCAGTTTTCCTGGGAATACCTGCGCAGCCTGTTGCATCACAGCTTCCTGCCCGCGCTGTCCATTGTAATCGGCGCTACTGCCTTCCGCTATACGATGGCGAAAGCGCTTACGTTTGGCGAGAAGGCCAGCGATTATGTGCGCTATGCCGAACTGGCAGCGGTGCCCAGGCGCAAAATCCTGCTGTTCTACGTGGTGCGCAACACCATGCTCCCTCAGGTAACTGACTTGGGGCTGTCGCTAGGCGCGATCTTCGAGGGCGCTCTGGTCACTGAAGTCGTCTACGGTTATCCGGGCGTGGGGAGCGTGCTTTACAACGGCATCATTTCGGCAGACTATAACGTGATCATGGGTATCACTCTGCTTTCGATCGTCGGCATTGCCACAGCCTCTCTGCTGGTTGATCTCAGCTACCCCTTGTTCGATCCACGTGTGCGCTATCGGTGAGCGGTCTTAAGAGTAAAGCCCATGACTGTCCTGAGAGATCTCTTGCGCTTCAGCCCGTCATTCCGCACCGGAGCGATCCTGCTGACGTTCGTTCTGCTGTTGCTGATCCTCTCGTTTTTCTCGCCCTATGCGCCGGATGAGCGGCGTGTCGTACCGCGTAATCAGCCCCCTTCACAAGACTACATCTTGGGGACAACCGCCCTGGGGCAGGATGTCTTCTGGCTGCTGACTTTCGCTGTCCGCAATACCCTGATTGTGGCGGGGACTGCGATCCTGATTGGGCGTGGCATCGGCGTCTTTCTGGGAATGTTTTCCGGTTATGTGGGCGGTATGGTGGATCGCGTGTTGTCTTCGATTGTGGACAGCTTCATCGTGATTCCCCGCCTGCCCTTGCTGATTCTCATTGCGTTCATTCTGCAAGGTCGCATGACCCTGTTCGATCTGGGGATTCTAATCGGGCTTCTGGACTGGGCGTATCCGTCCAAGCGTTACCGCGCGCAGATTCTAAGCCTGCGCGAACGCGAGTTCACCCACACAGCCGTTTTCGCTGGCATGAACCCCATCAAGGTGATCCTGCACGAACACCTGCCCTTTCTCATTCCCTTTCTGTTGGCGGATGTGGTCAGCGGGTTTCTGTTCGCGGTCGGCCTGGAAGTCACACTCTCTGTGTTGGGGCTGAGCGATCTGGCAACGCCGACCATCGGCACGCTGATCTACTGGGGCAACTACTATCAGGCGCTCCTCAGTGATCGGGTCTGGGTGCTGGCAGCGCCAATCGGAGCCTCCATCGTGATCGTGGTTGGCTTTTACCTGGTCTCGGTGGGCCTGAGCGACTATCTGGATCCGCGGACACGTCTGGCGCGACTGCAAATCAGGGGATAAGTCCATGACCTACGTAGTCGAAGCCCGCCGCGTCAAAGCGTACTACATCACTCACGCCTACGGTGTGAAACGAACCGTCAAAGCAGTTGACGACATTTCCCTCCAGATCAAAGAGGGCGAAGTCTTCGGGGTCGCAGGAGAATCGGGCTGCGGCAAATCAACGCTGTTGAAAGTCCTCCTGGGCCATCTCGAATCGCCGCTGACCGTTGTTGAGGGTTCAGTGCAGTACAACCTGGATGGGCACCCTGTGGATGTGCTTTCGATGACAGAGCGCGAAAAGCGCAGCCTTCGCTGGAGGCAGGTCTCGTATATCCCGCAGGGTTCCATGCATGTGTTGAACCCGGTACGTCGCATCCGCGACACGTTCCACGACTTCATTTCGGCCCATCGGCCTGTGAGCAAGTCCGAATCCCTGGAAATGGCACGGGCATATCTGAATACCCTTGGCCTGCCGGACAAAGTGCTGGCTGCGTACCCGCATCAGCTTTCCGGAGGAATGCGACAACGGGTGACGATCGCCCTGGCAACCATTCTCTGGCCGAAGCTGATTTTTGCGGACGAGCCGACTACTGCCCTGGATGTGGTGGTTCAACGCGGGGTGATTCAGCTCCTCAAAGAGATTCAGCAGAAAGAGGGTAGCACGCTAGTACTGATCACCCACGACATGGGCGTACACGCTAACCTGGCGAATCGAGTGGCCGTGCTGTATGCGGGCAAGGTGGTCGAAGAAGCCGATACGCACAGCGTGCTGAAAGCTCCGCTTCACCCATACACCCAATACCTGATCCGGTCACTTCCCAGTCTGGATGAACGATCAGAGCGGGTGAGCATTCCCGGTACTCCGCCTACCCTGGACAACCCACCAACCGGTTGCCGGTTTCATCCGCGTTGCCCCTTTGTGATGGACATTTGCCGCACGGTCGATCCTGAAATGAGCAGCGTCCGAGATGGGCATCGTGTCGCCTGCCACCTGATCACAGAGAGAGCCGACTATGCCACAACAGCCTGACTCTGAACTGCTGCACATCGAGCACTTGGTCAAGGTATTCTCCACCAGACAGGGATTCTCGTTCAAGAGATTTCACGCCGTTGACGATGTAACGTTCTCGCTCAATGCTGGCACACCAGAAATCTTCACCATTGCGGGCGAAAGCGGCAGCGGCAAGACAACGCTGGCGCGGATGATCCTGGGCATGGAGCGGCCGACAGCGGGAGTTCTGAACTACAAAGGCTGCGATGTCGCCAGATTGCCAGGACGCGAAAAGCGCGCTTGGTTTTTCAAAGAAGTGCAGCCCGTGTTTCAAGACCCGTTTGCCACCTTCAGCCCACTGAAGCGCATTGATCATTACCTGTACGAGACGGCCCGCAACTACAAAGTTGCGCGCAAAGGGGATGCAGACACCTATATTGACACTGTCTTGCAGCAGGTCGGCCTTTCGCTGCAAGAAGTGAAGGGGCGCTATCCCAATGAACTTTCGGGTGGTCAGGCGCAGCGTGTATCCATCGCGCGCGCGCTGATCACCCGTCCGTCGCTGATAGTGGCCGACGAACCCGTTTCAATGGTTGATGCCTCGCTACGCATGTCTATTGTGAACATGTTCCGCGAGCTTAAGGACAGGCAACAGGTGAGTATCCTGTACATCACACACGACCTGACGACCGCCTATTATGCCTGCGACCGCATCGCCATCATGCTGCGCGGCTGGATCGTTGAGATGGGGCCCGTAGAACAGGTGCTGGGCGAACCGCTTCACCCCTATACCCAGCACCTCAAACTTTCAATCCCCAGAGCCGACCCAGATAAGGCATGGCGTGAAAAGGTAAGCCTGACCGAACTTGAATCCGACGAATACAGCCGCACTGGTTGCCGATTCGCCGGACGCTGTCCGGCTGTGATGGACATCTGCCGGAGAGAAGTGCCACCCAACCTCACCTGCCAGGGCCGGATGGTGAAATGCTTCCTGTACAAGTGATGCTGCGGGCAACATATTCAGGGCACCTTGATTGCTAGAGGCTGTTATGAACTTTCGCGCTGTATCTGGCCCTCACCCCTCAATCCCCT
>DDBP01000312.1:0-2484 GCA_002332795.1 Anaerolineales bacterium UBA2029 | reverse complement strand
CCTCGCGACTGCGTCGCGGGGCGAGGGGACTTACCAGACCTCGCACAGGTGCCCCCTTCTCCCCGCCTTGTGGTGTATAGACCGGGGAGAAGGGGCCAGGGGATGAGGAAGTGCATAACACGCTCTAGGACTGCAGCGGCACTTAGGTAGGTGAGCGGGCTGCTTGTTGGTGTTGCAGGTGACTGCCGACGATGAGCAAGACCAGGCACAGGTCGCCGCGCTGACCGAGACTATGCGGCCAGTCACTGCCAATCGGCTGAAGTCGCTGCGGGTTGGTTCCCCTTAGCGTCTTCCACATTCATATTTCGACGTAAGTTGCTCATTCAGCAAGGCAGGCCCTGAATCGCGATGCGCCTACGTACCACCTCAACCGCCTCAGCCGGATAACCAACCAACCGGTCCTGTAGCAGATGATCCGCCAGACCAAGCAGCCCCAACGCTGCTTGATCCAGGTCAAGCTGCAGGAGCTGGTTGATCTCTGCGCCGATCTCCGGGTAGGCCAGCTCGACCCGCCGATATGGATCGAGGTTATCGAGTACAGCGGGTGTGTTCGGCGAAACCCGCCTGGAGATCAAGCGCAACAGCGCATGAAGCGCCACGACCGTGATCACCTGCCGGGCGCTCAAATACTCACCGCGCCGGTAACGTCCGACGCCCACTAGCAGATTCGTGATGAACTGCCCCAGAAGGCACAGGTCGTCTGGAACGGAGTTGCTTTCCGAGGCAGTGACCCCCTGCATTCGCGCTACATCTGCCGTCAGCCCTATCCGATCGATTAACATCTGGTAGTCGTTGATTCTGGCTTGCAACAGCGTCCGGCGATCGGACACAGCGAACTCCAGCAGGTGCCCGCTCCGGTAGACGGTCTTGAAACCACCATGTGGCTCGCGGAATAACAGTACGATCTGTTCGCTGTCCGGCAGCCACTCACAATGCGTGTGGAACCATTCCTCTGCACCTGGCTCCACAATCACCCAGAAATCGTGGTCAGACCACTCGTCGGGCTGATGCGAAAGGCATGCCGTCGAGCCGACCGCCATCAACCCCAGAACACGCGGGTCACGTTCAAGGGTATGCTGGAGCGTAGCGGTGAATGCCCTGTATTCTTCTTGGTTCATGGCCGATTATGCTTCTCCAGCCTGCAGTCAAAGGTAGCTCACCAGGTCGGAAGCCACCGCACTGAGCGGCACATAGTCCCCCCAACGTTTGTCTGGTCCCCAGCAAACAGGGAGGGTCGTGCCTGCCCGCACAAAGACGGGAATGCGATCCAGGGGCGCGGGCACTTCCACCTCCTGCCCGCCGACCCATCGCTCGCGAGTCCAAAGGTCAAGCCATTCACCCTCTGGCAGGAACACCGGCCAGCTCGACACACCTTCTTCGGTTACCGGGCACACCAGCAAATCGCGTCCGAAGAAATACTGATAGGGAGACGCTTGGCGTTCCCACAACGCCAGGGCGCGCATCATGGGCTGACCGGTTTGAGCGGCGTACTGGGCTTCCTGCCAGATATAAGGCATCAGGTTGTGCCGCACGTTGACGAAGAAGCGGAAGACAGGGATAACTCGTTCGTCGCCGGTGCGTGCCTGAATGTTCCAGGGCGTCCGGTCGCGGCAGGGTTCGCGATGTTGATTGTACTCGGAGTGATATTGCATGATCGGGCAGAAGGCAGCCATCGCCGCCGCGCGCAGGTATAGCTCGGCGGAGGGGATTTCACCGCTGAAGCCAGCCAGGTCCCACCCCCAGAAAGGAATGCCAGAAATGCCCGCCGATAGCCCGGCCAGAACAGAGTGCCGGAAAGCGTCCCAGGTGGAATTCTCGTCACCAGCCCAGTGTGCGGGTGAGCGCTGTGAACCGACGAACCCCGCCCGGCTGAAGGTCAGGGCGTCGCCGCCTCTCTTTTCGCAGGCGAACCGGTAATACGCCTCGCTATACAACTGCGGGTAGAGGTTCCACAGTTCGTCTCCGCGGCGTCCATCGGCGAACCAGGTGTCGCTGCCCCACAGATGTTCGCCGCCGTCGGTCTTGAAGCCATCAACACCCATTTCTTCGAGCAGATAGGCGCGCTTCGCCAACCACCATTCCCGCGCCGCCGGATTGGTCACATCCCACAAGTAGCCGTTGCGGAACCAAAAGGGCCGAATGCGGTACAAGCTGCCGTCTTCCTCTCGGACGCCGTAGCCCTGCTGTTCAAAGTAAAGGCGGTCGGCTTCGTGCTGAGGGTGTTTGCCATCCGCAGCCTTGAAAGCCGGAATCTGCCATAGCAGAAGGCGGATATTCTTGCGATGGAGATCGTCAATCATGCCCTGCGGATCGGGCCACCTGCCTTCGGCGGGGAAGGTGAAATCCGTGTAGCGCAGCGCCCGTTCACCAGGGACAGGGGTGTACTGGGCGTCATTCCAGATGTAAAAAGTAGTCTCGTCGCTCCATGCCTCGATCACCAGCACCGAAGGGGTGATCCCGTGCGCAAGCGATTGTTCGACCTCG
>DDBP01000311.1 GCA_002332795.1 Anaerolineales bacterium UBA2029 | reverse complement strand
CCCTGCTGGTGATTGGCTGGCGGGCGGCGCGGCACCCGGCGGGACACGTCCGCGCCTGGTTCGACGTGAGCCTGGCTGCAGGACTGGCCGGGATGATCGGCGCGCGCGGGCTGTACGCGATCCTGCACTGGGAGCAATTCCGCGCCGCCCCCGATCAGGTCGCGCGGCTGTCGTTTGGGGGCATGGCCTGGCACGGCGGAGTCGCACTGAGCTTGCTGGCGGCGTTGCTGATAGCGCGCTGGCGACACGTACCCTTCCGCGCCTGGACCGACGCAGGGGCGCTGGCCTGGCCATTGCTAGTGGCGACCGCCTGGGCGGCCTGCCGCGCGGCGAGCTGCGCTTACGGCTATGAGGTCGGCACGCTGGCGGACTGGCCGTCCTGGCTGGTGGAGGAACTGCCAGACGCCTACGGCTTTGTCGCGCCGCGCCTGGATGTGCAGGCGGGAGGCGTGGCGCTGGCGGCGTTGCTGGGACTGCTCGCCGTCGGCCTGACCTGGCGCGGCTGGCTGCCAGGAGTTCGCCTGTGGTTGCTGCTGGCCCTGACTGGCCTGGGACAGGCGCTCTTGAGCTTTCTGCGGGCGGACTACGCGCCGACGCTGCTGCAACACCGCGCCGACCGCCTCTTCGACTTGGCGCTGCTGGGCGTCAGCGCGGGGATCGGCGGTGCGCTGTGGCTGGTAGGGCGGCGGCGAGGCACAGCATAATCCTCTTCGTTGTCCGGCGCACCCGTCAGCGCCGGTCTGCGGTATACTGAAGGGCAGGACACCCGCCCTGGTTGGTTCGGGCAGCCGCCCAGGGACACGCGATCGCGGTAGGGGGAGATCAAGGCGGTGGAAAACGCTGTAGAACTGTGGGAACGCCCGCAGGCCGGGGAGATCGTGATGATCGCAGGCTGGCGGCAATGGGCCGACGCCGGATCGGTGTCGTCGGGCCTGCCGCATTATCTGATCCAGCGCAGTCAGGCCCGGCGTATCGGGGGCATCAATCCGCAGGGCTTCTACCTGTTCCAGATACCCGGCACGCACGACCTGGTGCGCCCTGTGGTGCGTTTTGAGGACGGCTATCCCCTGGTGCTGGAAACGCCCCGCAACGAGCTATATTACACTGGCGACGAGATGCGCGGTGTGGTGATCTTCCTGGGCGACGAGCCACAGCTCGACATCGAACGCTACACGGCGGCGTTTCTGGATGCGGCGCAGGCGCTGCAGGTGCGCCGTATCGTCAGCCTGGGGGGCGTCTATGGCGAATTACCCTACAACCGTTCGCGCCTGATCTCGTGCATCTACAGCCTGCCCACCCTCAAGAGCACGCTCGAGCGGCTGGCTGTGCAGTTCTCCGACTATCACGGCGGGGCGAGCATCGGCTCCTACCTGTGCCGTCGCGCGGGCGAGCGCGGCCAGGAGTTCGTGGGCTTCTACGCCTTCGTGCCCACCTATGACTTCGCGCAGTTCCCGCAGATCACCAGCGCCATCCGCCTGGAGAACGACTTCACGGCCTGGTACGACGTGATGCGGCGCATCAACTACCTGCTGAAGACACACTTCGACCTGAGCGACCTGCGCCGCAAGAGCACGCAGCTCATTCAGACGGTCGAGGCCAAGATCAGAGAGCTGGACAGCGCCGCGCCGCAACTGAACGTGCGCGAATACTTCGAGCGCCTGGCCGACGAATTCACCGAAATGCCCTTCGAGCCGCCACTGGACGACGTATGGGAGCAGGAACTGCGCCGCCTGCTGGACGAATCCCCCGACGAAGAAGAATGAACGCCGCCTAGGCGGCCACAGCAGCCCCGGTCTCCTGATACAGCGTTTCGGTGTTGTCGTCGTAGGCCAGCAGTTCCGCGTAGCGACCCCACTGAATGGCGATCTCCACCTGCCGCGCGGCGTCTTCGGGCGAGAACTCCAGTTCCAGCGCCAGCCGGATCACGTCGCGATCCAGCCGGCCCTTGTCCGCCGCCTTGAGCATGGCCAGCAGCCACTTGAACAGCGGCAACCGCCGGATGCGCGTGGCGAAAATCTCCTTGCGCGCCAGGATGCTGGCTTCGGCGAAGGTCTCGCCCAGCGGAGTCAGCGCGATATCACCTTTGGCGATGGTGGCGAAACCCAGCAATTCCGCTGCCTCGGTCAGTTCCAGCACGGCGTCGGTGCTCAGGTTCAGTTCCTGTTCCAGCCGGTAGACATCGGTGCGATTGGCTGGCATTTCGTTGAGGAATTCGAGCAGACCGGATAGCTCGCCGATGGACACGTCGGGCAGGGCGCGGGTGACGCCCGCCTCGCCCGGCGCAGTGCCCAGCTCGACGTACTCCGGTTGGGTCTGCCCGGCCAGCGTGGCATAGACGCGATCCAGCACTTCCAGGAAGCGCGGCGACTTACGCTGACGCGGGTGAGGCAGGTCAATCTTCTGGTCGGCAATCACGCGACCCGGCTGCTTGTCCATCACGATCACGCGGTCGGCCATGAAGACGGCCTCCTCGATGTTGTGCGTGACCATCAGGATCGCCTTGGTGGGGATGGAGCCGCTCTGCCACAGTTCCAGCAACTCACCGCGCAGCGACTCGGCGCTGAGCACGTCGAGCGCCGAAAATGCCTCGTCCAGGCACAGCAGTTCCGGCTCGACGGCCATCGCCCGCGCAAAGCCTACCTTCTGGCGCATTCCGCCGGAAAGCTCGCGCGGGAAGGCTGTCTCGAAACCATCCAGACCGACCATGTCCAGCAGGTCAATGGCGCGCACCGTCCGCAGGTTGGGCGGGACGCCGCGCGCCTTCAGCGCCACCTCGACGTTCTGCTGCACCGTCAGCCAGGGGAAGAGGGCAAAAGTCTGGAAGACGATCGTGGCATAGGGGTTAACGCCGCGCAGGGGCTGCCCCCGGTAGAGCACCTGCCCTTCGGCGGGTTGGTTGAGGCCGGTGATGATGCGCAGCAGGGTACTCTTGCCGCAGCCGGAAGGTCCCAGCAACGCGACGAACTCGCCTTCGTCAATGGTCAGGCTGACGTTGTCCACGGCGGTGAAGCGCCGGTCGCCGCGCCCATACTTCTGGGTGACGCCTTTCAATTCGAGCAGGTGTGTCATAGCCCATCACTCCATGCGGAACTGTTCTTCGGCCCGGCGATAGAGTCGCCGCCAGAACAGGCGATTGATCAACACGACCGTCAGGATCATGCTCAGCGTAGCGGCCAGCAACAGGCGAAAATCGCCTTCTGCCGTCGCCGAGGCGATGAGCGCGCCGACGCCGGTCACCCGGTGCGATTCGCCCCCCAGTTGGAAGTACTCGGCCACGATGCTGGCGTTCCACGCGCCACCGCTGGCGGTGATCGCGCCGGTGATGATGTAGGGGAATAGCGCGGGCAGGATGAGCGTACGCCAGCGCTCCCAGCGGCTCAGATGCAGCAGTGTGCTGGTGAAGCGCAGGTCTTCTGGGATGGCCGCCGCGCCCGCGATGACGTTGAAGAGCAGGTACCACTGCGTGCCCATCAACATCAAGACCACCGCGGCGATGTTCAGCCCGCCCGGCACTTTCAGCAGCACCAGCAACAACACCGGGAAGAGCGCCGTCGCCGGAACCGAGGCGGCAATCTGTACCAGGGGCTGCAACACAGCGGCGATGCCGGGGTTGGTGCCGATCAGCACCCCCACGGGGATAGTCCAGGCCAGCGCCACCAGCAGGGCGGTCAACACGCGCAACAGGGTGGCCCCAACCCCCGTCGCGATATCGCTCCATTGCGCAGCGGGCACGTGCACCAGCATTTCGCCCGCCTGCTCCAGGCCATAGATGACCCCCGCTCCTGCCAGCAAAAGCAGCAGATAGGTCAGCCAGGGTCTGCCCGCCCGCCGTTCCTGAGCGACGCTCTGTGCTCCGTCCGGACGCACCAGCAGCGCGTCTATCGCTTCGAGCAGGGGCTGACGCACGCGACGATCCAGCCAGCGGGCCACATGCGCGCGCTGCAGCAGGTCGTAGAACCAGGAGGTAGGCGGATTGTCGTTCTCGACCATCTCCAGCGAGAAGCGATCCGACCAGGCCAGCAGGGGGCGCCACACCAGTTGATCGAGCAGGACGATGACCAGCACCAGCGTCCCGATGCCCCAGGCAATGGCCCCATAATCGCCCTGGTCAGCGGCCTGATGCAGGTAAGCCCCCAGGCCCAGCAGGCGGAAGTCGCGCTCGCCCACGGTGAAGATTTCCGCTGCCATCAGGAAGAACCAGCCGCCCGCCCAGCTCATCATGCTGTTCCAGATCAGACCGATGGCCGCAAAGGGTAGTTCCACCGTGCGGAAGCGCATCCAGGTGTTGAAGCGGAAAATGGCCGAAGCTTCGTTCAGTTCATTGGGGATGGTGGTCAGCGCCTGATACCAGACAAACACCAGGTTCCAGGCCTGGCTGGTGAAGATCAGCACGATCGAGGCCAGTTCGGCGGCGATGGCCTGGGGCAGCACTGCGCTCAGGCTCAGCAGTACCACTGGCAAAAAGGACAGGATCGGCACGCTCTGCAGCACGTCCAGCAGCGGCATCATGATCTGCTCGGCCCGACGATGATAGGCGGCTACCCGTCCGTAGACCAGCGCAAAAATCAGCGAGAGGGCATAGGCAGCCGCCATGCGCCCCACCGAACGGATGGCGTAGTAGGGCAGGACTTCGGGGTTGAGCGAGATGGACGGCCCTTCGATCGCCTCTGGTGTGCCGAAGGCCAGGCGCACGCCGACATAGAGGAGCACGACGACGATGGCGATCACCACCGCGTCGGCCCAACCAAAAGTGCGCTGGGCAGGCTGCTGAACTTTGAAGATGCCGCTGAAGAAGTTCATGGGCCGCCTCCCAGTGCCTGGATGGTATCATCAAGGGACGCCCCCTGCGGGGACGTGCCCATTCTACAGGGCTGCTGGAAAGCGGTCAAGAAGAAGCTGATGCCGGGCGAGCGCAAAAATGTGGGGCAGTTGGCCGCGCTCCGGTTTACCGCACCCCCGCTCGACGCTGACGCACCTCGTGTCCCGTCGGAGAGAGGGCGAGCCGGGCGCAGCGAGGCTGGGGGGTGAGGTGAACGCTCCGGTGTCAAGCCGGTCGCTGACAACCTTTGCACGCGCCCAAGCCGAGAGATGGTAGGCTGTTTCGTTCCTGCGGGCACAATGCGCCAGGTTTGGTAGAATCAGGGCACGATAGGGGTGCGCGCAGGCACGAATCCGGCGCACCTCGCAGGCGAGATCACAAGGCGCAAGTATGGACGTTCACTCTCCTTCTGAACACGCAGCGTTCGTCCAGCATATGTTCGGGCGCATCGCCCGCCGCTATGACCTGATGAACCGGCTGATGACCTTTGGGCAAGACCGGCGCTGGCGGCGCTTCGTGGTGCGTCAGGCGGCCCTGCAGCCTGGAGCCTGGCTCCTCGACATCGCCACGGGTACAGGGGATATTGCCTTCGAAGCGCGCCGCCTGGTGCCGGACTTGCATATCGTCGCGGCGGACTTCACCCTGCCCATGATGCGCGTGGGCCAACTGCGCGAAAGCCGGCTGGGGGGCAACGGGCGTCGCCCGCTGGCCTGGCACGCCGCCGATACGCTGCACCTGCCCTATGCCAGCAACGTCTTCGACGCGGTGACGAGCGGCTACCTGTTCCGCAACGTGTCCGACATTGCGGGGGCGCTGGCCGAACAGGTGCGCGTGCTGAAGCCTGGCGGTCGCCTGGTGACGCTGGACACCACACCCCCGCCGCGCGGCTTGCTGCGCCCCTTCATCCAGTTTCACCTGCGCGTCATCATCCCCCTGCTGGGACGCTGGATCACGGGGCAGGCCGACGCCTATCGTTATCTGCCGGAGAGCACGCTCAACTTCAAGACCGCGGAGGAGCTGGCCGATTTGCTGCGCGCCGCCGGTCTGGTTGACGTGGGCTACCGGCGCTTCATGCTGGGCACGATGGCCGTGCACTGGGGCACCAAACCCGCCCCGTCGCCGCGCCCCGCCTCCCGTGACTCGGCGATCAGCGGTACAATGTCCAGGCCGGTTGGCCCTTCCCCCGACAGGAGCGTTTTGTCATGAAGATCAGCGCCCGCAATGCCCTGAAAGGCATCATCACGCGCATTACGCCAAGCATCGTCAACGCCGAAGTGGTGATCACCCTGCCCGACGGTCAGCAGGTCGTGGCCGTGATCACGCTGGCCTCCGCCGACGCGCTCGGTTTGCGCGTGGGACAGGAAGCCTACGCGGTGATCAAGGCGTCGGACGTCATGGTCGGCGTGGAACACTGAGACCATGAGCACACCGCGCCGCCTGATCGTTGGCATTTCGGGGGCCAGTGGCGTCATCTACGGTATTCGCCTGCTGGAAGTGCTGCGCCAGGATCGCGCCATCGAGACACACCTGGTGCTGACCGAGGCAGCGCGCATCACCATCGCCCAGGAGACCGACTGGAAGATCAGCGAGGTCGAAGCGCTGGCCGATGTGGTGCACCGGCCCAACAACGTGGGTGCGAGCATCGCCAGCGGGTCTTTCGTCACCATGGGCATGGTCGTCATCCCGTGCAGCATCAAGAGTCTTTCCAGTATCGCCCTGGGCAACACAGGCGATCTGCTGGCGCGCGCCGCCGACGTGCAGTTGAAGGAAGGGCGTCCGCTGGTGCTGGTGGTGCGCGAGACGCCGCTGCACCTGGGCCATCTGCGGCTGATGGTGCAGGCAGCGGAGATCGGGGCGGTGATCCTGCCACCGGTGCCCGCCTTCTACAGCCGCCCCCAGACGGTAGACGATATCATCAACGGCACGGTAGGGCGGGTGCTGTTACGGCTGGGCATTGACAACGATCTCTACTTCACCTGGCTGGGCTTGAAAGGGAAGGCGTGATGGTCAGTTTGCCGGAGCTGCCCGACGACGTGCGCGCGGCGCTGAGCGAGTTCCTGGCGCAGCAGTCCACGCTGGCGTTGAGCACCGCCGGTCTGCGCGACGGACGCCCCCAGGTGGCCCCCCTGTTCTTTGTCAGCGACGAGGCGCTCAACCTGTACTGGATTTCCGACCCCGACAGCCGTCACAGCCGCAACATCGCCGACTGGGGCGACGCCGCCGTCACCATCTACGCGCAGACGTGGGACTGGCAGAGCATCAAGGGCGTGCAGATCGAGGGCACGGCCATGCCCGTCAGCGACGACGACGAGCGACAGCGCGCGCTGGCCCTCTATTGCGCCAAGTTCCCCTTCGCCAACGACAAATTCGCCGACCTGATCGCCCAGAGCGTGTTCTATGTGCTGCGCCCGCGCTGGCTGCGCTGGATCGACAACGAGCGGCGCTTCGGGTATAAACAGGAATTCCTGCTCCTGTCCTCTGCCGGGCAAGAGTCCGACGAGAGTTAGCGCTGCGCTCTCCGGCCAGTTTCCCTCTCAACCCTCCGACAACTGGCTGGCTGGTGCCCCGCGACAGAAAGGAGTATCGGTGGAAAATAGTTCTGTGGTGCAATTGTTTCTGGCCATTGGCCTGGTCATTGCTGCGGCGCAGTTTGGCGGGGCAGCCGCCCGCGCCTTGGGACAGCCGCGCGTCTTCGGCGAACTGCTGGTCGGCGTGATCCTCGGCCCTACTCTGCTGGACATGCTGCATTGGGGCGTCTTTGACGACGCGGCCCTGCTGGAACTCAGCCTGAGCGAACTGGCCGAACTGGGCGTGCTGTTCCTCATGTTCGCTGTGGGGCTGGAAGTGCATCTGAGCGAACTGCTGGCGGTAGGGCGCGTGGCGCTGTGGGGTGGTACACTGGGCGCAGTGCTGCCGGTGTTCATGAGCGCGCCGCTCATCGTGGCCTTTGGTCACCCCAGCAAAGAAGCGGTCTTCTTCGGCGTGGTGGTGGCGGCCACCTCGGTGAGCATCTCCGCACAGACATTGCTGGAACTGGGCCTGCTGCGCACCAAAGAGGGCATGGGCCTGCTGGCCACCGCCGTGGTGGACGACGTGCTGGCGATCCTGCTGCTCTCCGTGGTCATCGCCGTCCTGGGCGCTGAGGCGACGGCTTCAGTGGGCAATCTGGCCTGGATTTTCGTGCGCATGGTGGTGTACGTGGCCGGAGCGCTGACAGTGGCCTGGTTTGCCCTGCCGCCGCTTTTCAACCGGTTGCAACGCACGCGCTATCTGTCGTCGGGGCTGGCTTCCTTTGCCCTGATCGCCGCGCTAGTCTTCGGCTGGTCGGCAGACACACTCGGCGGCATCGCGGCCATCACTGGCGCGTTCATCGCCGGCGTGGGCCTCAGTCAGACCGGCGAGCGCGTGCATGCGGAGATCGAAGAGACGGTGCGTCGTCTCTCGTATTCTTTCCTGGTGCCCATCTTCTTCGTCAACGTGGGGCTGCACGTAGACCTGACCCAACTGGGCCTGGACCTGTGGCCCTTGACGGCGCTGCTACTGATCGCAGCCGTGATCTCGAAAGTGGTCGGCAGCGGCATAGGCGCACGGTTGGGGGGATTCGACCGGGGCGAATCCTTCCGCCTGGGCGTGTGCATGATCTCGCGTGGCGAAGTGGGCCTGATCATCGCCAGCCTGGGCCTGGCCGAAGGGTTGCTGACCGAGGAACTGTTCGAGGCCGTCTTCGTGGTCATTTTGCTGACTACCATCCTCACCCCCCCGTTGGTGCGCTGGGTCTTTCACGGGCGCACCCCCGCACCTGTCCCGTTGACTGCCGAACGTAGAGAACGCAGGAGCGCGTGATGTCCAAGCTGGTTGTGCTGATCAC
>DDBP01000070.1 GCA_002332795.1 Anaerolineales bacterium UBA2029 | reverse complement strand
CCACGCGATCCATCTTGTTGACGAAGCAGATGCGGGGCACATGATACTGATTGGCCTGCCGCCAGACCGTCTCGGACTGCGGTTCGACTCCCGCCACCCCATCGAAGACCACCACGCCGCCGTCGAGCACGCGCAGACTGCGCTGCACTTCGGCGGTGAAGTCCACGTGCCCTGGCGTGTCGATCAGGTTGATCTGATGATCGCGCCAGTAGGCGGTGACGGCTGCCGCGGTGATGGTGATGCCGCGCTCTTTCTCCTGCTCCATGTAGTCGGTCGTCGCCGCACCGTCGTGCACCTCGCCCATGCGATGAATGCGCCCGGCATAGTACAACACACGCTCGGTGGTGGTTGTCTTGCCAGCGTCAATGTGGGCGATGATGCCGATGTTACGGACGCGGGCCAGGTCCAGAGCAGGCCCGGCAGCTTTCTTGGCCATGAGTCAGACGACGTTTCTCTCAGTTACCAGCGATAGTGTGCGAACGCCCGGTTGGCTTCGGCCATACGGTGCGTGTCTTGCTTCTTCTTGATGGCATTGCCCTGCTCGGCAGCCGCGTCCATGAACTCGGCAGCCAGCTTTTCGGCAATGTTGCGACCGCTGCGGGCACGGGCCGCCTGCAACAACCAGCGCATGGCCAGCGACAGCGCGCGACCAGGTTCCACTTCCACTGGCACCTGGTAGGTCGAGCCGCCCACGCGGCGCGGTTTGACTTCCAGGGCGGGGGTGGCGTTGCGGATGGCCAGCTCGAAGACTTCGATCGGGTCGCGCTTGGCGCGCTGCTCGATCAGCTCGAAGGCTTCGTAAAGCATCCGCTGGGCGACGCTCTTCTTGCCGCCGCGCATCATGCGGTTGATGAACATGGCGACATGGACGTTGTTGTATTTCACGTCCGGTGCCACGGGTCGTCTGGGAGGTGTAGACCGTCTTGGCATCCTCTATCTCTCCAGAAAGCCTATTTCTTGGCCTGGGTCTTGGCCTGAGCCTTCGCCTTAGGCCGCTTGGCACCGTACTTGCTGCGGCCCTGCTCGCGCTTGGCCACGCCATCGGCGTCCAGCGTGCCGCGCACAATGTGATAGCGCACGCCGGGCAGGTCCTTCACACGGCCACCGCGCACCAGCACCACGCTGTGCTCCTGCAGGCTGTGCCCTTCGCCGGGGATGTACGCCGTCACCTCGATACCGTTGGTCAGGCGCACACGCGCGACTTTACGCAGCGCCGAGTTCGGCTTCTTGGGGGTCATCGTCTTGACCTGCGTGCAGACGCCGCGCTTCTGCGGAGAGCCTTTGGGCTGACGGGTGCGCCGCTGCGTGAACGAGTTGAAGGTATACTGCAGCGCCGGTGCCTTGCTCTTCTTGCGCTTCGGCTGACGACCCTTGCGGATCAATTGGTTGATAGTCGGCATACCTGCCTCCATCTCTAGGCCAGGGCCTTGACCGGTCAACGGCCCTGGCTTCTTCGCTACGTTAGGCGCGACGACGGGCGCTCACTCTCCGACGCGCCCGTCCTGCTGGCAGAACGTGAGGCCATCCAACAACTAACGGCACGGGTGGCCTCACGATCGAGAACACATCCAATTCGGTCGCCAGCGCCCTGACACGAGCAGGGTTAGCGCCGCCTGAGTGAAAGCAGGCTCATCTTAGCATCTGGCAGGGGGGCTGTCAAGGATGATTCGCTGGCGGGGTGCAGTCACCCCGATCCGGCACAGAAGCGCGCGTTATACTTGGCGCATTGGTCTGGAGTCAGTCGCTCATAGAAAAGAGGTCACTTCTATTATGGGAAGAGCGCTCGTTTTCAGTGCTCCCCGCACGGTGGGATACGAGGACTACCCCGACGATCCCCTGCCGCCAGACGGCGTGCGCATCAAGACCCTGTTTTCGGGCATCAGCGCGGGCACAGAACTGACGCAATATCGCGGCACCAACCCTTACCTGCACAAGCGATGGGATGCCAACACGCGCCTGTTCCTGCCCGGTGAGGAGACGACGCTGACCTACCCCATCCGCACCCTGGGGTACGAGGAAGTGGGACAGGTCGTCGAGCGCGGCGCGGCAGTGGAAGACATCCCGCTGGGGGCATATATCTTCGGCACCTGGGGACACCGTACCCATCACGTGGCGACGGCAGAATACGCGCGGGCACATTTGATGCCCGCTGGCCTGGAGCCGGTGCTGGGTATCTTCTCGCACATCGGCGCAGTGGCGCTCAACGGGGTACACGATGGCCGCGTGCGCATCGGCGAGACAGTGGCCGTCTTCGGGCTGGGTGTGTTGGGACAGATCGTCGCGCAGGCAGCGCGTCAGTCGGGAGCGCGGGTCATCGCCGTGGACTTGCTCGACGCACGGCTGGAGACGGCCAAAGCGCTCGGCGCACATGTGACGCTCAACCCCAGCCGCGAGCGGGTGGCCGAAGCGATCAAAGACCTGACCAGCGGGCGCGGCGCGGACGTGTGCTTCGAAGTAGCCGGTTCGACCGTGGCGCTACAGGAAGCCATCCGCGCGGCGGCCTACTCGGCGCGGGTCGTGGCAATGGGCTTCTTCCAGGGCGAAGCGCGCGGGTTGTACCTGGGCGAGGAGTTCCATCACAACCGCATCAACATCGTCTGTTCACAGATCGGCGGCACCGATCCCGAACTGCGCTATCGCTGGGACAAGCTGCGGCTGTGGCAGGCAGCGATTCAGCTTCAGGCGGACGGCCTGCTGAACCTGCGCCCGCTGATCACGCACACCGCCCCCTTCGACCGGGCGGGCGAACTGTTCAGCCTGCTGGATCAGACGCCGGATCAGGTGATGCAGGCTGTGCTGGAATTCCCGGCACCCTGAGCGAGGAGACGCTGATGAACACACTACGAGCGGGCATTCTGGGCTGTGGCAACTTCGCGCACCGGCACGCGCAGATTGTGACAACGCTGGCGGAAAGCGAGCAGGTCGAACTGGTGGCGTTCTGCGACCGCAACGAGTGGAAGGCGCAGGCATTCTCCGAGCAGTACACGGCAGGACGCGGCCAGGTATTCACTGACCATCACGCCCTGCTCGACCGCGTCGCCCTCGATCTACTGATCATCTGCCTGCCGCCCTACGGTCATAGCGACGAGGTAGAACTCGCTGCCGAACGGGGTATTCACCTGTTGATCGAGAAACCCATCGCCCTGCAGTCAGAACTCGCCTGGCGCATGGTCGAAGCGGCAGAACGCGCTGGCATCAAGACGCAGGTGGGCTTCATGTTCCGCTTCGGTGAGGCAGTGGAGCGCCTGAAAGCGCTGCTGGTCTCCGGCGAAGCGGGTCGGCCCGGACTGATGAGCGGACGCTATTTCTGCAACGCGCTGCACGCCGACTGGTGGCGCGACAGGCAGAAGTCTGGTGGGCAACTGGTGGAACAGGCCATCCATATCTTTGATCTGCTGCGCTACTTTTTCGGCGACCCGGTCTGCGTCTACAGCCGCCAGGAAAACGTCTTTCACCGCGACGTGCCCGGCTATACCGCCGAAGACGTGAGCGGGACGGTGATCAGCTTTGCCGATGGCGCGCTGGGAGTGATCTATGCCACCAATGGCGCAATCCCCGGCAAATGGATCGGCGATTACCGCGTGGTGACGCAACGCCTCACCGCAGAGTTCACCAATGCCAACCAGGCGACTTTCCACTTCACCGACGACCCGCAACGCGAACCGCTGCTGATCACTTCCGAGCGGGATTTTCGCCAGGCGCAGATGCAAGACCTGTTGCGGGCCATTCGCACCGGCGGGCCGACGCGCACGCCTATCCGCGAAGGGGCCAAGACGCTCGACCTGGTGCTGGCCGCGGCGCGCTCCAACGAACTGCGGGCGGAAGTGCCGCTGTCCTGGTGAGCGGGTGCACGGTCAAAGGCAGACGCAGGGGCGTATCGCGATACGCCCCTATCTCTCCAGTCCAGGTCGGAGAGGGGGCGGGCCGAGCGCAGCGAGGCTGGGGGTGAGGTCAACCGAAGCGAGCCGACCTTAGCGCTTGCTCTAGCCCTGCCCGCCCCGGAACGCAGTTGAGGCGAGGGCGGGCATTCTTTGCTATACTGGGCGATCCTTAAGACCGTTCTGGTGGAGATGCCTGTGATGCGAGAACCCGCCCAGGGTATGACCGAAGAGTTGCGCCGTCAGTTGATCGCGGCGGCACTGCACGCGCGCGAGCGTGCCTACGTGCCCTATTCCAGCTATCCGGTGGGCGCGGCCCTGCTGACCGATACCGGTGCTGTCTACACCGGTTGCAATATCGAGATCGCTTCCTATGGGGCGACAGTCTGCGGCGAACGCACCGCCGCCTTCAAAGCAGTGAGCGAAGGCGAGCGCGTCTTCCGCGCCATCGCCATCGTGACCAGCAACGGCGCGGCACCCTGCGGCATCTGTCGCCAGGTGTTGTACGAGTTCGGCCCGACCATGGCGGTCATCCTGGCCACTCCGGAAGGCGAAGTCACCTGGGAAGGGCCACTGAGCGACCTGCTGCCGTTGGGGTTCGGGCCGCACGAGTTGGCCGAGGGACAGCGTGCCGGATCGTGAGCGCACCCTCCGCACTGAGGCGATCATCCTGCGCCGCCAGGAGATCGGCGAGGCCGACCGTCTGCTGGTGCTGTTGACCCCCGCCCATGGCAAACTGCGCGCCCTGGCCAAAGGCGCGCGCAAACCCATCGCCCGCAAGGCCGGTCACCTGGAGCTATACGCCCTGGTAGATATGCAACTGGCGCGCGGGCGCGAATGGTATTACGTGCGCGAGGCGGAGACCAAAGAACCGTTCCTGTCCCTGCGCGAAGACCTGACGCGCACGGCCTACGCCAGCCATCTGGTCGAACTGATCGATCGCTTCACCGGCGAGCAAGATGTCAACCGCGCCGAGTTCGCCCTGCTGCGCGACGCGCTCGGCTGGCTGTGCAGCGACGCCGACCCGCGCACCATCGCCCGCTACTTCGAACTACACCTGCTGGCGCTGGCAGGCTTCGCGCCGGCTCTGCATCAGTGCGCCATCGGGCAGGAAGAATTGCGTCCCCAGGATCAGTACTTCAGCCCGCCGGATGGCGGCGTCATCTGCCCCGATCATCACCGCGACACGCAGCGCGGCATGCCCATCGGCCTGCCCGCTCTCAAGACGCTGCGCTACATGCAGACTCAGCCCTGGGAGGCCGTGCGCGTGGTGCGCATCAGCCCGGCCCTGCACCTGGAACTCGAACGGCTGATGCTGGCCTACCTGACCTTCGTGTTGGAACAGCGGCTGCAAAGTGTAGAATTCCTGCGACGGTTACGCCGCGAAGAGGCTTAGCTGCCAAGGAGTCAGCAGCCATGAGACTGCAACGGATCGTGCCTGTGTTCCTGTTCCTGGCGACAGTGATCGCCCTGCTGGTGCCTGTCGCCCGCGCACAGTCGCCAGATACGCCCGCCTTCGCCGCGCGCGGCCCCTATCTGGTCGGCGTGCGCGAGTTCGTCATCGCCGATGACGAGCGCCCCCTGCCGGTGACAGTGTGGTATCCAGCGCTGAACCCGACGGGCGCGCCCGAAACGACGGTCTACCTGCCCGACCTGTTCCCCATCCCTGGGCAGGCCATCGCCGACGCGCCGCCCGATGTGGCCGGTGGACCATATCCGCTGGTCATTTTCTCGCATGGCTTCGGCGGCTTTCGCTATCAGTCTACCTACCTCACCGAGCATCTGGCCTCGTATGGCTTCGTGGTCATGGCCGCCGACCATCCAGGCAGCACCTTCCTCGACCTGCTGGGGGAGGACGTGTCGCTCGACGAGGTACGGCAGATGCTCACCGGCAGCGAGTCGCAGGGCGAACTGCTGGAGCGCCTGATGGAGCGCGGACGGGCCGAACGCGGCCTGGAACTGATGAGCGTCAGCCTGGCCCTGCGCCCGCTGGACGTGCTGCGCGAGATCGCTTTCGCTGAAACCCTCACCGCAGCAAATGGCGCGCTGGCGGGCGCGATCGATCTGCAGCGCATCGCGGTCAGCGGGCATTCGTTCGGCGGCTACACCGCGGTTGCAGCGGGCGGGGCGCAACTCGACCTGCACGGCCTGGGTCAGTGGTGCACCGATCCGCAAGGGGTATCTTTCAATCCGCAGCGGCGCGTGACCTTCCGCCCCGAACCCTTACCGGCGGGTCAGGCACTGACGGTGTGTCTGGCGCGGCTGACGGCTCGC
Organism: Anaerolineales bacterium UBA2029; assembly: GCA_002332795.1. Classification (GTDB taxonomy): domain Bacteria; phylum Chloroflexota; class Anaerolineae; order Aggregatilineales; family Aggregatilineaceae; genus UBA2029. The sequence goes on along the minus strand of DDBP01000070.1, from coordinate 3,041 downwards.
GAGGTAGCCGAACTGCGCGGGTTGGCCGCGCCTCCGGCAGGTTTGTGGCCACCCACCACCGATCCGCGCATTCGCGCGGTGCTGGTGCTGGCTCCCTGGAATGCGCCCATCTTCGGCACGGAGGGACTGGCCGCCCTCGATGTACCACTGATGGTGCAGGTCGGCTCGGCGGACAGCACCACGCCCCCAGAACGCGACGCTTACCTTATATATACGGGGGTCAGCAGCCCTCAGAAGGCGCTCGTCGTGCTGCAAGGGGCAGGGCATCTGGTCTTCGCCAACCAGGGCTTCGGCGTGACCGATCAGGCATGGGACATGGAGCGGGCGCACGCGCTGATCAATCATTTCGCGGCGGCGTTCCTGCGCGCGGTGCTATATCAGGACGAACCGGCGGGGGCGGCGTTGTTGCCCGCCGTCGCCGGGCGCTTCGACGGCGTGCTGTACGATCGCACCTGGCCGCGCTGATGCGTTTTTCACAGGGACACAGCGAGAGAGTGTAGCGTGACACGACAGAGCTGGTATTGGTTGAGTCTATTGACGGTGATGGGTCTGCTGGGCGCACTGCTGACGGCCCCCCTCGCGCAGGCGCAGGGCGATATCGAAGCAGTGCGCGCTGCTGTGCAGGGATGGTTGCTGCAAACGCTGGGCAAGCCCAGCCTGACACTGGTGGAATACACCTATTCTTATAACGTCTGGCCGGACTCCAGCCTGGGCTGCCCGGTTCCAGGTCAGCCGATCACGCCGGGCGAGATTGCGGGATACCGCTGGACGTTCACGTTCGACAACATGGTGCGCTATGAAGTGCACAGCGGCGTGACAGGAACCCCGGCGGTGCTATGCAGCGCCACGGGCATCGCGCCGGATGTGCGCATGACCACCTACAACGGGCGCGACTTCTCGGTGCTGGTGCCGGACTCCTGGCTGGTCTTCCCCGGCGCAACCGAGAGCGAGACGCTCTTCGCGCCAGGAGCGGGCACCGACTGTGCCCTGCCAGGGATGCTGATCACCGCCCTGGGGCGCGTCGCCGCCGGCGTGACGCCTGATCAACTGTTGGACGAGTACCTGGCCGGTTTCAGCAGCCTCACTGTCACCGGCGAGCGGCGCACAGCAGGCACATCCGGGCGCTCGACGACCTACGAAGCGCCCTGCAACGGGACAACGCGCGGCTGGCGCGTGACGGCCTTCGTGCAGCTTGGGCGCGCCTACCGTATCTTGCAATGGGCACCGGCGGCAGAGTTCCCCCAATGGGACCTGCGTTTCGAGAACATGCTCAGTCAATTCACGCCAGGCGGGGCAACCGCCCCTGTCGCAACCTCCGACGAGACCGCCGCCCCAACGCTGCCTGCACTGCCGCTGGCCCTGTATTTCACGGGCGACGTATTTCTGGGGACGCTCAACGATCTGCCGGGGCGCGGCGTGACTTCCGTGCCGACTTTCGACCGGCGCTATGTGAGCTTTTCCCCGAACGGGCAATATCTGTCCTACCTGGACGTGACCAACGCCGAAGTGCGGACCATGGACGCCCTCAGCGGGCTATCTCCGCGTCGGGTGGCGCAGAAGGTGGACACGCGCTTTCCGCCCGCCTGGAGCGCCGACAGCACCCGCCTGGCTTATGTGAGTGCAGCCGATAGCCCGGATAGCGCCTTGCTGACCATTACCGCCGTGCCCGCGCTGGGCGGTGAGGCCGAGCGCCTGGCGAGCTTCCCCTTCGCGGGTGAGTGCACTGTCGTGCAGGCCGATCCCGCCGCTGACGTAGCCGCCGCCGAAGCTGCACCGGGGACGGGCGCGGGCGTGCTGGCCTGGTTGCCCGACGGACGTTTCCTGGTTTCGACGCGCTGCGCGGGCGGTCTGGCGCTGCTGACCCCGGCGACCGGTGATTTGCAGAGCCTGGACGAGGGGTGGCAGGGAGGCGTCGTCGCGCCGGACGGCGCGCATGTGGCAGTCTGGGCTGCCGATCGGCTGGCGGTGATTGATCTGGAGGGCGGCGCGCGCAACGAGTGGCCGGTAGACGGCGCGGTGCAACAGGTGACCTGGGCAGCGGACGGGACAGCGCTCTACATCGGGACGGGAACGCTGGCAGAGACGCTGACGCTCGACGATCCCGCCGATCGGGCGGACGGCGAAGCGGTCTTCGGGCGCTGGCCGGTGGAAGTGCACACCAACGACCTGGCATTGGTGCGGCTCGACCCGGCGACCGGCGAGCAGGCATTACTGTGGCGCGGGCAGGGCTACGCCATCGGACGGATCGCCCCCGCGCCCGACGGCAGCGGAGTGTTGTTCAGCGTGGTGCCGGGCGGTCAGGGGTTGGTGGAAGCCTGGCGGGCAGGCGGCGACGCACTGACGCTCCGCGCCGCAGCCCCGCAGGCTGTGCTGTACTGGTTGCCGACAGGCGCTTCCGCCGCGACCTTGCTGGCCTATGCCGGGCAACCGGCCTTTGCGCCGGTCACTGTGCCCGCCGCCGCGCCCTGACCGGCCTCCCGCCTCACACCGGCTGGTCAAAAGGCAAGCCCGCACAGCAGATCGTGCGGGCTTGCTTCATGATGAACCTGGACGAACGGTGTCGCCACCCAGCCTACTTCTTGGCAATGGGATAGGTCATCTTCTCCCAGTCCTGCTTGGAGACGAACTTGGTCAGGTTGCGACCATCCGCCGTCTTGGCTTGCAGCCCATAGCGGGTCTGCCCGTTCTTGGTGGTGAAGGTGACGCGCTTGACGTCCTTATCATCCACCTTCACCTTCTTGCGGAACTTGACATCGTAGAATTCAACGGCCACGGCGATTTCTCCTTTTTATGCACTATCGATAGTAATGGCGTAAGTCGCCGAACCACCTTACACTTGCTTATTGTATCATGATACGGGGAAATGTACACAACTTTTCCCTTGAGTTTCCCTGATCAGCCCTCCTTGCGCTCCCTCAGCGCCCATTTTTCCCCTGAGTCAGGTCTGATTTTCCCTCAGACTCCCGCTTTCAGCATGCATTCTAGCAAGATTGCAGATTTGCGCCAGCGATTCGAGGGAACGGGTGCGTGCAAAGGTTGTC
>DDBP01000252.1 GCA_002332795.1 Anaerolineales bacterium UBA2029 | reverse complement strand
GACGAGCGCGGTGTGCTTGCCAGGAAGATAACGTTGGCGACGCGCTCGGGCAAGGCAACCGCCCACTGCAGCGCCTGCATGGCGCCCATGCTGCCGCCTGCGATCGCGAATAGCCTCTCGATGCCTAACGCGTCGATCAGATGCACCTGTGCCTGAACCATATCGGCAATGGTCACGACCGGGAAGCGCAGGCCATAAGGTTTGCCGTCCGGCGCGAGCGACGACGGGCCGGTGCTGCCCTGGCAGCCGCCGATCACGTTGGAGCAGATCACGAAGTAACGGTCGGTGTCGAACAGCTTGCCCGGCCCGACGGCGTCGTCCCACCAGCCGGGCCGTTCGCCGGGATCGTCGGTGTGATAGCCGGCGACGTGCGCGTCACCAGAGAGCGCGTGACAGATCAGGATGACGTTGGAGCGGTCGGCATTCAGCGTGCCGTAAGTCTCGTAGGCCAGGGTGAAGCGGGGCAAGACAGCCCCGCTGCGCAGGGGCAGCGGGGTGTCGAAGTGCGCGTATTGCCGTTCGACGATGCCCACCGAGCCGCTCCGGCCACGACGCCGGATGACGTGCGGCTCCCAACGGGGGGCCGGAGTAGGAGTGGGGGGCTGAGTCTGGAACATGGCGCGCACCTCCTGGCGAACGGTTTAGTTGCTCACAGCGTGCGTGGTGATGCCCTGGGCTTCTCTGAGCGCCTGATCGAGATCCCACAGGATGTCCTCGATGTCCTCCAGGCCGATGGCCAGCCGCACGTAGTCGTCGGTGACGCCCGATGCGGCCTGCTCCTCCGGGCTGAGTTGCTGATGCGTGGTCGTGGCCGGATGGATGGCCAGCGAACGCGCGTCGCCCACGTTCGCCAGGTGCGAGAACAGCTTGAGGCTGTCAATGAAGGTGCGCCCGGCCTGCTTGCCACCCTTGATGCCGAAGCCGATGACCGCGCCAGCGCCTTTGGGCAGATACTTCTGGGCGCGGGCGTAGCTCTCGTGATCGGGCAGGCCAGGATAGTTGACCCACGCTACCGCCGGATGATCCTTGAGGAACCGCGCCACGGCCAGGGCGTTCTGCACGTGCCGTTCCATGCGCAGCGCCAGCGTCTCCAGGCCGATCAGATTCAGGAAGCTGTTGAACGGTGCCTGGCAACTGCCGAAATCGCGCAGCCCCACGATGCGCGCGCGCCCGATGAAGGCCGCCGGCCCCAGCGCATCGGCGATTACCAGACCGTGATAGGCCGGTTCGGGTTCGATCAACCCGCGGTGCCGCCCGCTGGCTTTCCAGTCGAACTTGCCACTGTCCACAATCGCCCCGCCGATGCTCAGGCCGTGCCCGCCGATCCACTTGGTGGTCGAGTGCACGACGATGTCCACACCGTGCTCGAAGGGACGGCACAGGTAGGGCGTGGCGAAAGTATTGTCGCATACCACCGGCAGGCCGTGCGCGTGCGCAACTTCGGTGATGCCCTCGAAGTCGGGGATTTGCAGCTTGGGGTTGCCGATAGTTTCCAGGTAGATGAAGCGGGTGCGCTCGTTGATCAGCGCCTCATAAGCCGCCGGATCATTCTCCGTGACGAAGTGCGCGGTGATGCCCAGCCGCCGCAGGCTCTGCGAAAAGAGCGTATAGGTACCCCCATACAGCGCGCTGGTAGTGATGAATTCGTCGCCCGCGTTGCACAGGGTGAAGACGGTGAGCGTCTCTGCCGCCTGCCCCGACGACGTGGCCAGCGCGCCGATGCCGCCTTCCAGCGCGGCCAGGCGCTGCTCGAACACGTCATTGGTGGGGTTCATGATGCGCGTGTAGATATTGCCCGGCTCCTGCAGGGCGAAGAGCGCAGCGGCGTGATCGGTGTCGCGGAACTGATACGACGTGGTCTGATAGATCGGGACGGCGCGTGCACCGGTCGTCGGGTCGGGCCGGTAACCGGCGTGCAGGGCCTTGGTGTTGAAGCGGAACTCGCGATTCTGGGTGCCGTTGTCGGATGCCATGAATGTCTTCTCCTACGTGTGTGCTCAATGGACGACGGCGAGACACGTAGCAGCGTCATCCCCCTCCCGCTGGCGCGAGAAAGAAAAAATCCTTCTCGCAAGCTGAGAAGGATTTTGACGCAGACATTCGCTGGCAAACTCCTCCTCATCTTCCAGAAAATCTTCTGCCGGAATTGGCACCATTACCGCGTACTTCTCGATCCACGCGGTCGGTTGCCGAGGTTTCTCAGGGCCGGTCCCTCCACCTCTCTGGATAAGGGGGGATTGCTGCTATGCAGTTGTTAACTGGAGTAGAGGGTAGCACGGGCGCGGGAATTTGTCAACCACTATTGTAGAAAATCGCCAGAAAGGCCCTTCGCCGGGCGGCGCTGGCGTGCGATAGCATTGAGTGTGTCACGCACTTTTCTCCCACAATCCCTGGCCGCATCTTGGGCTGTGGGTTTGTAGGGGCGAGTTTCAAACCCGCCCCTAGGTCGCGGGGGCAACAGGTTCCTGGAGTGAAGGGAAGTCACTGCGCAGGAGTCCATAACAGTCTCAGGCGCGGATGCGCATAGTCTGAAAGGAAAGGTGAGATGGCCCAGAGTCGTAAACCTCTCGATGTTGCTGTGCTGGGCGCAACGGGCGCGGTCGGCCAGCGTTTCGTGCAGCTTTTGCAGGGGCACCCCTGGTTTCGCGTGGCGGAACTGGTCGCCAGCGACCGCAGCGCCGGTCAGCGTTACGGTGACGCCGTGCGCTGGGTGTTGCCGGGCAATCCGCCCGCCGACCTGGCTGGTCGCGAGGTGCTGCCCCTGGACGCCGATCTGCAGTCGCCGATCGTCTTCTCGGCCCTGCCCGCTGAGATCGCGCAGACCGTCGAATGGCGGCTGGCTGAGACAGGGCACGTCGTTTGCTCCAACGCCAGCGCCTACCGCATGCACGAGCACGTGCCCATCCTGTTGCCGGAGATCAACGCGGAGCATGCCGAACTGGTGCGCGTCCAGCGCCAGAAGTACGGCTGGACGACCGGCGGCCTGGTCACCAACTCCAACTGCACCAGCGCGCCGGTGGCGATGGCCTTCGCCCCGCTGCGGCAATTCGGCATCGCTGCGGCTTTCCTCACCAGCCTGCAGGCGGTCAGCGGCAGCGGGTACCCTGGCCTGCCCTCGCTGGACATCCTGGACAACGTGATCCCCTTCATTAACGGCGAAGAACCGAAGCTGGAAGCCGAGCCGCGCAAGATGCTCGGCAGGCTGGAGGGCGATCACATCGCCTTTCTGGACTATGCCGCCAGCGCGACCTGTACGCGCGTGCCCGTCCTGGATGGGCACCTGGTCAGCGTGTCGGTGCGCTTCCAGCAGGACGTGAGCGAGGAGCAGATTCTGGCGGCTTGGCGCGACTTCCGCGGCCCCGACCCGGTGCCGTCGCTGCCCAGCGCGCCGCCTCAGCCGGTGATCTATCACAGCGCACCGGATCGCCCGCAGCCGCGTCGCGATCGCGACGCCGGCAACGGCATGGCAGCCGTAGTGGGGCGACTGCGCCCCTGCCCGGTGATCGGCGGGTGGAAGTTCCTGGCCCTGGCGCATAACACTGTGCGCGGCGCGGCGGGCTGCTCGATCCTCAACGCCGAGTTGCTGGTGGCGCGGGGGTTGATCGCCGCGTCGTGAGCCGATGGCTATCAGCTCTCAGCGGTCAGCGGAGAGTATTTGTGGCAGTCTGTGTGCCCTGCCTCTCGGAGGTGCGTCGGATGGCCCTCATGCACCTCAGCGCCGCGCGGGCGAAGGGATGTATCCAGGCCAGCAGGTAGCTTCCCCTCGCCCCGCGACGTAAGTCGCGAGGGAGAGGGGACTGAGGGGTGAGGGGCAGCAGAGCGCGGCCAACCGCCTGACACACGTTGCACGCCCCCATCAGCCCTCAGCGGCGGGCAACGGCCCTCGCTGACGGCTGATGGCTCTCAGCCAACCCGCCCTAGAAGGGGCACACGTCGTTGAGGGTATACGAGCGGTTGCTGTAACCGTAGCTGTTGAGCACGCCCAGCACGTTGGCTCCGCTGGCGATGGCCGCGGCGCAGGCGGCGCGCGCGTCGCCGGTGCCGCGGAAATTGTCCATGAACGCCTGCCCCATCTGTGCAAAGCCATAGCCGGGTGTGCCGGGCGGATTCTCGCCCAGCAACACGTTGAACCAGGTCTCGGCGCGGGCATTGCCCAGCCGGGCATAGGTGATCATGATGCGGAAGGCGGCGTAGGCTCGCAGCGCTTCGGTTTCTCCGGCGACGTTCCAGGCCAGCAGCGAACTGTTCTTACGCGCTTCGTCGTAGGCCAGGATGGCCGGACGCCATTGCCCCTGTCGCAGGAGGTCGTCGGCGTCGTAGATGGCGTGAATGCGGTAACGCGCGCCGGGCACTTCTTCGCGCAGCGCCAGCACGTAGTCCTGACCGTTCCAGTCCCACGTATCTACCACGCTGCGCTGTGGGCCGGTCGCCGCCGTGCCGGGCGGGTTGATGGCGGCGGTCAGTTCCAGTACCCCATCACCGTCCACATCCAGCACGCTCACGCGCCCGTTGATGGCGACGATCTGCCCGTTGTTCAGCTCCTCGAACACGCCCACGATGGCATTCCAGCTCAGGATTTTGGCTTCCTTGAAGCAGGCCGAACCGCTGCAGGTCTCGGTGAAGAAGACCAGTTCGGCCTTGACGTCGGTGTTCATATCGCCCACCCGCACCAGTTCTGGCAGGGCGATGGCCGGGTTGAAGACCGTCTGATAGAGCAGGCGATAGCCGCCCGCATCGCAGCCGTAGACCAGCAACTGCCCGGCGTTGAGCGGCGCTTCCGGGTTGTAGGTGGCCGGGTTGTAGAGCGTGACGATCACTTCGGGGATGCCGTCGCCCGTCAGATCGGTGTCTGCCTGCACGACGCCGCCTTTGTCGGTGAGCGCGCCCCAGTCGCGCAGGGTCGCCTCCAACACGGTAGGTGCGCCCCCCGCCGACAGGAAACGCCCGATGGCCACGCTGTAGTCGCTGAAATTCTCCGGACGCACAGGTGGGACGGGTGCGCCGGGCTGTGGGCACTGGTTCGGCTGATAGTAAGGCGCGGGGGGCGGCGCGGCGGCGGTCTGCGTGGCCGCCTGAATGGTGGCGACGGCGGCGGTGGCCGTGGCGTTCGGCCCGACAGGATTGCCCGGCGCGCCTCCGCCCGGCGTGGGCGTAGTCGGGACGGCGAACTGACTGGTGGGCGTCACCAGCCACACCGACAGGCGACCGCCAGGGGTGGCCGTCAGCAAGGGGGGACGGGTGACGGTCGGCGCTTCGCGCTCGCCGATGACGTCGGTCACCGGCCCGCAGGCAACCAGCAATACAGCGATCAGGGTCAGCGCCCCGCTGAGACCGAGAGAGAGGATTCGGCGCGTGTTCATGCCGCGAAGTATAGCGCAGCGAGCCGCGCGCGCCATTCCCGCCGCAGAAGCAGTGTGCCACTTTGTCTTGGCCCTCACCCCTATCTTCACGAATTGTTACGTTTTCGTATAGATTTCCTTATGCCTCCCCAGATTGAGCGACAATTGAGGTAAGATTGATTTGTATGAAGGCAAAACCGGTGAAGGGGACGTGAAAACAACTCTGGTGGGGCAGTGGTACAGGTGGGTGGCGGTGACGCTGATGGTGGGGACGCTCAGCGCCATGTCACCCCTGGCCCATGCGCAGGAAGGGCTGCGCCCGCAGACGCCTGCCTGGGATAGCCTATCTCCCCTCTCTCTGGCAGAACCCTGGCTCGCAGACGGGCAACCCGTGCTGCGGGCGCGTGTCTACCGGGTGGGCGATGTCGAGGACTTTGTCCCCCTGGGCAGCCGCGACCGTCAGCCGCAACCGTTCGTGCTGGCCTATCGCAGCGCTCACGCTTACTTCTGGTTCGAGCGGGGCCAAAGCCCCGACCTGAGCGCGCTCGAAGGTGCAGCCCGACAGTTCGACGAGCGTATCTGGCCGCTCAACGCGCGGCTCTTTGGCGCGGCGAACGAAGACGCCCTGGGAGCCGACGGACGGGTGCACATCGTCAATCAGAGCACCATCGGGCCGGGCATCCTGGGCGCGTTCAATCCCACCGATCTGTGCCCGCGGGCGCAGTGTCCGACCAGTAACGAGCGCCCCATCGTCTATCTCAGTCTCGATCTGGCATCCCCTGGCTCGGCGGAATACCTGACGACCCTGGCGCACGAGTCGCAGCACCTGCTACAGGCGCTGGCCGATGCCGACGAACGCCGCTGGCTGAACGAAGGATTGTCGCAACTGGCAGAACATCTCAACGGTTTCGACCCGCAGGCCATCGGCATCGAGCACGTCAGCCGCTTTCTGGCCGCGCCCGACCATCACCTCAACGGCTGGCTTTTCGACGAACGCGACATGGCCCGCAACTATGGCGCGGCCTACCTGTTCCTGCTCTACCTCTACGAACGCTTCGGCCTGGAGACAGTCCAGGCGGTGGCCAGTCACCCGGCAGATGGGCTGACTTCCATCCAGGCGGTGTTGGCGGCGCAACCCGGCGCACCGGACGTGGATGGCGTCTTCGCCGACTGGGTGATCGCCAACCTGCTCGACGATCCCTACGCGGGCGACGGGCGCTACTACTACCGCACGCTCGACCTGCCCGGCGCAATCGTCGCGCAGCCGCTCACCGTCCCCGCGGAGGGGCTGATCTACCGCGACAGCGTCAACCAATACGGGGCCGACTATCTGCGGCTGGACATCCCCGGCACATACCGCATCACCTTCGACGGCAGCGACGCCGCGGCCCTGCTGAACGCCCCGCCCCCTTCCGGGGAGTGGCTGTGGTGGTCGTATGACAACAGCAGCAGCGTCACCCGCCTGACGGGCGCGTTTGACCTCAGCGGCCTGCAGACGGCGACGCTGACCTTCGACGCATGGTGGGAGATCGAAGAGGGGGATCGGCTGCAGGTATTGGTCTCGGCGGACGGCGGCGCAAGCTGGCAGGCGGTCGGCGGCCTAGCGGCAGAGCGCTGCGGGCAGGGCCTGGGCCTCTGCTACCGGGGACGTTCCGCTGGTTGGGTGAGCGAACAGGTTGACCTGAGCGCCTTTGTCGGCGGGCGCGTGCTCGTTCGCTTCGAATACGTCACCGACGGCGGGGCTACCCTGACCGGCGCGGCCCTCGACAACCTGGGCATCGTGGAGCTTGGCCCGCCGGATGACGTAGAAGATGTGGAGTCAGGCTGGCTGGCCGAAGGGTTTGTGCGTGTGCAGCAGCGCCTGCCGCAGCGCTGGACGCTGGCCGCCGTGACGCAGACTCCCGACGCTCCAGCGACAATCACCCCCCTGACGCCGGACAGTCACAACACGGTGGGAGCAACCGTGACCGTGCCCGCCGGCGGCTCGGTGACCCTGGTGATCGGCGCGATGGCTCCCTATACCAGCCTCCCGGCCAGCTATAAGCTGAGCGTCACGCCGGGAGAACAGCCCTGAGAGACCTTCTGAGAACCTCACCCCCAGCCTCGCTGCGCTCGGCTTGCCCCC
>DDBP01000251.1:7571-21422 GCA_002332795.1 Anaerolineales bacterium UBA2029 | reverse complement strand
GCAACATGTTCGGCGACATCCTCAGCGACGAAGCGTCGGTGCTGGCCGGTTCGCTGGGCATGTTGCCGTCGGCATCGCTGGGCACGGGCACGTTCGGGGTCTACGAGCCAATTCATGGCTCCGCGCCGGACATCGCCGGCAAGGGCGTCGCCAACCCCACCGCGACCATCCTCAGCGCGGCCCTGCTGCTGCGCCATAGCCTGGGCCTGGAACAGGAAGCGCGCGCGGTCGAGCGCGCCGTCGAGGCGGCGCTGGCCGCGGGAGCGCGCACGGCGGACATCGCGCCGTCGCCTGATCAGGCACTTAGCACGAGCGCCTTCACCGATCGGGTGCTGGATCATCTGGCGTAGTCCGTCCACGGGAAACAGATGGGGGTGGGCCGGTAGCTCACCCCTCTTGCTGTCCGGCGCAGTCAGCCGGAATGCTCGCAAAAACACTGGGCATAGTGCAGCACCGCCCGAACCACGCCTGTTGTTAAAGAACCCTTAACCTGCTGCTCCTGGTTATATGACAAACTCTACAAATCCTACCCATCTGCCCAAGTGGGGTAGTATCTTTTGTGCAATATGCACAACCAGGCATGTATGAATCTCATAAAACCTGCCCGAAGACAGGCCCTCCGCCTATCCCTACAATGAAGGGAGCATCCACAGGCAAGCACCGCCGCAAGGCGGCATTGCCGTGCAGCATCGCACGGATGTTGGTCGCCTGAGGGGGAGAAAGTACCATGTCCGCCGTATCATCCGCCACCGACCTGAGAACCGTGCTCAGGCTTGCGTTGCCGCTAGGCAGTCGCCTCGTCTCCGGCTATCCCGCTACCCCCGTCAGCGGCGTTTCCCACCTGCGTGCCCAGCCCTCCCATCTGGGAGAGATCCGGCACAGCGAGTTGCTGCTGGTCTCCACCGAGACCCTGGCCAATACGCCCAACGCGCTTCCGCTGGAAGCGCTCATCGAGCGGCTGACCGCCACAGAGGCCAGCGCCCTGGCCGTGCAGGGCACGCTGTCTCCGCGCACCTACCAGGTGGCCCGCCAGCACAATTTCCCGCTGGTGGCGCTCCCGGAGCGCGCCGTCCTGAATCAGGTCGAGCGTTCCGTCCGGCGCTTGCTGAACGACCGCGCCGCGCAGGTCTGGCAGCGCGTCACCGAACTGGAACGCACCTTGCAGCGCCATGCCGCGGGCTATCGTGGCCTGACCACCATGCTCAACGCGCTGGCGCGCATCCTCGACCGACCGGTGGTCATTCACGACCGGCAGGGATCGCTGATCTGCCGCGGCCTGCCTGCGTCGCAGGGGCACGACTGGGACGCGCACCTGGCCATGCTGGGTGGCGCGGAGTTCATCCGGCGGTTCGACCTGGACGATCGCGCCTACTTCGAAGACGACTGGCAGGTCATCGAGAGTCCGGCGGGCCTCACCGTCCCCTTGATCAGCGAGGGGCGCGTGCTGGGGTACCTGTCCGCGTTGACCGCGGGCAGCGCCCCCGACGATTTCGATCTGCTGGCGCTGGAACACAGCGCCCCCATCCTGAGCAAAGAATTGACACGCCGACAGGCGCTGGATGTCGGCCTGCAACCGGCGCGCCATACGCGCGACTGGATCGCCGAATGGCTGAGCAGCCCGCCCAGCGAAGATATGCTCCTGGCCATGCGCGCCGGTCAGGAGAACTTTCAGCCCGCCATGTGGTACGCTGTGGCGGTCTTTCACTGGGTGCCGGGGGAAGAGCGAGTCAACGGGGCCTTCTCGCCGGAGCGCATGGTCAAGTTGCTGCGGGCCGAACTCAGTCAGCGCCGCGTGCAGGCACCCGTCGGACTATATGCCGACCGGGCCATCGTGCTCTTCCCGCTGGACGAGCCGCATCAGACGCAACGCCTCAAGCAGGTCGTGCGCCTGCTCTATCAGGCGCTGGCGCAGAGCGCCCCCGACGGCGACCTGGCCGCAGGCGTGGGGCGACCAGCGATGGGATTGACGGCCCTGCGCGAATCGTTCCGCGAGGCCGAGCGCGCCCTGGCTCTGCCGCGTCAGCTCTGGGAAGATGCGCAGATCGCCTTCTTCGGCGATGTCAGCCTCTACGAATTGCTGCTGGGAGTGCGCGACCCCAACCTGTTGACTGGTTTCTGCAATCACTGGCTGTCGGCCCTGACCGACTACGACGCACAGCATCACACCGACCTGGTGCCGACGCTCTATGCCTATTTCGAGAACAACGGCAACATGGCCCGCACTGCGCATGTGCTCAACATTCACCGCAACACGCTGGTCTACCGGCTGGGCCGCATCACCGACATTCTGCAACTGGACATGGATGACTCGAACGTCCGCCTGAACCTGCATCTGGCGCTCAAGGTGCACAAGATGCTCACGGGCGGCTGAGCGGCGCTGTCCTGCTGAACCCTCCTGTCTTCCGCCTGAGGGCGTCCGGTACGCCCTCGTTTTTTTGTATTTCAACCCATTCTGGTAGATTTCTGGTCCGGGCAGAGGTACTGTTGTGCGGAGTACAGTCCGCGGCCTGCACCGATCAGGCAGGCCAGGTGTGTCACGAGGAGTTTCTGGCATGAAGATCGCGGTTGTCACCGAAGATGGACAGACCATCAGTCAGCATTTTGGGCGCGCTCCCTACTATCTGGTGTTCACGGTAGAAGGGAACACCATTACCCGCCGCGAACTGCGCGACAAGGCGGGCCATCATCAGTTCGCCGGCGAACACGAAGCCCATGAACACAGCCATGAGCACACGCACGAACATGCTCACGGGCACGAGGGACACGGTTTCGGCCCGGAAGCCGATCGCCGACACGCCCGCATGATCGAGGCCATCACCGACTGCCAGGTGCTGCTGGTGCGCGGGATGGGGCGCGGAGCCTACGTGGCCGTGGAACAGGCGGGCATCATCCCCATCGTCACCGACATCGCCGACCCGGAAGCCGCCGTGCGCGCCTACCTGGATGGTCAACTCACCAATCACATCGAACGACTGCACTGAGGTCACCTGGCTCGGCCAGGTGCGCTATCCGCGGTTTTCGCCAGGGACAGTGCGCCCTCGTATAATACGCAGTTGTCGTCATCTGGCGTCACGGCTGACGAAAGAAAAGGTCAGGCAAGACAGACCATGCCCGGATCGCGAATCGGCAGGTGGAGTCGTTGGCTGTTTCAGAACCGTCTGGCGCTATTCCTGGCCCTGCTGGCGATTCAGCTTCAGTTCTTCACCATCAACCTGTTCAACGCGCACTTCCGCGAACCGACCGAGGGCTGGGAACTGAAGATCGCCGCCATAGACAATCACCTGACGCCCAACGGCTGGTGGCTCATCCCCTATTTCCTGGGCTTCTGGCTGGCCGCGCTGGTGCCGCTGTGGGCCATGTTCACCATGCCCAACCGGCTCTACCGGCAGTTCATCCTGGCCATGGCGACAGCAGCGCTGGTGGGCTACGCCGTCTACCTGGCCTTCCCCACCTATGTCACCAAGCCCGCGCCCGAACAGGTGCCAGGCGATCATCTGCTGGCCGACTTGCTGCGCCAGAGTTACGATGTGGACGCCGCCGCCAGCACGCACAACGCCGCGCCCAGTCAACACGTCTTCTACGCCCTGATCAACATGTGTTTCATCATCCGCTGGCGACCGCAGCCGCGCGTTTTCCTCGCCTGGGTGACCCTGGCTGCGCTCATCTGCGCCTCTACCCTGCTCACCAGGCGTCACAATTCCCCCGATCTGATCACGGGCTATCTGTTTGCGGTGGGCGGCTACTACGCCGGAGTCTACCTGGGCGGGCGCGTCACCGACTGGCTGGGCGACGAGGACGGCCCGATTGTGGTGCCCGACCTGGCCCTGCGCCTGCAGAGACGCCTGCGTCAGCGCCTGGAACGGCTGAGCGTGCGCCTCGGTTGAGCACTCTGCTGCAGATTTCGCGCCTCACTTGTGCGCAGTGACCATATGCGCAGCACGGCCCCCTGGTTAAGATTGCTTCTCCGGGCTGGTACAGGGACCGACTGGCTGTAGTGTATCACGGAGGAATGCCGCGCATGACCGCCTACGATTCGCCGCGCTTCGCAGTGCCGGAACAGCACCTGGTTCCGGTTGACCCCTATCCAGGGCAGCAGTACGAGATTCCGCCGTCGCGCATGTTCCTGATCAAGCTCTCGCTCAAGAAATATCGCGACAAGATGGGGCCAGATGCCGTCATCTTCGACGCCTCGCAGGGCGACGGCGGTGCGTCGTTGCCGGGCGTGCCCGCCGAGATTCTCGACCGCGCCCACGAACTCACCAAGGCGCACGGCAGCGGCTACGACTTCCCCTACGGCGCGGACGAGTTCCGCAAAGCGGTCGTCGAGCAGTACTGGAAACTCGACCCGGCGCTGGGCTGGGGGCCAGCCAACGTCCTGGCCGCGGTAGGCGGGCGCGATGCGCTGCTCAAAGCCTACAGCGCCATGATCGCGCTCGGCTCCGGGCGTGTGGGCGATGTGGTGCTCGTGTCGCGCGTGCCCTGGATCAGCTACAACTGGGGGCCGTACGCCATCGGGGCCAACGTGTTGCTCGCCCCCGGCGACGAAGCGACCGCCTGGCAATACAGCGAAGACACCATCCGCGCCTCGGTAGAATTCTGTCAGCGGCACGGCGGACGGCGCGTGATTGGTATCGTCATCACCTCGCCGGACAACCCTACCGGTCACACGCTCACCCTGGAGCGGCAGGTCGCGCTGGGCAAGGCGGCGCTGGAAGCGGGCATTTCCTTCGTGCTCTACGACTGGATTTACCACTACATCACCGAGGGCGAGCCGATGAGCGCCAACGCCCTGCTGAGCGCCTTCGAGCCGGAGGAGCGCGAGCGCATCATCATCCTGGATGGACTGACCAAGTCCATGGGGGCGTCCAACGTGCGCAACGCACACCTGCTGGCGGGCAAGAAGGTCATCCAGTACATCAGCAGCATCGCCTCGCATGGAGTCATCCCGCACTTTCACGGGCAGGCGGTGGCGATGGCCGCCTTCGAGATGGGCTTCCGCCGCGCCGCCGACTCGATCATCACGCCCACCAACGCCAGCCGTGCGGTGATGCGCCGCTTCCTGACCGAGCACGGCTACCGCTTCATCATGGGCGACGGCGGCTACTACGCCTTCATTGACGTGAGTCGCTGGATGGAAGCCGCGGGCATGACCGACAGCTTCGCCCTGGGCGAATACCTGGCCGCCGAACACGGCGTAGCGGTGGTGCCGGGCGCGGCCTTCTCCGACGAGGGCAACAACTGGATTCGCTTCTCTTACGCCCTGCCGCCAGAGGTGACCGAAGGCGCGGTGCAGCGCTTCCACGAAGGGTTGCAGGCGCTGGCCAGCGTGTAGAGCGTGTCAGGCACTTTTCGCCCTCATCCCCCGACCCGCGCGGCGGGCTGAGGGGCGGACAGGGCTAAAGTAAGCGTTAAGATTGGCTCGCCCGGTTGACCTCACCCCCGGCCTCGCTGCGCTTGGCTCGCTCCTTCTCCAAGTCTGGGCTGGAGAGGGGCCACGAGGCGCGTCAGCGCCGAGCAGGGGTGAGGTCAACCAGGGCATGGCAATCCCGTTTCTCCATCTTTACCTGAGATCACTTCTCTAAACGAACTTTAAAGAGGGCGATCCCTGCCCTTAGCCCAACCACCGCGCGATTCTGCTAAACTTGTCTGAGTGAACACTATCTTTGCGAGAGGACAACCTGCGTGACACAGACTCTGGACGTAGCACAGATTCGGGCCTGGGTGGCCGAAGCAGGACAGATCGCCCTGCAACACTTCGGGCACGCCGAGGTCCAGCACAAACCGTCCGACAATAGCCCCGTCACCGTGGCCGACCGCGCCATCGAGCGGTTGCTGACGGGGTACATTCGCGCAACCTATCCCGATCACGGCATCGTCGGTGAGGAGTACGGCAGCGATCATCTCGATCGCGAGTATCTATGGGTGATCGATCCCATTGACGGCACACAAGCCTATGTAGACGGGTTGCCGTCGTGGTGCATCACACTGGCTGTGCTGCGCGAGCGCGTGCCAGTGTTTGGCCTGGTCTATCTGCCGCTCTACAACGACTGGACGTATACCGACGGGGACGCCGTCATCTGCAACGGCCAGGACGTGACGCGCCGCCTGCGGACGACCTGGGAAGCCGACTCCTATGTGCTGTGGCGCAGCGACGCGCACCGCCGCTACGCCCTCGACTTTCCGCGCATCATGACCATGAGCAGCTCGGCCAGTCACACCGCCTACGTGGCCCGCGGCTCGGCAGTCGCAGCCCTCACGCACGACTCCTACCTGTGGGACATCGCCGCCGGGCTGGCTTTCATGCGCACACAGGGCGGAGAGGTGCGTTTCCTGGATGGCACGACGCTCGATCTGCGGCAGCGCGACCTGCTCACCCCCTTGCAGGGCATGTTCGGCTTCGGGCACCCCGCTGTGCTCGACCGATTGCTGCCGCTGGTGGTCGAGCGTCAGGAAGCGATCGCCATCGCCGCCCGCTAACCTGTGCTGGTCGCGGGCTACGTCAGTTCGCGGCTGCTGTAGCCCAGAATGCGCCGCGCGACGATCAGGGTGTTGATCTGCCCCGTGCCCTCATAGATGTCGTTGATCTTGGCGTCGCGCATCCACTTTTCGACCAGCCACTCGCAGCTATAGCCCCGTGGCCCCAGCAACTCGACCGCTTTCTGCGTCACCCAGGTGACGACCTTGCCCGCTTTGGCCTTGGCCATCGAGGCTTCCAGGCTGTTGTGCAGGCCGTGATCGAGCAGGCTGGCGGCGCGCAGCGTCAACAGCCACGCCGCGCGCAGTTGCGCTTCCATCTCCAGCACGTCGCGCTGCACGGCGCTCAGCGTGTGCCGGGGTCTGCCATAGGGGATGGCGATCCCCTCCTCAGCCAGCTTCTCCTTGACGAACTCCACTGCCGCCCGCCCTACTCCAATGGCGCTGGCGGCAATCAGCGGACGGCTGGCGTCGAAGGTGGCCATGGCTCCCTTGAAGCCCGCTGTGCTCTCGCGGCGGATCACTTCTGGCGAGCCGAGCAGGTTGTCGTAGGGGATGCGCGCGTCCTTCAGCACGATGCTGGCCGTGTCGCTGGCGCGGATGCCATGCTTGATCTCCACCTTCTCGATGGTCACGCCGGGCGTGCCCGCCTCGACGACGAACGGCTTCATCCCCGCGCGCCCCGCCGAGCGATCCACCGTCGCCCAGACGACGACGATGCCGTTGGATTCTTCCAGCGCCAGTTTGCCGTTGGTGCAGAAGATTTTCTCGCCGTTGAGAATCCACTCGTTGGTCTGCGGATCGAGCACAGCCGTGGTCTGAATGGCCGACGTGTCGGAGCCAGCGCCCGGCTCGGTCATGGCCATTGCGCCCCACACAGGTTGATCGCCTTCGGCGAAGCGGCGCAGGAAACGCTCTTTCTGTTCTGGCGTGCCGACCGCTTCGATGGCCGCTCCCGCCAGCAGCGCGTTGGGCATACACAGCATCTGCCCCACATCGCCCCAACTGAGCATCTCGAAGGTGAAGACCATGTTGAGATGAGTGATCCCCGGCCCTTCGCGCTTCTTTTCGGGAGCCTCGCCGCGCGCCTGCGCCGCCAGCCGGTCGAGTTGCCGCTTCTGCTGATCGCGCATGATCGGCCAGGTCATGGTGATGAAGGTGTGCGGGCGCTCGTGCTCGTGCTCGTCGTAGTAGCGCGATTCCGGGCGCATGATGCCGCTCGCCAGCGCTTCGGTCATCTGCAAATTCTGCCGGATTCGTTCGGGAATTTCGAAGCTGATGGGCATGGTTCCCTCCGGGGTAGTTTTCAGTGGTCGGTTTTCAGTTATCAGTTGTCAGTTGTCAGTTGTCAGTGAGCAGATGTTAGCCTCGCTCACACGTAAGCCAGATAGCGGCCATGGCCGCTCTTTTTTCTGAAAACTGATCACTGATCACTGTCTACTGCTCACTCTCACACGATCGCCATGCCGTAGAAGGTCGCCAGGCCGCGCGCATTGCGCAGCCAGCGTTCCACGGGGTATTCGCGGATATAGCCGTAGCCGCCCAGCGTCTGTACGGCGCTGTCAGTGACCATCACCGCGGCCTGATCGACATACTGCCTGGCGAGATAGGACTCCTTCGTGGCATCCTGCCCCTGATCGAGCTTCCACGCTGCTTCCCACACCATCAGCCGCGCCGCGTCAATTTCGATGGCGCAATCCGCCAGCATGAAGGCAATGGCCTGTTTGGTGGCGATCGGCTGACCGAACTGCACGCGCTGCTTGGCGTAGTCAATGGCGTATTCCAGCGCACCGCGCATCACGCCGACGCCCAGCGCTGCCAGGGCAACCCGGCTGTGCGCCTGAATGCGCGCGAAGTCAATGCCCCGCTCACCGCCCAGGCGGTAGGCGGCGTCTACCCGCACGTTGTCGAGCGCCAGGGGATACGTGGGCAGGGCGCGCACACCCATCGACTTCTCGCGCGGCCCGACGGTCAGCCCTGGCGCATCGCCGCGCACCAGAAAGCCGTCCACCTGTCCGGCGTCCGGATTCCAGGCATAGACCAGAATCCACTGCGCTCCCTGTGCCAGCGGCACATACACTTTTTGCCCATTGAGCAGATAGTCGCCATCTTCGCGCGTGGCCGTGGTCTTCAGATCGTCGGGGGCAAAGTGAATGCGCGGTTCGATCAGCGCGGCGGTGACCGGCGGAGGCGTCTCGCCCAGGAACAGCGGCAACAGTTCTTCGCGCTGCGCGTCCGTGCCGTCCAGCACCAGGGGAATCGCCACCAGCGCCGGAGTCATCAGGTGTAGCGCCAGCGACAGGTCGCCATAGCCCAGTTCCTCATAGGCCAGCGCGCCGGTCAAGGCGCTGTGCGTCTCGCCGAAGCCACCCAGCGCCTCCGGGATGTTGCCGGGCAGGATGCCCAATTCCCAGCCGGTCTGCAATACCTCCGCCGGAAACGCGCCGCCTTCGTCGGCGTCGTGCGCGGCGGGTCGCACGTTTTGGGTGGCATAGCGGCGCACGGTCTCGATGAGCATCTGCTGTTCGTCGGTGGGGGTGAAACTGATCATAGGGGTCGGCCTCCCACAAACAAAGCGGACGATTTCTGAGGGGTCATCAGGAGCGTTCGCGCAGACAGGATCAGCTCATGCTCACTCTCCCAGAGATGTCTGCTCAAGCGGGCAGCGCAGCGCAGCCAGGAACGTATCGGCGATCTCGCGGGCGATCTCCTCGCCGGAAAGTCGCCCGTCGGGGCGGTACCACACGCTCACCCAGTTGAGCGCCCCGAACAGCGCCTTGACGAAGACACCCACGTCCACCGGTCGGAACTCCCCCGCCGCGATGCCCCGTTCGATCACCTGCCGATAGAGGGCTTCCAGAGCGTCGCGCTGCGCCACGAACTGCTCGCGCACGTCTGGTACGTCGAGCAGCGCGCGCCCCTCAAAGATCACGGCGGCGGCGATGTTGGCGTTGTCAATCTGACTGCGGATGTGAATGGCGGCGATGCGGCGCAACGTCTCCGCCGCGGACGTATCCTCTGCTTCGACGGCGGCGCGCACCTCGCGCGTGATGCGCTCCAAACCGGTCGCCAGCACAGCGACGAGCAGGTCCTGTTTGCTGGGGAAATGGTGATAGAGGCTGCCCGCCGTCAGATTGACCGCCGCAGCAATCTCGGCCATGGTCGCGCCGTGATACCCCTTGCGGCGAAACACCGTGGCTGCTGCTTCGATGATAGCCGCAGGATGGACAGTCTGCGCGGCGGGTTTGCGAGCCATAGATGGTATCTTCCGGCTAGATCGTAATCAAATCTTTATTTGATTATAGAGCGAAATGTTCGTGTTAGACAAGCGGGTCGTAGGGAGCAAATCGCGGGAGCATTGCTATAATAAGCGCAACCTGACCGGAGACTATTTGCTCAGGAAAGGATTACTGACAGGTATGGCCCAATACATTTTGGCGCTCGACCAGGGCACGACCAGTTCACGCGCAATCCTCTTTGACCTGGCAGGCAAGCCGGTTGCCGTTGCTCAGCAGGAATTCCCCCAACATTTCCCCAGACCCGGATGGGTAGAGCACGATCCGCGGGACATCTGGCGCTCGCAGCGCGACACGGCCCATGCCGTGCTGACGCAGGCGGGCGTCTCGCCGTCTGACGTAGCCGCCATCGGCATCACCAATCAGCGCGAGACGACGATCGTCTGGGATCGTCGCACCGGCGAGCCGGTCTACAACGCCATTGTCTGGCAATGCCGCCGCACAGCCCCCCTCTGCGACGCGATCAAGGCGGACGGCTTCGACGCAACCATCCGCGCCAAAACCGGACTGGTGACCGACGCCTATTTCTCCGGCACCAAGGTCGCCTGGCTGCTGGACAACGTGCCAGGCGTCCGCGCGCGAGCGGAGGCGGGCGAGCTGGCCTTTGGCACGGTAGACACCTGGTTGCTGTGGAATCTGAGCGGCGGGGCGCTGCACATCACCGACGTGACCAATGCCAGCCGCACCCTGCTCTACAACATCTACACCGGCGATTGGGACGACGGCATCCTGGCCTATCTGAAGATTCCACGCAGTCTGTTGCCAGAGGTGCGCCCATCCAGCCAGGTCTACGGCCAGACCGTGCCCGAACTGTTTGGCGCGGCCATTCCGCTGGCGGGCATGGCCGGCGATCAGCAGGCGGCGATGTTCGGGCAGGCGTGTCTGAAGCCGGGCATGGCCAAGAATACCTACGGGACGGGCAGTTTTGTCCTGCTCAACACGGGCACGGCAGGCGTGCCATCGAAGTCCGGCCTGCTGACGACGATTGCCTGGCAACTGAGCGGTCAGCCGGTCGTCTATGCGCTGGAAGGGAGCGTCTTCATCGCAGGGGCAGCGGTGCAGTGGCTGCGCGACGGCCTGCAGATCATCAAGAGCGCGCCGGAGATCGAGGCGCTGGCCGCCAGCGTTGCCAGCACCGACGGTGTCTATTTCGTCCCCGCCTTCGTGGGGCTGGGCGCGCCCTACTGGGACCCGTACGCGCGGGGTACGCTGGTGGGCATCACGCGCGGCACGACGCGAGCGCACATCGCGCGGGCGGCGCTCAACGCCATCGCCCTGCAATCGCGCGATGTGTTGGACGCCATGCACGCCGATTCGGGCATCGCGCTGAGCGCCCTGCGTGTGGACGGCGGCGCAGCGGCCAACAACCTGCTGATGCAGATTCAGGCGGACGTGCTGGGCGTGCCCGTGCAACGCCCCGCCGTCACCGAGACGACGGCGGTTGGCGCGGCTTACCTGGCCGGGCTGGCGGTAGGGTTCTGGCCGGGCGTGGAAGCGCTCGAAGCTGCGTGGTCCGTCGAACGTACCTTCGAGCCGCGCATGTCAGAAGACGAACGGGCGACGTTGCTGGCAGGCTGGCGACGCGCCGTCGAGCGGGCACGCGGCTGGGCGAATGAGGAGTGAGCAGTTCACAGTTTTCAGTTTTCAGTTTACAGTTTACAGTTTACAGTTTTCAGTTTTCAGTTTACAGTTTTCAGTTCATAGTTTTCAGTTTTCAGGTGGCGGTTTTCGGTTGGCAGTTGGCAATTTGCGGTTTTCAGTTTGTCGGTAGTCGGGGGATCGTCCGGCAACAGTAAGAGATGATGGGCTGTTGACCGGACGGACAGACGATTTAGAGGCGTGAGAGCGGAGTAGTGCAGCGTCATGCATCATAGTCCCTACTGGCACACTCAGAACAGTCGCTATCCACGCTGCGTGGATTGCCGCCCCGCCGAGGTCTACGTGACCAGGCGGGACGGACACTGGCAGGTAGAGAAGCGCGGTGCGGTGGCACGTCTGGAGCGCGGCCCGCAGTTTCCGGGTGGATCGCTGGCGTTCCTGCGCGCGCTCGAAGCGATCGCGCACATAGATCGGGCGCGCGCCTTTGATCTGGTGGAACAGGCATCGGCGCAGGCCGGGCTGGGGGTGCAGCTTCATCTGGACGACGACCGCGGTCGCCGCAACCTGCGCGCCCTGGACGACGCCGACCTGATAGCGCTGGTGCAAGAGCAGACTACCGGTTGTGGCTTCGTCGCTCACACCTGGCAGGACGAAGCGCCCGCCATCGTGCGCGAAGCAGTGCGGCGAGGCTGGCGCGTGCAGATCGTCACCGGCCCGCTGCAACCGACGGGAGCGTGGATCAATGAGCGCACCGCGGAGACTTTCGACACGCCGGCAGCAGCGCTGGCGGGACAGGCGTGCTTCAACCTGGACATCGCCTGCGCCCGGCCCGTCCTGTTCGCGTTGCAGCAGTTGATCGCGCAGGAGGGTTTCGCGGAACGCGCCGAAGCCTGGCTGCGACAGGCGTACCGCGCCCTGGTGCCCGTGCTGGGCGCGCCCTGGGTCGCCGAACGGGAATGACAGACATGCCATGAACGAGCAGGCCGTCCTGGAAGGGTTCGTCTCGGTGCGCGCGGCGCTGAAGGCGGGCAGCCGCCCCATTCACGCCATCCTGATCCGCCAGGACAAGCGCGACGCGGGCATTGCCTGGCTGGAGCGGACCGCGGCTGCCACCGGAATCCCGGTGCAGCGCGTGCCGGCGAGCGAGATCGAGGCGCACGTCAACGGCAGCACGCACGGCGGCGTGATCGCGCTGGTCGGGCCGCGCCGACTGACGACGCTGGACGACCTGGGCGCAGGCCGCCCCGCGCCGTTCGTCGCCATGATTGACGGCGTGGAAGACCCGTTCAACTTCGGGCAGGCGGTGCGCGCGCTCTATGCGGCGGGTTGCGATGGCCTGGTGCTGCGCCCGCGCAACTGGATGACCGCGGCAGGGGTGGTGGCGCGGGCCTCGGCGGGCGCGTCCGAATGGCTGCCCATCGCCATCGCCGAGACGGTAGCGGCGGCGGCAGAGCACTTCCGGGCGCGCGGGCTGCGCGTGGCCGTCGCGGATGAAGAAGACGCCGTCCCGCTCTACGACGTTGACCTGACCGGCCCGCTGTTCCTGGTCATCGGTGGGGAGAAGCGCGGTATCACGCGCTCTTTCCGCCAGGGTGCCGATCTGCGCCTGGCGATTCCCTATGGCAGCGCCTTCGATCAGTCGCTGGGCACCGCGGCGGCGACGGCGGTGATCGCTTTTGAGATCATGCGGCAGCGGAGAAGTTGACAGTGATCAGTTGACAGTGATCAGTGATCAGTAGTCGGCGATCGGGAGGCAGTCAGGTGACAACCACCCCGAAAACTGTCCACTGAAAACTGATCACTGAAAACTGATCACTGAAAACTATCCACTATACACCTGGAGCGCCCATGTCCCCCGACGAGTCCTCGTCCCGCAAGCCCTCCGTCCCGCGCAAACCGCGCGTGGCGCGTGGCCCCCGGCACGGCTCGGCGACCGAGAGCATCTACCGGGGCGCGTTCATGCGCTCGCGGCTGGAAGTGGCTTTTGCCCAGGAACTCGACCGGCGCGGCATTGCCTGGCAGTACGAGCCAGAGCGCATCGGCGGCGGGCGTTACCTGGTGGACTTTCATCTGCCCGATCTCAAGTGTTGGGTCGAGGTCAAGGGGCGCTTCGAGGCGCGCGACGACCTGTTGCTGCCCAACGTGGCCAACCATCTGCGGGCGGAGCGCGGCGAGCGGCTGTTCCTGTTCATGCGGGCGCGGGCTTTCCGCGTGACGTGGCGCGGCTTCGAGCCACTCACCCTGGACGAGTTCTGGGCTGCGCTGACGGACATGCACGATCAGGCGGGCGAGCCGCTGGACTATTTGCGGCGTAGACAGAAGCACAAATCCGGAGACGGCGAACGGTGAAAGACCGTTTGAAAAACCTCATTCCCCAGCCTCCATGCACAGTTCAGGGGCGGACAGAGCTAGAGCAGGCGTAAAAGCTGGTTCGCTTCGGTTGACCTCACCCCCAGCCTCGCTTCGCTCGGCTCGCCCCCTC
>DDBP01000251.1:0-7469 GCA_002332795.1 Anaerolineales bacterium UBA2029 | reverse complement strand
CTCGGCTTGCCCCCTCTCCAGCCTAGACTGGAGAGGGGGCAGCGAGGCACGCCAGCGCCGAGCGGGGGTGAGGTGAAGCCGCAGAGTCGGATTTCTCAAACGGCATCAACAGGGAGGGTTAATCCTATGCGCGTGATTCTCGTTCGTCATGGCAAGGCGTCCAAAGACCCAAAGTATACGCACGACGAGGAGCGCCCCTTGACCGGTCGCGGCAAGGCCGAAGTCACCGCGCTGGCCGAATGGCTGGGGCGCGCCGGTATCACCGTGCATCAGATTCGGCACAGTGGCCTGTTGCGCGCCCAGCAGACCGCCGAAATCTTCGCCCGGCACCTCAAACCGGCGGGCGGGGTGATTGCGGTCTCCGGCCTGCTCTTCGACGATCCCGTGGATCACCTGCCCGGCGAACTGGCGCTGGAAAGCGAGCCGGTGATGCTGGTGGGCCACAATCCGTTCATGGAACGGCTGGCCGCCGCCCTGCTCCGCGCAGACCCAGCGCAACCGCCGATATGGTTCGGCACCAGCAGCACCGCCTGCTTCGACTTTGTGGATGGCTTCTGGACAGTCAAGTGGGTGTTGCACCGCGAACTGACAGGCGCGGACAACAAAGACAAAGGGGACGCCTGAAAGCGCCCCCCCGTCTGTCAGATCGCGTATGCGCGCGCCGCTACCGGTCAGCAGCGGCAGCATAGGCAGCGGTTGCCGTCGGTAAGGGCGGGGTGTAGCCGTCCACCGTCAGGCCATAGGCCAGCGCTACCAGTTCGACCGGATGGATCGTCTTCGCGCCAGTCAGCGAGGTGATCTGCCAGCGGCACGTCTCCGTGTCGCAGACGACGAGCCTGGCCCCCGCCGCGCTCACCTGCTCGACGATGGGGCGGCCCACCGCCTCGGCGATCGCCCGCTTCTCTGCCTTGTAGCCATAGGTGCCGGCGATGCCGCAGCAATCCGCGTCAATCTCCCAGCAGCGCAACCCTGGAATCAGGTCGAGCACGTCCAGCGCAGGGCGGCCCATGCCGTGCGCCTTGAGCTGACAGGGCGCGTGATAAGGCAGCTCTGCCTGGATGGGCTGGAAGTCGAGCGGCAGGCGGCCTTCGCGGTGCAGTCTGGCCAGGAACTCCATGAAGTCGTAGGTGTTGGCTGCCACCAACAGCGCGTCCTCGTCGTCCAGACCCAGCACATGATGATAGTCGCCCTTGATCGCCGTCATGCAACTGGCCGACGTGCCCACAATCGGAATGCCCCGCCGCGCGTACTCCACCAGCGACTCGATGTTGGCGCGGGCGTAGCGTCGCGCCGCCTTGAAGTCGCCGTTGGACTGCGCAGGCAGGCCGCAACACGTCTGCGGGGGAATCTCCACATGTAGCCCGATGTGTTCCAGCACGGCCACGGCCAGCTTGCCGATATGCGGCTCGTAGGTGTTGGTCGAGCAGCCGTGAAAATAGACCACGCGGTCGGCGTCGGAGGCGGGCTGTGGGCGCGGGCGGCGCTTGAGTTCGCGCTTCCACCAGCCGCGGAAGGTGTAACCGGCCCAGCCGGGCAACGGCCCCCGCGCCGAGACCTTGAACGTCTTCTCGGCGATCAGGCGCAGCCAGCGGTTGCGCACGCCGAAGTTGAGCAACGGCGCAAAGGGCGTGCCCAGCCGTCCCCAGAGTTCGTTGCGGCTGAGGAACCAGTTGCGGAGCGACATGCCGTGCGTCTGCGTCATGACCGCCTTGGCCTGCGTGTTGATCTCCATCACTTTCACGCCGTGCGGACAGACCAGCGTGCAGATGCCGCAGCCGGAACAGTAGTCAATGGAATGATCGGGCGAGGGTTCGCCGGGCAGACGCAGTCGCTGCGCCTGCGGCCCGACCGTCTTGGGGCCGGGGAAGAGCGGCGTCACCGCCGACACCGGACAGGCCGACGTGCAGATATTGCACTTCAGGCAGTGATCCGCCGTGAACGGGGTCAGGTCAATGAGGGAGAGTGAATGGTCAGTGGTCATGAGCTTGTATCAATCGTTGAACTGTGTTAAAATATGGGCAATCCAGTTCCCTGGAGGTGGAAGGCATATGCCTTCGAAGCCCGTGAGGGCTTTTCTTGTTTCCTGTGAGGCTTTCACGCCTGCACTGCTAAGGCCGCGCACGCCGCCCGGTAGCCCGTCGCCAGGGCCACGCCTTCTGCACAGCCGTCGGTCAGCGGGTTGAAACCCGCCAGCAGGTGCCCCGCGGCAAAGACGTTCTCCAGCAGGGGCACGCCCTGATCATCCACGGGCTGCATCTGCGCGTTGACGCGCAGCCCGCTTTCGCGGTGAATCGGGTGCCCCTCCGCCACGAGCAGACGTTCCCGGTACCATCCCGTCCGCCCCTCGCCCGGCGGCCCGCTGACCGGAAAGCCGAAGAT
Source organism: Anaerolineales bacterium UBA2029 (assembly GCA_002332795.1). Classification (GTDB taxonomy): domain Bacteria; phylum Chloroflexota; class Anaerolineae; order Aggregatilineales; family Aggregatilineaceae; genus UBA2029. The sequence goes on along the minus strand of DDBP01000251.1, from coordinate 5,090 downwards.
CGGCTCCCACAGACGGCCCGTCTCATCGCTCTGAAGACCGCCGTTGTAGAGACCGCCCGTCGCCAGGATGAAGACATCGGCGTAAAAGGGATTGGTGTGCCCCAGCGCGCCGACCTCGACGCCGACGCAGCGCCCGCCCTCGACGACGGCGCGCACCACGGGGTGCCCGATCTGCACACGCGCCCGCTGACGCAGCAACCACCGGCGCAACCCGTTGCTCAGGCGCGTGCCCGCCGGACTGGGCGGCAGGACGGGAATCTCAAAGACCGGACAGCCCAGCGCCGCCTCGAATTCGCGCAAAGCGTCAGCGTGCCGCTCCATGCCCAACACCGCGGGGAAGCCCACCTTGACCGCGTCTCTGACGTGCGGCTGCACCTGCCGGAGGATGGCTGTGCACACCGCGGGATCGTCCAGGCGGCGCGCCAGGTCGGCGGGCCATTCGTCCCAGCCAGGCCGCCCGCTTGCCAGTGACACGCTGACCGCCCGCGCCGCGATCCCCTGCCGCGACAGGTTTCCCGCCACCATTTCCGGGTAGAAATCGCGCCAGCCGTCGAAACCGACGATCAGCACCGGGCCGTGCACATCGGTCAGGTCGCCATTGGCGATGCCCAGCGGAGCCAGCAGCGGCGTCTGCGTCCCGCCGAGCATCGTCGGCAGCCGTAGATTGCAGCCATCCGGACGGGGCGGCGCGAACGGCTCGCCGATCTCGGCGGCGATCTCCTGTAGCAGCGCCAGGGCGTTGACCAGCGCCTCCCCCCCGGCCAGGGCATAGGGGTGATCGGGATGTGCCGCAGCAAAGCCCTGAACAGCGGCCAGGGTGTTGCCCTCAGCGCTGTCGAGGACGCTGATCCAGCCGGGGCTGACGATCTGCTGTCCCCAGCCATTGGCGATCAGGCGGACACGCGCGCCCTGCCGGACGGCGTGTATCGCAGCCACAAGACCGGCCAATCCGGCCCCGATCACGATCACGTCTGCAGAATGGCGACTCTCACCCACGGCTCACCTCCTCCGTCGCAGCGGCGACAGCGGCAGGCGTCGCGGGGGTGCTCTCCAGCAGCGCATCCAGGCCCAGGATGCGCCGGTAGATCAGTTCGTCCAGATAAAGCTGCCGCAATTGGTGTCCCCACAACAGGGGGCGCACGCCGCGAAAACGTTCGTCCACAAACGCGCCCAGCGCCCGCACCGCCTGTTCGGCGCTCAGCTTGCGCGCGCTCTGCAGGATGCCCGCCGCCCGTACCCCGCAGAAACCCGCCTGACACGGCCCCATGCCCAGGCGCAGGTCGCGGCGCAGATCGTCCAGCGCCACCGGTTGCTCACCGTAGGCAGCGATGGCCGCCTCCAGTTGCGGGCGGGTGACCAGCTCGCATTCGCAGATCAACGCGCCGGGCAGTTCGCCGTGTTCCAGCCTGTGCAGCCGATGATCCAGGCGATGATAGCGCCGCGACGCCGCAGCGGGGATCGGCAGCACTTCGTCGGCGGTGCTGCACGGCGTGCGCACGCCGAGCTGCGCACAGGCGACATCTACGGCTTTCTCGGCCATCAGGCGGCAGGTAGTCAGCTTGCCGCCGGTGACGGTCACCAGGCCGCGCACGCCGTCGCGCTCCGCGTGATCGATCACCGAGAAAGTGCGCTTCACCGCGCGGCCCTCGACCTCGCCGCGCGTCACCTCCGGCGGCTCGTAGAGCGGACGCACCCCCGCCCAGGCCCGCAAAGCGCGCCCGTGACGGATGCCCGGCACGACGACGTCGGCCTCGGCCAGGATTTTCGTCACTTCCCATGGCTCGATGCGGTAATCGTCCGGTCGGTCGGTCGTCACCGAGGTCGTGCCCAGCACGCACACCGTGCCCACCGGCACCAGGATATCGCCGTCGTCGGCGGGGCGCAGCCGGTTGACGATGGTGTTGACCCAGCGCGTGTTCATGGCGATCATCGCCCCCCGGCTGAACAGTATCTTCACGTCCAGCCCGGCCAGTCCCGCCACCACGCCCGCCCAGGGGCCGGTGGCGTTGATGATACACGCCGCATGGACAGTGCGGCGCTCGCCAGTGCGCGTGTCTTCCAGCGTCGCGCCGATCACGGCGTCGCCCTCGCGCAGCAGGGCAACCACACGCTGATAGATCCAGGCATCCGAGCCGTAGGAACGCGCCGCTTCGACCAGCCCGTGAATCAGATCGAAGGAGTCCACCGAAGCGTCCGGCACACGGTAGACAGCGGTGATGTGCGGCGTCAGGGCTGGCTCTTCCGCGCGCGCCTGCGTGGGCGTCAGCGGCTCGGCAGGGATTCCCGCTCTGGCGCAGCCATCCAGCCAGCGAGCGGGAAAATCGGCGGGGTCAACCGGCGTGGCGACGAACAGGCCGCCCGTGTCCTCTACGGCGAAGGGAGCGATGCGGCGCAGAATCTGATTTTCGACAATGCACTCCTGCGCCGTCTCCAGGTCGTGCCCGGCATAGCGCCCGCCGGAATGCAGCAGACCGTGATAGCGCCCCGACGTGCCCGTGGTGAAGTCAAGCTGATCCACCAGCAGAGCGCGCAGGCCGCGCCGCGCCAGATCGTAGAGGGCGGCGGCCCCGGTCGCGCCGCCGCCGATGACCAGCACATCCACTGAGGTCGTGATCACGATATTCTCCGCCCCTGTCAGACCGAATCAAATACGCCTCAATGATAAAATATCTTTAACCTTTTGCCACTTTTGGAGCTTAGCACGGCCCGTCCCCGCTCGATAGTTACACCTGTCACCAGGAATGGCGCGGGTTGCACATGAGCGGGTAACTCTCCCTGCTCATGAGATTTTAGGGGAAAACATCCAGAACCGCAGCCGAGAAATGAAGGGAGACAGCTATGACCACAGTTCCAGGGTTCATGGGCGGACAGGGCAGGCGTTAAGGTTGGCTCGCCTGGTTGACCTCACCCCCAGCCTCGCTTCGCTCGGCTTGCCCTTTCTCCACACGCGGAGCTTGGGAACAGACTTCCGAAGTCTTCGAAGACTTCGGAAGTCTGGCCGCGGACGCGCCACTACTCTTTGAATAAGGGGGCGGCCCTACCGACCGCCCCAGCACACGCGGATCGTGAGCGCTTACTGCGCCACGTAGCCGCCGTCCACCAGGATCGGGTTGCCGGTGATGAACGACGCGCCATCCGAGCACAGGAAGACGACCAGCTCGGCCACTTCTTCTGGGGTGCCCATGCGCCCAATGGGATGCACCGTCTCAAGCTGCGCTTTGGCTTCGTCGGACAGGCCGTCGTCTACCATGGGCGTGTGAATGAAGGCCGGGCACACCGCCGTCACGCGGATGCCCTGTTTGGCGTACTCGATGGCCGCGTTCTTGGTCAGGCCGATCACACCGTGCTTGGCCGACACGTAGGCCGGCGCACCGGCGAAACCGACGTGCCCCAGAATGGAAGCCATGTTGACGATGGCTCCCCCACCCTGCCGCAGCATGGCCGGAATCTCGTACTTCATGCACAGGAAGACACCGGTCAGGTTGATGCCGATGACCCGATTCCAGGCTTCCAGCGAATAATCCGCCGTAGGAGCCAGCTCACCGCCGATGCCGGCGTTGTTGCAGGCGAAGTCCAGGCGACCGAAGGTCGTCAGCGTGCGCTCCACCAGTGCCTTGACCTCGCTCTCCTGCGATACGTCGCACTTGACGAAGATGGCTTCGCCGCCCTGCGCTGTAATCAGGCGGACGGTTTCCTCACCGCCCGGCACGTTCACGTCGCTGACGACGACTTTCACGCCTTCGCGGGCGAAGGCCAGCGCCGTAGCCCGCCCAATACCCGAACTCGCGCCGGTGACGATGGCCACCTTACCCTGCAAACCCCGGAAACCCTTGCCGTTGGTAGTCATGATGTCCCTCCTTGGGTCTTTGACGGCAGTTCCAGTGCAAGGGAGATTGTACAAAATTTCACAAATGATGCCAAGGCTTTCCGCAAAATCTGTATACAATTAATAGCAGGGCCTGTAACGCGATCGCGCCGGCTGGACACAGGTCTGATCCAGGAAAAAGACAGGGGAGAAGGCACATGCCCTCCCCCCTGGTATTCATCATCCAGACGAACCGTCGGGCGACTGCTAGATCAGCAGGCGCATCGGGTTCTCCAGCAGTTCCTTGAGCTTCTGCATGAACTGCGCCGCCTCGACCCCATCGCTCACACGGTGATCCACACTGAGCGTGGCCTTCATGCGCATCCCCACGCCCAGCGTGCCGTCTTCCAGCACGACGGGCACTTTGCGCGCCGAGCCGACGGCCAGGATAGCCGCTTCCGGCGGGTTGATGATGGCGATGAAGTGCTCTACATCGAAGGGCCCCAGGTTGCTCACACTGAAGGTGCTGCCCTCGATCTCGTGTGGACGCACCTTCCCTTCGCGGGCGCGGGTGATCATGTCGCGGTGATTGGCGGCCATCGTGCCCAGCGAGGTCTTGTCGGCGTCATACGACGTGACGTTGACCAGACCACCCTCTGGCAGAGCGACGGCGATGCCAATGTTGATGCGCTTGTGCCGCACCAGCTTGTCGCCGTAGTAATGCGAGTTGAGGTTGGGAAACTCGCGCAGGGCCAGCGCCACCGCTTTGACGATCAGATCGTTGATGGTGATCTTGCCCGCCGGATCGCTGATGCTCGCGTTGAGCTGTTCGCGCAGTTCAAGCGCCTTCGCCACATCAATCTCGTTGGTGACGTAGAAGTGCGGCACGAACTGCTTGCTTTCGACCAGGCGCTGCCCAATGCGCGCCCGAATCCGGCTGAGCGGGATAATCTCCACGTCCGGACCGCTGGGCACTTCGGTGAAGGTAGGCATGGTCGGGCGCGCCGCTTCGGGCGGAATGGGCGGCGCGGTCGGCACAACGGGCGCAGCAGGGGCCACCGGAGCAGCGGGCGCTTCCTCCACCGGGAAGTTCTCGATATCCTTCTTGGTGATACGCCCGCCGGGGCCAGTACCCTTCACCCGCCGCAGATCGATTCCGCGCTCTTCGGCCAGCCGACGGGCAATGGGGCTGGCCTTGATGAAGCCATCACCGCCCGCCTCGGCGCTGACCGCGGGCGCGGCTTGCGGTGCGGGCGCCGCAGGAGCGGGCGCCGCTTCGGGCGCG
>DDBP01000254.1 GCA_002332795.1 Anaerolineales bacterium UBA2029 | reverse complement strand
CTGACACAGCTTCAGAGCTGGCAAAGCGCCCTGTCTCCCTGGCTGGCTTACGCGCCGCAACCCGCGGACCGTCTGCACATCACCCTGCATATGGTGGGCCGTCTCAGCCCGCTGCCCTGGTTGCCTCTGCCGCACCTCTGGCGGCGGCGCGATCTCGACAGACTGGTCGCGGCAGTGGAGTCGCTGGTACAGGGAATGAACGCCTTCGCCGTGAGTATTGGGCCGCTGAACGCCTTCCCCAACGCCCTGTTCGCCGAGGTGCAGGACGAGACCGGTTGTCTGCGTGCTCTGCGTACCGGTCTGCGACGCGCCCTGCCCCGCCGCGCCCGTCCGCCGTTGCGCTGGCCCTTCGTGCCCCATGTGACCCTGGGCTACTGGGGACGTCAGCCCGCCGGCCCACTGATCGCCGCGCTGAGGCCCTTCCGGACAGCCCCGTCGGTACCGTTGCGTGTGGAAAGCGTGCGGCTTACCATCTACGCCATGAATGACGGGCCGTCGCGCGTTGACCTGTTGCGCACCGCCCGCGAAGAAATCATCGCCGAATTTGCCCTGAAACCGTGACTGTGAGCATCACCCTGGCGACAGACCATGACCGAAACGCTCTCCCCTGCTCCCGCACGACACGTCAGCCCTGCCCGTACCTGGGCGGGGCGGCTGGCCGGTATGGCCTTCGGATTGCTGCTGGCCTGGTTGCTGGTCGAAGTACTGATCCGGCTGCTGTTCTTCTCGTTGCCGCCGCGCCTGCAACTGGTGCTGCAGCACGTACACAAGACCCCTTTCACCGACTCCCGCCTGCTGCCCGACCCGATCTGGCAGCCGGACATTGACTACCTGACCATCACCCGCCCGGTGCAAAACCGCGTACAGTTCGGCAGCGCTGAGGTGCGCTTCACCGTCAGCACGGAGGCGCTGTGGGGGTCGCGGCTGGCCTTTCGCACCCGCCAGGAACTGGTAGATCGGCATGTGGACGGTGTGGCGGTAGGGGACTCCTTCACCTTCTGCTTCACCGACGACGACGACTGCTGGGTGCAGCGCCTGGCGCAGATCACCGGTCTGAACCTCATCAACCTGGGCATCACCAGCACCGGCTCGCTGAGCCATGCCCGCGTGCTGGCCGACTTCGGGATGCCGCTCAAGCCATCGCTGGTGCTCTGGCAGTGGTTCGGCAACGACGCCAACGAGGACTACGGTCTGGCCGCCCTGCGCGGCGAGACCGATGTGCAGTCCACCACCCCCACTCCGCCCGCGCCCAGGCGCACCTGGTGGGACGACAACTCGGCCCTGTATGTGCTGCTCAAGCTCTACCTGGGACGGCGGGAAGAGTTCGACGCCACGCTGCAGTTCCACGCTCCCTTCTATGCCGAACAGGGCGACGTACGGCTGGCTTTTGGCGAACCCTACCTGTTGAATGCCCTCGACATGACGCAGCCGCACAACCTGGACGGCTGGGCGCGCGGTCAGGCGGCCATACGTCAGGCGCGGGAGATGGTGACGAGTTACGGCGGGTGGCTGGTGATCGTGCTGATGCCGACCAAGGAGCAAGTCTACCGGCACCTCAGCGAACCGTTGCTGGGCGCGGACAAACTGGCTGTGCTGGATACGCCCTATCAGATGATGCGCGATTTCTGCGCGGCGGAGGGGTTGACCTGCCTCGACCCGTTGCCGGAGTTGCAGGCGCACGCCCTGGCTGGCGAACAGCTCTACTACACGACCGATATGCACCTCAACGCGCGCGGCAACGAAGTATTGGCGCAGTGGCTGGCGGGGTGGGTGGGGGAATAGGAAAGAAAACTGGCATTTCAACAGAACCCAGTAACGAGCAAAGTAGCGTCTGTGCCCGCTGATACAGGTCACTGGGATGAATCGTATCCAACAACACAACAAGGCAGACAGGCATGTCACCGATAGTACTGCGCCAGGGCAAGTACGAGGTGGTAATTTTCACCAGAGACCACTATCCCGCCCATGTGCATGTTTTCAGCGCTGACAAAGCTGCTAAAATCAAGATACATCCCGTTGAGGTGATGGATAGTTGGGGATTCAACGCGCGAGAGATCAGGCAGATTCTGGCTCTGGTCGAGGCTCATCAATCTCTGCTGTTGGCCGAATGGCGCAAATATCATCCCTCCTAACAGGTAATGGGGGAAATCATGAAAGAAAACGACCAGGCTGTGGCCGTTGAGATTCGCGATGATATGGTGTGGGTCACTCTCAAAGATCGCCGGGTGATTGGTATGCCTCTCGATTTCTTCCCGTGGCTGGAGCAAGCGTCGCCAGAACAGCGCGCTAACTACCGGTTGTACCCCTTCACAATTTACTGGCCAGACCTGGAAGACGGGATAGACGTGGAAGCTCTGATCACTGGCAACTGGACCATTACCCGCGCCGATCGGGGCGCGACGACACAAACCTGACTAAGAGACTGTAGTGAAAGGTATATGCTAAGAGATAGGAGATCCGGCAACTTGCCTGTCTAACTCGATCACGGCAGTGGCTAACGCAAAGCCGGTTCCTGCGAAAGATAATTAGTGAATATGCTTCCGCATGGTCTCTTATCCTACAGTATCTCCCGCCTCCTGCGCGATCGTCGTCAGCGGCCACAACGGGCGCACATCCATATCGAGATCGTCACGGAAACCCTGCGCATAGCGGAAATAGCCCGCTGAGGCGATCATCGCCGCATTGTCCACGCACAGCTTGAGCGGTGGATAATACACCGGCAACGGACTGCGCGCGCTCATGGTCGCCCGCAACGCCGCATTGGCGCTCACCCCGCCCGCCATCCAGATTTCGGTCGCGCCGTGCGCCGTCGCCGCCTGAATGGTCTTTTCGACCAGGATATCTACCACCGCCGCCTGGAAACTGGCGGCCACATCGGCCACGTTCACCCCTGGGCGCAACTGGTCGGGCGTCAGGCTCTCGGCCTTGGGCGGGCGCTTGCCGCTGTGTGGCTCCTGCACAGCGCGCAGCACCGCCGTCTTGAGACCGGAGAAGCTGAAGTCGTAACCCTCGCCGCGCAACGCACGGGGGAAGTCGTAGGCGGTCGGATCGCCGCTCTCGGCGACGCGCTGAATGGCCGGCCCGCCGGGATAGGGCAGACCCAGGAGCCGCGCGACTTTGTCGAAAGCCTCGCCTGCGGCGTCGTCAATGGTCGTGCCCAGTTGCCGGTACTGCCCGTGATCGGTGATCAGCACGATCTCGCTGTGCCCACCAGAGACGATCAGGCACACGACAGGGAACCGCACTGGCGACTCGCGCTCGATCAGCCACAACGAATAGACGTGTCCTTCCAGATGATTCACGCCCACCAGCGGTAGCCCGCTGGCCAGCGCCAGCCCTTTGGCGAAGTTCACGCCGACCAACAGCGATCCGGCCAGGCCAGGGCCGCGCGTCACGGCGATGGCCTCGATGTCGGCGAGCGTCACCTCTGCGTCGCGCAGGGCCTGTTCCACAATGGGCGCGATGGCCTCGATATGCGCTCGCGACGCCACTTCCGGAAACACGCCGCCATATCGTGCGTGCAGATCGATCTGCGAGGCGACGACGTTGGAGTGAATGCGCACGCCGTCTTCGACCACTGCCGCGCCGGTTTCGTCACAGGAAGTTTCGATGCCCAGGATCAGTGTCATGGTTCCTCACGAGTCAGAAATCTTGAGTTTTGAGTCGGGAGTCAAGAGTGAATGGGTAAGGCAGAGACGACACGCTCAGTGCAACACACGCGGAGACACGCTCCACCTTTCCTCAAAGACCCTTTGGAAACCTCACCCCTAGCCTCGCTCCGCTCGGCTTGCCCCCTCTCCAGCCTAGACTGGAGAGGGAACACGAGGCGCGTTAGCGCCGAGTGGGGGTGAGG
>DDBP01000253.1 GCA_002332795.1 Anaerolineales bacterium UBA2029 | reverse complement strand
CCTGGTTTACCTCACCCCCGCCTCGCTTCGCTCGGCTTGCCCCCTCCATGCATGGAGAGGGGGCGGCGAGGCGCGTTAGCGCCGAGTGGGGGTGAGGTAAAATTAAGGACAGCCTCCTGTCCGAGATGCGCTCAATGGCCGTCTGCCCTTGAACTATACACGGGGGGAGTGGCATTGTGCTAAGTCTCTTCTCCGCGTATGGAGAGAGGATTCAGGGTGAGGAGCCACAGAGCAGGACTTCTCAAACGGTCTCTATAGACCCTCAGGCGTTGCTGCACCGCGCTGCAGATCGCTGAACACTGATCACTGAAAACTGATCACTGATCACCAGAAGGAGTTCGCCCTATGGACTTGGCCCAGCGTATCGCCGCCGCGCGCGGACAAACCCCCGCCGACCTGCTGCTGACCAACCTGAACCTGGTCAACGTGTTCACCGGCGAAATATACCCCACCGAGATCGCCATCAAGGACGGGCTGATCGTCGGCGTGGGCAGCGGCTATAGCGCTGCCGAGACGCTCGATCTGGGCGGGCGCTACGTCGCCCCCGGCCTGATTGACGCGCACGTGCATATCGAAAGCAGCCTGTGCATCCCGCCGGAATTCAGCCGCGCGGCGCTGGCGCACGGCGTCACCACCGTCATCACCGACCCGCACGAGATCGCCAACGTGCACGGCCTGGATGGCATCCGCTATATGCTCGACGCGGCTCAGGGTGGCCCGCTGAGCATGTTCGTCATGGCGTCGAGTTGCGTACCGGCCACACATATGGAGTCGGCGGGCGCGGCTCTGGACGCCGAGGCGTTGCGCGCCCTGCTCGACCATCCCTGGGTGCTGGGCCTGGCCGAGATGATGAACTACCCCGGCGTGCTCTTCGCCGACCCCGGCGTGCTGGCGAAGATCGAGGCGTTTCGCGGGCGCGTGCTGGATGGTCACTGCCCCGGCCTGAGCGGGCGCGACCTCAACGCTTACGTCGCGGCGGGCATTGGCAGCGATCACGAATGCACCGCCGTCGAAGAGGCGCGCGAGAAGCTGCAAAAGGGCATGGTGATCTTCATCCGCGAGGCGACCAATGCACAGAACCTGCGCCCGCTGTTGCCGCTGGTCACGCCGGAAAACAGCCGCCGTATCTGCTGGTGCACCGACGACCGGCAGCCCGCCGATCTGCTGGACGACGGCTCGATCGATCACATGATCCGCGTTGCCATTGCCGAAGGCGGCCTGGACCCGGTGACGGCCATCCGCATGGGCACGCTCAACACCGCCGAGTATTTCCGTCTGCACGACCGGGGCGCGATCGCGCCGGGCCGCCGCGCCGACCTGTTCGTCTTCTCCGTGCTGGACGCGCCGCGCGCCGAGCTGGTCTTCGCGGGCGGCAGACTGGTGGCGCGGGGCGGCGAACTGGTGACGGACATCCCCGCGCCGCAGGTGACGCCGCTGCCGCGCTCGGTGCGCATCAACTGGGACGCGGTAGACTTCGCCATTCCCGCGCGCGGAACGCGCGTGCGCGTCATCGGCAGCCTGGAGAATCAACTGATCACCCGCCATCACGTCGAGGAAGCGAAGATCGTGGACGGCTATGCCGTGGCCGATCCCGCCCGCGACCTGCTGAAGATGGCGGTCATCGAGCGACACCGCGCCACTGGCAACATGGGCAAGGGCTTCATCCGCGGCATCGGCCTGAAGCGCGGCGCGATCGCCGGCACCGTGGCACACGACCATCACAACCTGGTGGTGATCGGCGCGGACGACGTCAGCATGATGACCGCTGCGCGCGCCGTCGAGCGCATGGGCGGCGGACTGGTGGCTGTCAACGGGGAGCAGGTGCTGGCCGGACTCCCCCTGCCCGTCGGCGGGCTGATGAGCGACCGGCCCATTAGCGAGGTGCGCGCTGCCCTGGATCGTCTGCTGATGGTCACGCGCCAGGAACTGGGATCGCCGCTGCACGATCCCTTCATGGCCATGAGCTTCATGGCGCTGGAGGTGATCCCCAGCCTCAAGCTGACCGACGTGGGCCTGGTGGACGTGGATCGCTTCGAGGTCGTAGACCTGTTCACCGGCTGAGCGCAGGATTTCCCTCATCCCCACCCCGATCGCCGGGCGGGCAACAGGGACAGGGGATGAGGGGAATTATGGCACACTTACTCAGGCCTCGGCGGGCTTTTCTTCCAGGTGCGACGTGCAGTTGGGACAACGTACCGCCGCGATGGGAATCTGAGTGCGGCAGAAGGGGCATTCCTTCGTCGTCGGCGCGGCGGGCGGCGCGGGCTTCTCTTTGAAGAAGCGGTTCATCTGCTTGACCAGCAGAAAGACCGCGAAGGCCACGATGATGAAATTGATCACGGCATTGAGGAACATACCGTAATTGATGGTCGCTGCTCCGGCCTCTTTGGCCGCCGCCAGCGAGCTATAGTCGCCGCCCGACAGGTTGATGAACAGGTTGGAAAAGTCAATGTCGTTGAGGATAAAGCCGATGGGCGGCATAATGATGTCGTTCACCAGCGAACTCACTACGCCGTTGAACGCCACGCCGATGATGATACCCACGGCCAGATCAATGACATTGCCCCGCATGGCGAACTGCTTGAACTCTTCGAAAAACTGTCTCATGGCCCGTGCTCCCCTGGAATGATAGATGGCTCAATGCGAAGATGAGAAATCTTCTTACCGGCATTATAGCACGATTTCGAGTTCGAGTTCGTCGCGCAGGGGAATGTCTTCCAGGCCGAGGACGGGAATTTCCGGTTTCAGGCGGCGGGCCTCGGTGACAGCGTCGGGATAGACGGCCACCAGGTGAAAACCGCGTTTCTGGTAAAAACGCAGCGCGGGCAGGTTGTCGTTGGTGGTGATCAGCCACAGACGGCGGCAACCGTTGGTCTGCGCCAGTTGCCGGATGGCAGCCAGCAACGCCGTGCCTACGCCGTGTCCGACCAGCGTGCTGTCGAGCGAGACGATTTCCCATTCCGCTCCGGCTGGCCGGTAGAGCAGCAGGCCCGCGCGGTCGTCGCCATACCAGGCGACCAGCCCTGGCAATTGAGTCAGGTCGTGCACGGCGCCGCGCGTGACCATGCGTGTGCTGCCCCAGCGCTCCGTCAACAGCGCGTTGGCCCAGGGACGATCGGTCTCGGTCAGAGGGAGCACGCGGATCGTGGGAACGGTTCCGCCTGGCATGAGTGGCTAGAGCCTGTTATGAACTTAGCACCAGAATTTCCCCTCACCCCTCAATCCCCTCTCCCTCGCGACT
>DDBP01000130.1:3090-5173 GCA_002332795.1 Anaerolineales bacterium UBA2029 | reverse complement strand
GCTCGGCTTGCTCCCTCTCCAGCCTAGACTGGAGAGGGGGCAGGGAGGCGCGCTAGCGCCGAGCGGGGGTGAGGTAAAGTTAAGGTCAGCCTCCCTGTTCGAGATGCACTCAATAGCTGTCCCCTTGAAGCGGGCGAAGGGATGTGTCCAGGCAGGCAGGTAGCCCCCCCAACTCCAGACTCTAGACTCCAGACTCCAAACTCCAGACTCCTCAGGTGTGTCCAGGCACACAGATAGTTTCCCCGCTCCCTCGCGACTGGCGTCGCGCGGCGAGTTGAGGGGTGAGGGGTAGCAGAGCGCGGCCAACTGCCTGACACATTTTGCCCGCACCCCTTGCCTTTCGTCACTGACGCGCGCGAGCAAACCATGGCATAATCAGAGGCAACGTGCCGACCTGCAACGTAGCGTGAAGCGCTGCGTACTTGTAAGGTGAAAGCGTCGGCCCGTTTTCCAGGGGGAGGCGGCACAGTGGACTTTGGACGTGCGCTCAGTTTTCCATTCGACGACGAGGAGTGGCCGCTGAAGTTCATCATCGGCACGCTGCTCTCGATCGTGCCATTTTTCGCCCAGGGCTATCAGGTGCAGGTCGCCCGCAACGTGGTGCGCGGCAGCAAACGCCCTCTGCCAGCGCACAACCGCTTGGGTCAGGTCTTTGCGGATGGGGTGGTGGTCGTCGCGGCGGGGGTGGTGTACTTCCTGCCGCTGCTGGTGCTGGGGTGTATCATCGTGGTGCCCGCCCTCCTGGCCGGTGACAGCGACCTGGGCTTTCTGCTGACGTGCAGCGCTACCTGTTGCCTGTTCTTCCTGGCGCTGGCCTATGCCATCCCGGCCACGATGCTGGTTTTCATGGGCATCATCCGCTACGCCGAGACGGGCAACTACGGCGAATACTTCCGGCTGGGGGCGCTGGTGCACGACGCGCGGCAAAATGCCGGTCTGCTGGCGACGCTATGGCTCTACACATTTCTGCTGGCCTTGCTGGCAGCGATCATCGCCCCCTTTGTCTCGGTGCTCATCGTGGGCGTGCCCCTGCTGGGCTTCTACTACCATATTGCCACTGGTCACCTCATCGGTCAGGCCGGGCAGATGATCCTGGTGGACTACTGAAACGGGCACCAGGGCAGGAGAACACCATGCGCGACACAGGGCGGTTGCTCTTGACCTTCTCGATCTGGCTCGGTCTGCTGATCCTGACCGGCAGTCTGCTGACTTCGCCGACGGGCGCCATCGCTCAGGCCAACAGCGCCACCGTGCTGGGCGTGACGCTGGTTCTGGGCGGCGTCGCCGCACTCATGACCCTGATCATCTGGGTGAGTGGAACCTGGCAGGCACGGGCGGAAGCCGAAAACCTCAGCAGCAAGCGCAAACGCCCTCAGCACTCGCGCATAGAGCACCTGCTGGCCGACCTGAACGATGACGAAGTGTACGAGCTGGAAGCGCTGTTGCTGGGGCACGAGGGCGAAATCCGCGCCGACCGCCCCCAACCCGGCAGCAAGGCCTGACGCTGGAAACGGCCCTACCGGTCCGCCTCGCTCATCAGTTCGTCGGTGTCCAGCCAGATGGTCACTGGCCCGTCGTTGAGAATCTCCACTTCCATCCGCGCGCCGAAGACCCCCATTTCTACCTGGGACACACCCGCCTGCCGCAGCATATCGGCGAAGCGGGCGATCAACGGCTCGGCGACTTGGGGCGGCGCAGCATCGGTGAAGCTGGGACGGCGGCCCCGGCGGGCGTCGGCGTAGAGGGTGAACTGCGAGACCACCAGGCATCCCCCGCCCACGTCGAGCAGCGACAGGTTGAATTTCCCTTGGGCATCCTCGAAGACGCGCAATCCGGCGATCTTGCGGGCCAGCCACTGCGCCTGCGCTTCGCCATCGCGCGGGCCGACTCCCACCAGGATCACAAAGCCGTGCCCGATCTCCCCGACCGTCTGCCCGTTCACACGCACCGCGCCGCGCCGGACGCGCTGCAACACCACGCGCATAACCGCCTCTCTCCCTGGATGAATTCAGGCTCCACCTATCGCCGGTTGATTGTACGGCACCGCACGCTGGAGACCAAATGAGGAGTCTGGAGTCTGGAG
>DDBP01000130.1:0-2907 GCA_002332795.1 Anaerolineales bacterium UBA2029 | reverse complement strand
CTGAAGTCTGGAGTCTGGAGTTGGGGGAAGCCGAGCGAAACGAGGCTGGGGGTGAGGGAAACTGAAGCGAGCCAGCCTTAACGCTTGCTCTGGCCCTGTCCGCCCATGAACGCTCGCCGCGCGGGAGAAAGGGTCGGGGGATGAGGGCCGTCCGGCGCACCAAAGACACCAGGTGCAATGCATCACCGGCACGGGGTGACATTCGACGCTTGCATGCTGCCCGACGCCAGTCTACAATGTATTCCAGTTTATGAATGTGAAGGCAGGGGCATGACCGATTACGAAGCGCACGCGGCACGACTGAAGGCCATGGCGCACCCGGTGCGCCTGCAGATTCTCGACATGCTGCGGGAGGGCGAAGTTTGCGTGTGCCACATGGAACGGGCACTCGGCAGACGCCAGGCGTATATCTCGCAGCAACTGATGGTCTTGCGCGAAGCGGGCCTGGTCGAAGCGCGCAAAGACGGTCTGCAGGTCTTCTATCGCCTGGTAGACCCGGCGGCAGCCATTCTGCTGGATACCGCGCTTGGCCCATCTGCCAGGCAACAGCCAGAAGTGTTGCTCACCTGCCCCTGTCCACATTGCGCTGAAGCCAGATCGCACGCAGGTTCACGTTAAGGAGCGAGGGAGGACTGTATCAGGATGTTGACCATCAAGGTGCTGGGATCGGGTTGCCCGAACTGCCAGAAGGTCGAAGCGAATGCCCGTCAGGCGTTGGCCATGTTGCAACCGCCGGACGGTTATCAGATCACGCACGTCAAAGACCCGCTGACCATCAGCCAGTATGTGCTCAAGACGCCCGGCCTGGTCATCAACGAGAAGGTCGTCAGCGAAGGGCGCATCCCCGATCCGTCGGAGATCATGACCTGGCTGGCGGACGCCCTGGCCGCTCAGTCGTGAACGGCGCGCACGCCCTGCCCAGGCAGGGCGCTTTTGCGGTTTCGTATAATTCAGAATCGTGAATATATCGAGGTATGGACATCATGGACCTCATCCTGGATTTGCTCAACGCTGGCTGGACGGGTCTGCTGGACTATCTGGCGGCGCATGTGTTGCTATGCCTGGTGCCAGCGTTCTTCATCGCCGGCTACCTGAGCGGGCTGATGCCCAAAGAAGTCGTCACACGCTACCTGGGGCCGAGGACGCCGAAGTACATCAGTTATCCAGCGGCGGCCATCGGCGGTTTCGTGCTGGCGGTGTGCTCGTGCACCATCCTGCCGCTCTTTGCGGGCATCTGGAAGCGCGGCGCGGGGCTTGGCCCGGCCATCACCTTCCTCTTCGTCGGCCCGGCGATCAACATCCTGGCCATCAGCTACACCGGCTCGGCCATCGGCATGGACATCGCCATCGCCCGGCTGATCCTGGCGATCACTTTCGGCATTGTCATCGGCCTGATCATGGCCGCACTGTTCCGTCAGGAGCAGACCAACACCGCCAACGCCGCCATGTTCGAGCAAACAGCCACACTGCGTCCGGCACTGTGGATGCTCTTTGGCCTGTTGATCGCTGTGCTCATCGCGGGCACGCTGCAGATCGGGCTGCTGAAGAACGCCGTCTTCACGGTCACGTTGCCGGTGACGCTGTCCGGCGGGGTGCAGGATACGCTCGACGCGCTCAGCCTGACCGCGCAGGGCGCATTGCTCATCCTGTTGCTGGTGTTGATCGCGCCGGTCGCCTGGAAGGGCATGAGCAACGTGCTGGTGGGGTTCAACCGCTGGACATGGATCGCGCTGGCGCTGGTGGCGATCACGCTGCTGCTGGCCGCTCCCACCACCGAAACCGGCAGCCTGGTGATCCGTTTCACCGGGCGCTTCTTCGCCGAGGCGATCCTGCTCGCAGCGCTGGCCTATGTGGTGGCGACAAAGCTAGAGCGCGACGAACTGGCGCACTGGCTGTGGGAAACCTGGCGCTTCGTGCGGCAGATTTTCCCGTTGCTGATTGTTGGGGTATTCTTTGCCGGGATGCTGCGCGAGATCACGCCGGAAGAATGGGTGAAGCAACTGGCCGGTCGCAACACCATCTGGGCCAACCTGATCGGCGTGACCTTTGGTGTGTTCATGTACTTCCCCACTCTGGTGGAAGTGCCTGTTGCCGGAGCCTTCCTCGACCTGGGGATGCACCGTGGCCCGCTGCTGGCCTACCTGCTGGCCGACCCGGAATTGAGCCTGCAAAGCATCCTGGTCACCGGGCGCATCCTGGGCCGCAGGAAGACGATCACCTATGTGAGTCTGGTAGCTATCTTCAGCACCACCGCCGGTTACCTGTTTGGGCTGGCGCTGGCCGCCTGGTAACTGGCGAAAGGAACGTCTGCCATGCCTGTGCTACGCCCCGTCATCAACAAACGCCGCTGTTCGGCCATGCCCGATATTTGCCTGGCGATGCCTGCCTGTCCCGTCGGCGCAATCGGCTATGTGGAAGACCAGGAAGAGCCGCTGGGCGGGCGCATCGTGATAGACTATGCCTGCTGCGATGGCTGCGGCGCGTGCGTCACGGCCTGCTGTGGGGAAGCCATCGAGTTGCGCGAGCTGCCTGCGGCAGAGAGCACGCCGATCTGAAAGATTGAGTGTAGCCATTCGAGATCATCGCTGAACCGCCTGGCCGCCTGCTGTGTTGCCGTGCAGCGCGTGGCCGAGGCGGTGCGTCTGCGCGGCTGGGCGTAGCAGTGCGGGCACACCCGGTTTTCCCCTTTTGATCCCCAACCTTTCGTCTACACTCACGGCGTAGGGGCAGGCTGCATAGCCTGCCCCAAGGCATTTCAAGGGCGGACAGAGCCAGAGCAAGTGTTAAGGCTGGCTCGCCGGGTCTACCTCACCCTCAGCCTCGCTTCGCTCGGCCCGCCCCCTCTCCATCCTAAGTGGTCAGTTATCAGTTTTCAGTTATCAGTTATCAGTTTTCAGTTTTCAGTTT
>DDBP01000018.1 GCA_002332795.1 Anaerolineales bacterium UBA2029 | reverse complement strand
TTGAGGGGTGAGGGGCAGCAGCGCGCGGCCAACCGCCTGACCC
Source organism: Anaerolineales bacterium UBA2029 (assembly GCA_002332795.1). GTDB lineage: Bacteria > Chloroflexota > Anaerolineae > Aggregatilineales > Aggregatilineaceae > UBA2029. The sequence continues at coordinate 7,476 of DDBP01000018.1, read as the reverse complement.
ATTTGGCGCGCGCCCGCCTGCCATGTGAATTCGCCAAATTGCGCTTGCCTGCTATAATGGTGGCCTGACTTTTCGGTGACACATTTCTGTCAGGGCGAGATAAATAACACCCTGCCCGCGGTGGATGATGGCGTTCGCGTTCGAGTTACTGGCAACTGAGGGAATGGCCCGCGCTGGCGTGTTGCACACGCCGCATGGCCCGATCCCCACGCCGGTCTTTGCGCCGGTGGGCACACAGGCGACTGTCAAAGCCGTCGAGCCGCGCGAACTGCGCGAACTGGGCGTCAGCCTGGTGCTGGCCAACACCTACCATCTCCACCTGCGCCCCGGTGACGAACTCATCCGCGACCTGGGCGGGCTGCACCGTTTCATGGGATGGGATGGCCCTATCCTGACCGATTCGGGCGGCTTTCAGGTGTTCAGCCTGGCGTCCATGCGTCAGGTGGACGCGGACGGGGTGACTTTTCGCTATCACCTCGACGGTTCGCTGCACCGCTTCACCCCCGAACTTGCCATCCAGATCCAACACAATCTGGGTGCCGATATCATCATGGCGTTTGACCAGTGTCCTGTGCCGGATGACCGCGCAGCAGTGCGCCTGGCCGTCGATCGCACGCACCGCTGGCTGGTGCGCTGTGTCGAGGAGCATCAGCGCAGCGGCGACCCGGCCCGGCAGGCGCTCTTTGGCATTGTCCAGGGGGGCATCTTCATGGACATGCGCGAAGAGTCGGCCCGCTTCGTCACCAGCTTCGACCTGCCGGGCTATGCCATCGGCGGCCTGGCTGTCGGAGAGAGCAAAGCCGATATGGTGCGGACGCTGGAACAAACGACCCCGCTCTTGCCAGCGCACAAACCTCGCTACCTGATGGGCGTTGGCAGCCCCGAAGACCTGGTGCACGGCGTGGCGCGCGGCGTGGACATCTTCGACTGTGTGCTGCCCACGCGGGTTGCCCGCAACGGTGCGGCACTGACGCGCACGGGTCGGATCAACATGCGCAACCTGCAATACGCCGCCGACCCGCGCCCCCTGGAAGAAGGGTGCACCTGCTACACCTGCACCCATTTCTCGCGCGCCTACATCCGTCACCTGGTCAAAGCCTCCGAAATTCTGGGGCACCAACTGCTAAGCCTCCACAACCTGCATGTTCTGCTCACGTTGATGCGTGAGATGCGCGCCGCCATTCTGGACGGCACTTTCACCGACTACGCCAGCGCCTTCCTCGCCCGCTATCAGCCGGTGGGGCTGGCCAAAGGAGCACAGCGCCTATCGCTACCGGTGAGTTAGCGATCCACTTCTGACTCGACCGGGCTTCCGGTGGACGCGGGGGGCGCGGATAGTCGCCGGTGCGTTGTTCCCTGCTTCGAGGCGAGGGGAGCGTCTGTGGCCGCGCGCCGCATCTCGACGACGAAAGGTCGCTTCTATGTCTATCTGGCAAGCTCTTGTGCTGGGTGTCCTGCAAGGAACAACTGAATTTCTGCCTGTTTCCAGCTCCGGCCATCTGGTGCTGGTGCCCTGGTGGCTCAACTGGTCTGAGCCGCCGCTGGTGTTCGATGTGGTGGTGCACCTGGGCACGCTGGTGGCGGTGCTGATGTATTTCTGGCGCGACTGGCAAGTGTTGTTGCGTGCCGGTCTCCATGCGCTACGCAATCGTACAGCTTCTGAACCCGAAGCTCGCCTGTTGTGGTTGATTGCCCTGGGCACAGTCCCGGCAGCGCTGGCAGGTCTTATGCTGGAAGGCTTGTTCGAGACAACCCTCAGCGACCCGCCTCTGGCGGCCAGTTTTCTGCTGGTCACGGCTTTTGTGTTGGTCTTCAGCGAACGGGCCTCTAACAGCGAACGCACACTGACCGACCTGCAGCCCGCCGATGCGCTGATCATCGGCGGGGCGCAGGCGCTGGCGATTTTCCCCGGCCTCTCGCGTTCGGGTAGCACCATCGCCGCCGGGCTGACGCGCGGCATGTCGCGTCCGGCGGCGGCGCGCTTCAGCTTTTTGCTGGCGACCCCGATCATCATGGGGGCGGGGATCAAGCAAGGCTTCGACCTGCTGGTCGGTGGGGAACCCCTCGGCAACGGCATGGTGGCCCCTCTCCTCATCGGCTTCACCACATCGCTGGTGATGGGCTATCTGTGCGTCTGGGGGCTGTTGCGCCTGTTGCAACGGCGGCGGCTGTATGGATTTGCGGCGTATTGTGCGACGTTCGGCACGCTAAGCTTGGTGGTCGCCCTCTTTGCCTGAGGGGACGAGAATTGAAGCGGGCCAAACGAACCATCGTCATCCTGAGCCTGGCGCTGGCGAGTTGTCGCGCCTCCATCGCCGACCCTACGCTCACCCCGCAGACGGTCAGCGTGCGCATCCTGGTGACGACCTCCACCTCGCCACTGCTGCGCGACCTGGTCGAGGCCTACCCTGCCAACGCTACTGTGATTGCGCTGGACAGCGTCGAGGCCGAGTGGCAGACCGTGTATCAGCAGGTGCTGGCCGGGCAGGCTCCCTTCGCGCTGACTACCTATCTGGCTCCCGCCGCGCCCCTGTGGGCCGCGCCGATCGGCCAGGATGGCATCGCCATCATCGTGCATCCGGATAACCCGGTGTCTGCGCTCAGCGTGGATGACCTGCGCCGCATTTTCCAGGGACGCGCGACCTCGTGGGCCGAATGGGGCGGGCCAGACGCGCCCATCGCAGTCGTCAGCCGCGAGCAGGGGGCCGATACCCGCCTGGCCTTCGACGCCCTGGTGATGGGCGGGGCCGCGACGACGCCGGCGGCACGGCTGGCGCTTTCCAGCGCGCGCATGGTGGAACTGGTCGCAAGCGACCCCCTGGCCATCGGCTACGTGAGCATGGCCTTTGTGGATCGGCGGGTGCGGGCGGTGCCGGTGCGCACGGCTCCGGGCGAAGAAGCCGTGCCGCCTACCCCGCAGACGGTGAGCCAGGGCAGCTATCCGCTGCGCACGCCGTTGCTGGTGGTGGGAGTCAGCCCGCCCGCCGAGGGGAGCTTCTATTACGATTGGTTCGCCTGGATGCAGAGTCCGGCGGGGCAGGCGGTGATCGGGCAGCGCTACGGCACCCTGCCCCTGGCGGAGTTGGGGCAGCCGCCCCAGGAAGGTTGACCTGCACGGCGGCGCCATTTTGCGTATAATAGGGGCGTGGCAGTGCAACCATCCGAGCGCTACTGCATGACCGGTGCCTTAGAGCAAAAGGGATTGGAGATTAAATATGAAACACCGTGTTTTGGCTCTGTTGATCGTTCTTGTCCTGTCGGTGATGAGCGTGGGCGTCGCTGCCGCGCAGGGGGGATCAGACCTCAAGGCTGTGACCACCGGCGCAGTGACGATCTATGCTGAGCCGAACACCGGCGCAGAGGTTGTCGCTGAGGTCGCTGCTTTCAGCGAGGTGACTGTGCTCAGCACCGACCCCTCAGGGGCCTGGCTGCAGGTAGACGCCGGCGGCAATGTGGGTTATGCGCCGCTAGAGAGCTTTGTGGTGCTCAACCTGCCGCCGCTCGCGCCGAAGTACTATGTGGCGACCAACCGCACGGGCGCAACGTCTTTCTTCGCTGCGCCGAACGTCACGGCTGAATTCCTCGGCTCGCTGGAAGACGGTACGGTGGCCACTGTGCTGGGCGTCTACGAACAGTGGGCTTATGTAGAGACGCCGCAGGGACGCGGCTGGTCGCTGGTTTCCGACTGGGAAGCGCTGCCAGAAGGCGCGCGGATGGCCTCGGTCGTGCTGGGGCGCGTGCCCGAAATGGGCGTCTTCGCCGAGCCGAACGTGACCTCCGACGTGATCGCGACCTTCCCTGAAGACACGGTGCTGTGGGCCTTGGGCGAGCCGGAAGGTGAGTTCGTGCAGGTGCTGTTGCCGGGCGGCGATATGGGCTATGCGCTGGCCGCCAACCTCTCCGACCTGCCCGCGGTGTGGATTGACGCCGTCGCCGGGCGGCAGTCTGCGCCGGCACTGTTCGCCGAGCCAGATGTTGCCTCGCAGTTGCTGGGCACGCTGGAACCTGGCACGTCGCTGGTCTTCATCGAGGCGGTGGACGACACCTGGATCAAGCTCTATCACCCGGCCTATGGCTTCGGCTATGGCATGGCCAGCCGCTTCGGTCCCAAGTACTTTGTTGGTACGGTGCAGGTGCCGGGCGCAGTGGTGCGCGTTGGCCCCAACGACAACCTGTACAACGCGGTGGCCCAACTGCCCGCCGGGACGCAGGTGGTGGTCAAGGGGCTGAGCGAGAGCGGCGTCTGGTTCCAGGTCGCCATCCCCTTCGAGGAAGTGGACTACGGTTACAACGGCGTCGCGGGCTGGATGCGCGACTTCCTGTTCGCCGACACGCTGGGCAACCAGACGGTGGACACCAGCCTGCTGTCTGTGACCGAGTAATCCGCCCTTTCTCCAGCCAAAACGACGGCCCGCGCATCACCAGGATGGCGGGCCGTCCGTTTTCTGAGGATGCTTCAGTCGGCGGGGCGCAGAGCTACGAATACCGCCCAGTCGCTCGCCCCTTCGAGCACTTCGAGCGGATCGAGCGTTTCCGAGAGCAGGGCCAGCACCTGGAAGCCTACCCGCTCCAGCAGGGCGTTGACCGCCTGCAAGGGATAGCCGCGCACCAGGTGTATCTCGTCGGCACGTTCCCAGACCAGTTGTTCGAAGCGGGCGAAGATGGTGTAACGCACTGTGCTGCGCTGCAATTCGTGACTGAAATGACTGCGAGCGACGAGCATCAGGTTGTGCTCGTTGTCGAAGAGCACGCGGTCGCCGGACATGGCGGACGCCAGCCCCCACAGAGTGCGCAGGTCGAAGATGAACAGCTTGCCCGGCTCCAGGCACTTGAAGACGCGAGCGAAGACGCCCTCCAGTTCGCGCAGGCTGGGGATGGCATTGAATACGCCACCGATGGCCAGGGCCAGGTCTACCGGACCGGCGGGCGCTTCTAACTGACGGACATCCTTCTGAATGAAGGACGGCGCATCGTAGACAGGAGCGTTCGGATCAGGAGCGTGAGACTGCGCCACGGCCAGCATGGCCGCGCTGCTATCCATGGCGAAGACGCGCAGCCCCTGTTCGGCCAGCAGCCAGCTACTCACGCCGGTGCCGCAGCCCAGGTCGAGCACGCGCCGTCCGGCCCAGTCCATAGACTGCGCCAGCCGCAGGTAGCGCAGCGTCTGCTGGCGGGCGTGCTCGGCCAGGCCCGCCTGCTCATAGACGGTCGCCAGCCGTTCGTAGGGCGGCACCAGATACACGGATTGTTCGTTCATCCCCTCGCTCCCGGAAAGCCGCGCGCCACGCATCACGCCCCAGGGACGGCGGGCGGCGGGGCCAGCGGCGCAAAGCTGAAAACGAGTTCGTAGCGCGTCGAATAGAGCACCACACTGCCTTCGCTGTAGTTGTCAATGTTGAAGGCCGGGTTGTCAATCACGTAGTTCTGATTGCCCACATTGCCTTTCAGCGCTCCCAGGTCTAGCTGCAACGGCGCGACCTGCGCCAGCTCTTCTTTGGTTGTGGGGCGCGGGTAGGCGCTGAGCAACACATGCAGGTCGGGGCCGTTGATGGCCTCCAGCCCTTGCAGGCGCACGATGACCCGCCCGTCCGAAAGCCGAAAGATGCTGGCCGTCCCCTGCGCACCGCGGATAGAGTCCAGCGTGACAAAGTTGCCGGTGAGCAGTTCCTGCACCGCCGCCGGGTTGGGGTCGAGCGCGGGCAGGTTGGGTTCTTCCACGTCTACCGGTTCGGCCAGCCGCGCCGCTACCAGGTCAATGGCCATCTGCGGGCTGCGCGCGTAAAGCTGCGAATACATATCCTGGGCCAGGCTGGGCAGGCTGTAGAAGGCGTCGGGGAAGGGGGAAACGGCTTCTTCTTCGCGGAAGTAGTCGGCGAACTGATCCAGCCACAGCGGCGACAGCAGCAACGCCGTCACTACCAGTGCGCCAAAGAAGAGCACTCCCCAGGCAGGTCGTGTACTCATGCCCTCTCCCGCGATCTGCTGCCTAGCACACAGGTGCAATCATAGCGAACCCTCCCGATTCAGGCCACCAGCCCGACCGGTTTTTGTGTTAATAGAACGCACGTGCTACACTGGGGTCTCCCAGCCCCTATGGACTCATGCTGAGGTGATCTCATGCCCAGGCCCGCCCCCATCTCCCTGCCGCTGACCGCTGCTCGCGCCCTCGCCCTGCACGCCCAGGGCCTGGACATCCCCAACGGCGCTGAGCCGCCCCCAACTCCCGACACCATTTATCAGATGGTAGACCGGTTGCTCTGTGTGCAGATTGACACGCTGCACGTCGTACGACGCAGCCAGTATCTGGTTTTGTGGAGTCGGCTGGGTGACTATGATCCCGCTGACCTCGACCGGCTGCTCTACGACCCGGCGCAACGCCGTCTGTTCGAATACTGGTTTCACGCTGCTTCCATCATCCCCCTGCACGAATACCGTTACCGGCTGGACAAGATGCGCTATTACCGGAACGGGGGCGGCTGGTGGCCAGGGTGGAGTGAGAGACCCGCCAATCGCCAGGTGATCGAGGCTGTGCGCGCCCGCCTGCAGGCCGAAGGCGCGTTGCGCGCCGCAGACTTTGGGCACGACGGTCGCCCACGGGACTCCTGGTGGGACTGGAAACCGGCCAAGCACGCCCTGGAATACCTCTACAATACCGGTGAGGTGATGATTGCCGATCGGGTGAACTTTCAGCGGGTCTATGACCTGCGCGAACGTGTGTTGCCAGACTGGGTAGATACCTGTCCGCCGACGCCAGAAGAAACCCATCGCCATATTCTGCAACGCGCAGCCCGTGCCCTGGGCCTGGGCACCGCTGGACAGATCGCCGACTATGCCTATATGAAGCGAGGCGAGGCCGCGCCCACCCTGACCGCCTTGCGCCAGGAAGGCATATTGCTGCCGGTGACGGTTGAGACTGTGTCTGGCAAGGCAATCGAATTCCTGGTGCACCGCGACGACTGGGCGCTGGTCGAGCGGGCACGCGGCGGCGACCTTGTCCCGTCTCGTACTACGTTCCTGAGTCCCTTCGACAGTCTCTTCTGGGGCAAAGGGCGCGACAGCCATCTGTGGAGCTTCACGCACGTGCTCGAAGCCTACAAACCCGCTCCACAACGTCTCTGGGGCTACTTCTGCCTGCCCATCCTGCACCGCGACCGCTTGATCGGGCGCTTCGATCCTCGTCTCGACCGCAAGGCGGGGTTGTTGCGGCTGGTAGCGCTTCACCTGGAACCCGGCATCGCGCTCGGCGACGCCCTGATCGCGGACGTTGCCGGGGCCATGCGCGCCTTCATGAGCTGGCATGGCGCTGCCGATCTGAGCATCGAGCGCAGCGAACCGGCGTCATTCGGCGAGCGCCTGTTGCGGGCAGTCCGCGCGTCTTCCTGACGACCTGCAGACGGGCACGCCGCGCATCTGCTCGGATGCGTGCTAAATGTGTCAGGCAGTCTGCCCGCTCCGATTTACCTCACCCCCACTCGG
>DDBP01000321.1 GCA_002332795.1 Anaerolineales bacterium UBA2029 | reverse complement strand
AGACAGGCATGGCGCTGGCCTGGGCCTATGCACTGCTGGCAGCGCCGGCGATCGTCCCCTGGTGGACTTTCGAACCGCTGGTGGCGCTGATGCTGTTGCTCGCGCTATGGTGGCTGCTGAACAATCGCCTTGGGGCATCCGCCCTGATCACCGTGGCTGGTGCCCTGACCAAATACGTGCCCTTACTGATTCTGTTCGCCGTATGGCGCTTCTGGCCGGTACGCCGGGCATGGCGCTTCACCGCTATGGTCGCGGTGGCGCTGATATTGGTGGCGGGGTTGTTATGGGGGTGGGGCGGCAGGATGGCCTATGCGTCGCTGGCGGCTCAGTTCCACAAGGCGTCCTATCAGACTGTGTGGGCCTTGCTCGACGGGAACTGGAAGACGGGGCTGTTTGTCGCACCGGAGGATCGGAGCGACGCAGATACCGCTTTTGGGGCGACAGGGAAAACAGCCGTGCCGGTATGGGCGCGCACCGCGCTCCTGGCTGTGCCGGGAATCTGGTTATGGCGGCGTGCAGGCGGTCGGGACGAGCAAGCAATCGCTGCCTTTTTCAGCGCGACAGTGATCCTGTTCTATCTGTGGGCGCAGGGCTGGAGTCCGCAATGGCTGGTGGTGCTGTCCCCCTTGATTTTGCTCAACTTCCCGCACCGCGAGGGAGTGATGGTGTGCGTGGCGCTGGCCTGGGGCGCATTCATCGAGTATCCGGGTCTGTTCATGCGCACGGCGGAAACAGGGGGAGCTATCAGTGGTACTCTACGCCCTACCTACGGATTGCTGGTGCTGGCGCGGACCGGCATACTGGCTGGCATCGTGGTGGCCTTAGGAAAGCGACTTGGCGGTGGGACGATCTAGGCGCACGCTGCGACTGCGCATATTGATCCATGTGGTGCCGATCTTATGGCTGGCTTTCGGCCTGCGCCTGATCAATCTGGGCGGGCGCACGCTGTGGTATGATGAGGCCTTCGCAGTGCTGTTCGCCGAGAAAGGGCTGAGCGCCATGCGCGAGGGCACGCTCACCGCGGCTGAAGGTTCGGCTGCGGATGTGCACCCGTTGCTGTACTACAGCCTGTTGCATGGATGGATGCGCGCCGCCGGGCAATCGGTAGTGGCGGTGCGGTTGCTGAGCGTCTTACTCGGACTGCTGACGGTGGGGTTTGTCTACAGGCTGGCGCACGACTGGTTTGGCGAAAGAACGGCGCGCGCCGCCGGAGTGATCATCGCGGTTGCCCCTTTTCACGTGCAGTACTCACAGGAGACGCGCATGTACGCCTTGCTCGCTTTGACGCTGACGGCGAGCACCTGGGCTTGCTGGCGTGCGTGGCGCCGTAACCGGGCGGGGTGGTGGCTGCTCGTCGGTACCCTGGCGGGCGTGAGCATGTATGTCCAGCAACTGGCAGCATTCTACTTGCTGGCGCTTGGTCTCGTGCCGCTATTGCGGCGTGAGCGGCAACGCTCGTTCTGGATGACTGGGGCAGGGCTGGTGGCGCTGTTGATCTACCTGCCGTGGCTGGTGCATCTGCCCGCGCAGATGGGCAAGCTGCGCCAGTACTGGGTGGAACGCCCCAACATACTGCATCTGTGGCTGGCCCTGCGTTCGTTTGTCTCGGTCAACCTCGACTTCACGCCGACGTGGTGGCTGCCGACCTTTTTGCTGGCAGCGGTGCTGCTCGTCTTCGCCGGACTGGAATGGCGGCGAGCACGTCGTGTGCTCCCACGAGTTTCTCAGGAGCGCCTGGCTGTTGACTGGGCCTTGTGGCTGGCGCTGGCACCGATGATCTTCATGTGGGCTGCGTCACATCTGCTTCAGCCAGTGTTTCTGCCGCGGGCGCTGCTGCCCTCGGCGGTGATGTTCTACATCGCTCTGGCGTGGCTGTTCACCCGCTCGCGCCTTCCGTTCGCGATCAGGGTGATACTCGGTGCGGGTTGGGGGACGGTGATCGTATTTGGTCTCGTCACACACTATACCTGGGACAGGTTCCCCACTCCGCCTTTCGACCGGGCTGTGGTCTATTTGCGTACGCACCTGTCCGAGGGCGATGTAGTGGTTCACGGCAACAAGATCACCGCGCTGCCTATGCTATATTATGGCCGTGACGTGGCGCAACGGTATGTGCGCGATATTCCTGGCTCTGGCTCCGACACGCTGGCCGTGCCAACACAACGGGTGTTGGATGCGCTAGCCGATGCCTGCGTAGCCGAGGCGGCGCGGGGAGCGCCGCGAGTGTGGTATATCGCCTTCGATCGTCTGGAGGAGGAGATGGGCGACTTGATCGCCGAAAAGGCCGACTACGTCCGCTATGATTCGCTCGGCTGGTTACGACAGCACTACACGCTGCGAGGCACGACAGCATTTCATGATCTGCTGGTCTATCAATTCGTCGAGCCGGACGAAGTGGCAAAACAGGCCGTGTGCGATTGAGGGGCGGGAACGTTCATGGTGGCAACGCGAACTGGCACCCTGGCAGGCCATTGGAAACGAGCGGGCATCCTGGCGGCGGTCTTGCTGCTGGTGCTGGGCGCCAACGTGGTGGTGACTCATCAGGTGCTCACTGCACCGTATCCTGGGCACAATGACTTCATGTCGCGTTGGGAAGGCGCGCGTTCGTATTGGCGAGATGGGCTGGACCCCTATGGCGATCAGGCCAGCGCCCACATTCAGCAGCGAATCTACGGTCGGATGGCCACGCCCGAAGAAGACCCTGGCTATTTCGCCTATCCCTTCTACACAGTCTTCTTGTTGTGGCCCCTGGTCTTCGTGCCCTATGCCTGGGCCTCGGCCATCTGGATGGTGGCACTCGAAGTCTGCCTGATCGCGGCACTGTTGCTGCTGTTCGATCTGTATCGCTGGCGTCCTCAGCCGTGGCTCTGGGCAGCTCTGCTGTTGTGGTCCATCGCCAATTACTATGCGGCGCGCGGCCTGTTTCTGGGACAACCTGGGCACCTGGTCTACCTGTGCCAGGTAGTCGCGCTGTGGGGGCTGGCGCGCGGGCGTGATCGCCTGGCCGGTGGGGCGCTGGCTCTTTCTACTATCAAGCCGCAGATGAGCTTCTTGCTGGTGCCGTTCTTGCTTCTGCTAGGGCTGACGCTGAAACGCTGGCGATTCGTTGGCGCTTTCCTGGCGACGTTCGGCGTGCTGGTGGGAGCGAGCTTTGTCCTGCTACCCTCGTGGCTGGGAGAATGGGTTGAGCAGGTGCGCCTGTACCCGTCCTATACCGCCATCGGCGCTCCCATCTGGATCGTGATGGACTACTATTTGGGGTTAGGAAAAGCAGGGGAATGGAGCGTCACCGCGCTATTGTGGGCGTTCCTGGGCTGGGCATGGTATCGGGTGCTGTGGCAAAGGCGGATGGAGTGGCTCGACTGGACGGTGATGCTCACTTTGACCGTCACTCATCTATCTGCCGTGCGCACGGCGACGCCGCACTTCGTCGTCTTCACCATCCCGCTGGTGTTCTTCCTGAAACAACTGGCTCAGCAGGGCAGGCGTGGCAGGCGATGGATCGCACTCATCCTGGTGGGGTCGCTCGTCTTGCCCTGGGTACATTTCGTCTTGACCGTAGAGGGGCGCTTCGAACATCCATCGGTGTACCTGCCCGTACCTTTCGGGATTTTACTGGCGCTGTGGCTGACGCGCAGAGTGTGGTGGCGGACCCCCTCTGCCCTGATTCCGGGGAGCAAGGCGTGATGTCTGTCCGCCAGCAGTATGCGCTGATCACTCTGTTGGCGCTGGCCTGGGCGACCTCGGTGGCGTTCATGCTGTCGCAGCCAGGATACACGGATGCGTACTACTACTTCAACGCCGCCAGACGTTTGGTCGAAGGGCAGGGGCTGACCGATCCTTACCTGTGGACGTATTTCAACGCACCAGATCACCTGCCTGGCCCCAGTCATACCTACTGGATGCCCTTGGAATCGCTGGTGGTTGCTCTGAGCATGACCTTATTCGGCACGACGTTTCGCGCTGCACAGCTTCCGTCCCTGTTGTGCTACACAGGGCTTGTGCTCCTGGCATTCGGGATGGGGCGAAGGCTGGGCGGCACGGCCAGGCATGGCTGGCTGGCAGGGTTGTTGTTGCTGTTCAGTGGCTTCTATGTGCCATTCTGGGTGACAACGGACACGTTCGCGCTCTATGGACTGATTGGCGCTCTGGCCCTCCTCAGTATGGCCAGGGCGCTAGAGAGGGGCCAGACACGCTGGTATGCCCTGGCAGGCGCTTTGAGCGGGCTGGCGCATCTGACGCGCGCCGACGGGGCGCTGTTGCTACTCATTGCTCTTGGAGCAGCCCTGACACAACGCGAGACAGGTGGCTGGCGGGCGGTGGCACGGAATGCCGTTGGCGCGGTACTGGTTTACCTGCTGGTCATGGTGCCATGGTTCGTGCGCAACGTGTCGGCCCTGGGCACGCCATTGCCGCTGGGGGGCGCTGATACCATCTGGATGCGCAGTTACGACGATCTGGTGCGCTATCCCCCTGGTTCTTCGCCCGCTGACTTCCTCGCCTGGGGCATCGGGCCGATATTGCGTTCGCGCTGGACGGCACTGCTGAACAATTTCGGCACGCTGGTGGCGGTCGAGACCTGGGTGGTACTGGGGCCGCTGGCGCTGCTAGGGGCGTGGCGACTGCGTGGGAAAGCCTCTGTACGCTGCTTCGCTGTCTACGCGACGCTCTTGCACCTGATCATGACCTTTGTCTTTGCTTTTCCGGGTTACCGGGGTGGATTGTTCCACTCTGCGGCGGCGCTGATGCCGTTCTGGGCAGCCGTGACGCCAGTTGGGTTGGAAACAGCCGTGGCCTGGGCAGCGCGTCGTCGCCGATGGCGCTACACCGAGGCGCGGCGTGTGTTCTCCGTTGCGACCGTGATACTGGCTTTCTCTCTCTCGGTGGGCCTGTTGCAGAGTCGGTTGGGCGATTGGAACACCAATGCGGAGAATTACAAAGAATTGCGCGCGATGCTGCCTGTGGACGCGGTTGTGATGATCAACGATCCACCTGCGCTTTACTATCACACCGGCCTGGCTGGGGTGGTTGTCCCTGACGCCAGCCCAGATGTAGTGCCGGAGATCGCGGCGCGCTACGGTGTGACGCATCTGCGATTGGACGTTGACCGCACGGCCCCATTCACAGGACTGTTTCTGGGACAGGAAACGCGCCCCTATCTGCAGTTACTCTTTCACGAGGGGACGGAGACCGCCGATCCGGAAGATGACTGGTTGCTCTTTGCTATTCAGCAGGGAGACAGCGCCCCGTGAAACGCCGTATCACGATTTCTCGTCTCGATTTGCTGCTGGGTCTGCTGGCGCTGGTCAGCGTGCTGGTGTACGTGAGCGAAGCCGCCAGGCTGAATGAGGTAGGATATCCGCTGGACGATGCCTGGATTCATCAGACGTATGCCCGCAACCTGGCTCGTACTGGTCAGTGGGCATTCGTGCCCGGACAGGTGAGCAGCGCCTCGACGGCTCCCCTGTTCACACTCTTGCTCACGCCTGCCTATATTGTGGGAATTTCGCACTTCGTTTGGACGTTTGGCCTGGGAGTCGTGGCGCTGTGGCTGGCGGGCAGTCTCAACGCTCGTTTGGCCGGACGGCTGTGGCCGGGAGTGCCTGGCGTGCGCCTGTGGACGGGCGTTTTCACCGTATTGTCCTGGCACTATGTATGGGCGGCAGCGTCTGGGATGGAGACGATGCTCTTCACAGCGCTGGCCCTGGCGACGATTTGGGTAACCTGGATAGATGCAGAGCAGCTTACCGGGGATGCGTCATCGCAGGGCACGGCTCTGCTGCGCGGCTTTCGCGCCGGGTTGATCGGCGCGGCGCTAACCCTGACCCGCCCAGAGGGGGTGATTCTAGTTAGTCTGGCTGCTCTCAGCCTGTTGCTGGCTCACGGGCGCGCAGCGCGGGCGCGCTTGCCGATGCTCGCAGCCTGGGGAGGAGGGCTGCTGGCAGGCTGGCTCCTGATGTGCGGCCCCGCTATGCTGTGGAACTGGCAGGTAAACGGCACTTTGCTGCCGGATACGGCAGCCGCCAAGCAAGCGGAATATGCGCCGATCGGCGAGGAATGGTCGTTGCCAGAGCGATTATTTCGTATAGTCATTCCCCTTTTAGCCAGCAACCTGACCACACTCCTGCCAAGCACCCTACCCACCACAGCGCAACTTCTCAAGCACACCCGCCTACACCCTGCACACACACTGCCGCTCGCCTGGGCAACCGCACACATCGCCGTCTACGCCTGGCGACTCCCTGCCAACTACCAGCACGGACGCTACCTTATCCCCACACTGTCCGCGTTTCTGCTCTACGGCGTAGGGGGAACACTCGCCCTGATGCAGCGACACAGACGATCAACAAAAGGGCGAGTGATCTCGCGCAGTCTGGCTCTCTC
>DDBP01000275.1:1532-14567 GCA_002332795.1 Anaerolineales bacterium UBA2029 | reverse complement strand
TCAGGGCGGTATCGGGCGTGTGCGAGGTGCTGCTTTTGGTTGAGTTGATCGCCAGGCTGGAGAAATCGGCGCTCTTGCTGGCCTGAATGCGATACGCGGTCGCCCCCGACACTGCCGCCCAGGTGAAGGTGGGCGTGTTGTCGCTGATCGTGCCGCCGTTGGACGGAGAAATCAGCAAGGGCGCTGTGGTGTTCGGATTACCCACCTGAACGGTCACCGTGCCGCTCGACGCGCTGATATTGGTGAGACGCAGGCCCCAGTCGGTCGTGGAGTAGTAGGAAGTGCTGTTGGGAGTGGAGGTGAAAGTGAAAGCCGTCTTGCCCGCCGAGCCGGGGAATGGATCGCCGGCATCGCCCTGATTCATGCCGTATTCCAGGTGCAGCGCGCCGTCGGCCTGTTCCAACGCTACGCGAAAATGCTGCGTGGCGGTGGCGCACAGGTAGTTGTTGACCTGCCTGCACTCGTACTTGTTGCTGCCGGGCAGATTGTCGTCCACATGCCAGATCAGCAGCCCGCTCCCCGGCAAGGCCGCGTCCGAGCCGATCTTCTGGCGGTTCTCCAGCAACCAGTATTCGTTGGCCTTGCCGGAATTGAAGCGATAGATGGCGTTGTCGCGATTCTGCTCGACATTGGGCACGCTGATCATGCCGTGATAGGCGCTGATATCCACTACGGGGTTGAAACCCAGGTAGACGCGCGACCAGGCGTCCGGATGCGCCGGTGAATTGCCCAGGTAGCCATTCCACGACCCGCCGGACATCAGGCTCCAGTCGCCCACGCCTTCCGAGCTGTAGTCTATGTCGTAGAGATCGGGCAGGCCGAAGGCATGGGCCAGTTCGTGCACATACACCCCGTGTGTCATGTCGCCGGGGCTGAACCAGAACTCCGGTTCCGTGGTGTACGAGCCGACGTAGACCCCATCTACATACGGCTCGTTGTACGTCCACCAGGAGTGCGACCAGATGATGTTGCCGCTGCCACCGCTGGCTTCCGCGCCGGTGCCAGAATGAATGACGAAGACGGTGTCCACATAACCGTCACCGTTGTTGTCGTAGCGAGAGAAGTCCACCACCGAGTTCTCCTCCACCCACGCCACCAGGTCTTCTGTCAGGCGCTGACAGTTGCGCGGATAGCTGCCCAGGCAACTCTGCCCGTTGACGTAGTAGCTGTAGGTTTGCGGGGCAGTGACCCAGCCTATGGAGCTGGGCAGGTTGACCGTCACAATATCCAGCAGGCCATAGCTCACTTCCCGGTAATAGCCGCGCACCGTCGCCGCGCCAGTGCCGAACAACAGGTTATCGAAGAAGGTCGCGTTCACCTGCGCGGGTTTGTCGCTGAACTGCACCAGGATGGCCAGGGTGCGAAAAGGGGTGGGCGGCATGGCCTGCAAAGCCGGTTCGCCCGCCGGACGCCCAGGGAAAAGCGTCATGCGCGGGCCGGGCGAAAACGAGGCGATCGGGTCGAGATGGGGCGAAATCTGCGTGATGTCGGTGATGCCCGCCGCTTGCAATGCGCGCACTGTGTCGTCGGTGGGCACCATCACGCGCAGCGGGCTTGGCCGTCCGCCGGGCAGGGGCGGTTTGGTGGGCACGCCAGTGTCCGGCCTGACCGGCGTGCTCTGTGCCACGATCGCCCCGGCGGACGGGTCAGCGGGCGCGGCGGCTACCCACGATCCGGCCAGGCTGACGAGCAGCAGCACGGCGATCAACCAGGCCGCGCCGGAAGAGAAGAGAAAGCGGTGAGAACTCATCGCCGAAGACTCCGCTACATGGACAGATTGGCAGGCGCAGCCATGGTGACCCCGCCCCGCTCATGCCTTCAGTATAGATCGCCCTGCGCCGCCTTACACCACTCGAAACGTGCGACTCGTGAAAAAGGCGTAAATTTCGCCGCGCGGCATTGCCACAGCGCAGTATGACGATTCGATCATAACACAGGGGGAGCATTTCAGCGGGCGTTGTGTCTGGCGTTTGTCCACCGTTCAGAAAACGGGCGGGCGGGGAGTGAGGAGAAGATAAGCTGCGCGCCGGCACAGCAGGCGCAGATACGCTATGATCTGCAACGGGGCTGTGCGATTTCGATCTATCCCCATCTACCAGGGCGCTACCCGCTGTGCTGAGTGATCACCCGCGTCTGGAACGTCTGCTGACCATCCTGCTGAGCGTTTGCTTCATCGCCTCGTTCTTCGCCTATCTCGCGGTCTACGTGGTCACTGACAATTTGCTCAACGCCCATTTCTACACGCGCGCCCTGGAACGCAACAACATCTACGAGCGGGTCTACACCGAACTGCTGGCCGACCCTGCCCTACGCTCCGTCACCGAGCAGCTGCTGGGCGATCTGCGCATCAGCCGTCGCTACTCGCAGGAGACTTACAGTCAGATCGTCTCGGCGCTGCGGCTGGTGCTGCCGCCCGATGTGCTGCGCCAGGCGACCGATTTTCTCTTTCAGGAACTGACGGCGTATCTGTCGGGCGAGCGACAGCGCCTGCGCTCCAACATCAACCTGAGCAAGGCCATCAACGATCCGGAACTGCAACAGCGCATGATCGCGGCGGTGCAGAGCATTCAGGCACGCCTGATCGCCGACACCAGAGTGGGCAGCCTGGTCGGCACCACCGCGCTCAGCGCCCCGATGCTCACACCAGACACGCTCTACGCGCAGATCGAGAAATACATGCGCGCCCTGGCCGCCGGACGGCTGGAAGAACTGCCCTTCGATCTCACCAACCTGTCCATCGCCTCGCTGTCGCCCGCGCAAAAGCAGGAGATCGCGCGCCTCTTGCTGGCTCCGGCCAGGGATCGCGTCACCGAGGAGACGCGCCTGCAGGTGGAAACCGCTTTGCTGGACAACGACCTGGTGGGGGCCATCGCCATTGCGTCGGGGCAACTGCTGACAGTGCGCATTCAGGACGCTGTGCAGAATCTGCGCGCGGAACTGCCTATCGGCACGCTGAGCGGCGTCGAGGCTTTCGCTGACCTGGCCGACGAGACGACGACGACGGTCGTGCAGGAACTGAATGACACGCGGCGGCTGGCGCTGCTCTTCCGCGACGATCTGCTGCCGGTGATCGTCGTCGTGCAGGTGTTGTCGGTGCTGGGCCTGGCCGCGCTGCAGGGGGCGCGGGTACGCCGGGCGTTCGGCCTGTTCGGCTGGTTGCTGGTTGGGTGCGGGGCGGGCGCGCTGTTCACCTGGACGGCGATAGAGTCCACGCTCAGTTTCCCCTTCGAAGAGTTCACGCATCTGACTATCAACGGCACGCCCCTGCCTGCCTCGCTGCAAAACATGCTGCGCGATGTACTGGCTTCGCTGCGCGACGGCGTGGGCGATTCCATCCGGGCGCGCGCGATCGTCGCGCTGGCACTGGGCAGTCTGCTGCTGATCGTGTGGATCACGCCCGCCGTCTTCCGGCTGCTGATGCGCCTAATGCGCCCGCTGAGCACCCGTCCGATGCTCGCTTTCACGGTCCTGTTGGTGCTGATCTCCGTCACGCTCTTCGCCCTTGACCTGCTGAGAGCTGAACGTTCTGTGCGGGCCAGGCCCTTGCGCTGCAATGGACGCGAAGAGCTATGCGATCGGCGTTTCGACGAGGTGGTCTTCCCGGCCACGCACAACGCCATGGCCGCCTCCAACCTGGGCTGGATATGGCCGCATCACGACGGGGGCCTGACCGCCCAACTGAAGGCGGGGGTGCGCGCGTTCCTGCTCGACACCCACTACGGCGACACGCCGGACGAGATTCAGCGCTATCTCTCGACCTTTCCCACCAGCAGCCGGGCGCTGATGGAGCGCATCATCAACGCTGCCGATCCCGTCACCAGAGGCCCTGGCCTGTTCCTGTGCCACAATCTGTGCGCGCTGGGAGCGACGCCGCTGCAAGACGCGCTGACCGACCTGCGCGCCTTCCTGGACCGCAATCAGCACGAAGTGATTGTGCTGATTCTGCAAGACGAAGTCTCGGCGGCGGATACGGCGGCTGCTTTCGAGGCCAGCGGGCTGCAGCGCTACGTCTACACGCACTCGCCGGACGCCGACTGGCCCACGCTGCGCGAGATGATCGAGCGCAACGAGCGCGTCGTCGTCTTCGCCGAGCAGGGCGGCCCGCCGCCAGCGTGGTACCATCACTTCTGGGACTACGCGGAGGAAACGCGCTACAGCTACCGCAGTCCGGAGGAATTCGACTGCGCGCCGAACCGGGGCGGCACCGGCAAACCGCTCTTTTTGCTCAATCACTGGATCGCGCGGCGCGCCCCCGATCGCGTAGACGCTGCCCGCATCAACGCCTATGACTTCCTGCTCAACCGCGCCCTGACCTGCGCCGAAGAACGCGGGCAGATGCCCAACTTCATCGCCGTAGATTTCTACGGCATCGGCGACCTGTTCCGCGTGGTGGACACCCTCAATGGGTTGGTGGGCGCGCGCGCCGAAAGCGTCGCGGGGACGTGAAAGCTCACTGGCTCGCGCGCGCCGCTTCCTGGGCGACCTGCTCGGCGGGCTGACGCAGGTGACAGGCGCACAGATGTGCCCGGCCCAGGTCAACGAGCGCCGGTTCGCGCTGCGAGCAGACCTCGACCGCCTCCGGGCAACGGGTATGGAAGCGACAGCCCGACGGCGGGCGCAGCGGACTGGGCGGATCGCCCTGCAGGATGATGCGCTCGCGCTTGGCGCGGGGATCGGCCACGGGGATGGCCGACATCAGCGCCCGCGTGTACGGATGCTGCGGATTGCGGAACAGCTCGTCCCGCTCGGCGACTTCGACGATCTTGCCCAGGTACATCACCGCTACGCGGTCGCACAGGTGCTCGACCACGCTCATATCGTGCGCGATGAACAGCAACGTCAGGTCGAGTTCCTGTTGCAGGTCTTTGAGCAGGTTGAGCACCTGCGACTGAATGGACACATCCAGCGCCGACACCGGCTCGTCGCAGACGATGAACTTGGGGTTGAGCACCAGGGCACGGGCGATGCCGATGCGTTGGCGCTGTCCGCCGGAGAACTCGTGCGGGAAGCGGCGCATGTGCTCTTCCTGCAGCCCGACCATTTCCAGCGCCTTGCGCACGCGCTCGTGCCGTTCCTGCCGGTCGGTGACGCCATGCACGCGCAGCCCTTCGCCCACGATGTCGCCCACCTTGGAGCGCGGGTCGAGCGACGAGTAGGGGTCCTGGAACACCAGTTGCATCTCGCGGCGCAGCGGCTTGAGTTCGGACGGCTTGAGCGCGAACAGGTCTTTGCCGTCGAAACGCACCGTGCCCGCCGTCGCCGGGATCAGGCGCAGGATGGCGCGGCCCACCGTCGTCTTGCCGCAGCCGGACTCGCCCACCAGGCCCAGAATCTCGCCACGCCGGATGTCCAGGTCTACGCCGTCTACCGCCTTGACCACCCCGACCGTGCGCTTGAGGATGCCCGCCCGGACGGGGAAATAGACCTTCAGCCCGCGAATTTCTACCAGATTCTCGGTCGTGCTCATCGTTGTTCGCCTTCGTAGAGCCAGCAACGTACCAGGTGCCCTGGTCTGGCCTCGATCATGGGCGGCTCTTCGACGGTGCACTTCTCCAGCCCATGTTCGATCCGCGCCCGGCAACGCGGAGCAAAGCGACAGCCAGGCGGCATGTCAATCAGGTTGGGCACGCGCCCCGGAATCACTTCCAGCCGCTCCTTGCGCTGCCCCATCACCGGGATGGAGGCGATCAGGCCGCGCGTGTAGGGGTGCAGCGGCTCGTCGAACAGGTTGAGCGTGGGCGCTTCCTCGACGGCGGTACCGGCGTACATCACCGTCACCACGTCGGCCATCTCCGCCACCACACCCATGGCATGCGTGATCAGCATCACCGCCATGCCGCGCTCTTTGCGCAGGGTGCGGATCAGGTCGAGCACCTGCGCCTGAATGGTCACGTCGAGCGCGGTCGTCGGCTCGTCGGCGATGAGCAGGTCGGGCGCGCAGGCCATGCCCATGGCGATCATCACGCGCTGCGCCATGCCGCCCGATAGCTCGTGCGGGTAGTTGTGTATGCGCCGCTCTGGATCGGGGATGCCGACTTCTTTGAGCATCCGCACCGCTTCTTCCTGGCGCGGCGGACGCCCGGCGTCCTGATGCACCTTGAGCACTTCCAGCAGTTGCGTGCTGACCTTCAGCACGGGGTTGAGCGATGATTTTGGCTCCTGGAAGATCACCGAGATCTGCTTGCCGCGGATGGCGGACATCTCCCGCCGCGATTTGGTCAACAGATTCTCGCCCTTGAACCACACTTCGCCGGAGACAATGCGGCCCGGCTTGTCCACCAGTTGCAGGATGGACATGGCGGTCATGCTCTTGCCACAGCCGGATTCCCCCACCACGCCGCGAATTTCGCCGCGCCGGACGGTCAGGCTGACGCCATCTACCGCCTTGACAATACCCCGGCGCGTGAAGAAATAGGTCTTGAGGTCTTTGACCTGCAGAAGAGGCGGCTCTTCTGCCGGAGGTTTGCCGTTGTCACGAGTCTTGTCTGTCATGGCCAGCGCAGTCCCTCCCTGTCAACGATCCAGGCGCGGGTCGAGCGCATCGCGTAACCCGTCGCCGAGCAGATTGAACGCCAGCACCGTGATCATGATGGCAATACCAGGGTAGAACACCAGATGCGGCGCGGTGAAAACCTGGTTGCGCTCCGCGCCGAGCATGGCTCCCCATTCGGGCGTGGGCGGTTGCGCCCCCAACCCCAGGAACGACAGCGCCGCCGCATCCAGGATGGCCGTGCCGATGCCCAGCGTCGCCTGCACGATCAACGGAGCCAGCGCGTTGGGCATGATGCGCCGGAACAGGATGCGTGCATGGCTGACGCCCAGTACCCGGTCGGCGGTGACGAAGTCCTCTTCCTTGACCGCCAGCACCCCCGACCGCGCCACGCGCGCATAGGCCGGAATGAACACTACAGAGATGGCCAGCAGGGCGTTGATCAGCCCCGGCCCCAGCACGGTCACCACGGCGATGGCCAGGATGAGCGGCGGGAAGGCCAGCAACACGTCCATGATGCGCATGATCACGTTGTCCACCCAACCCCCGACGTAACCGGCCACTGCCCCGCTGATGGTGCCGATGATCACCGCCAGCGTCACTGTGGTCAGGCCCACGATGAGCGACAGCCGCGTCCCATAGATCACGCGGCTGAACTGATCGCGCAGGTTGCCATCTATGCCCATCAGGTATTGATAGTCGGAGGTCTTGACCACGCTGATCTCGTCGGTGGTGGCGACCAGCACACCGCCGCCGCTGTTCTGCCAGGCGACCTGCAGGATGGGCGCGTCGCGCTCGATGGTCAGCACGCGGTCGCCGCTCCTGGCATCCCACACTTTGATCGTGTGCTCGCCCCGCGTGAAGATGCGCGTCGCCAGGGGGCTACCGCCCATCTGCAGGATCGGCTCGCCGTGCTCCAATGCCAGTACCTGCTCGCCAGTGGCCACGCGCCACACGTAGGCGGTGTCGCCGTCGCTGGCCATGACGTTCTGAATGCCGCGCGAGATAGCCTCGCTCCAGGTGCCATTGCTCAGCGCGCCCACATGATCAATGGTCAGCTCGCGCTGGAAGGTAGAAGCGTTCCAGATATAGAGCTTGTCGCCGCTGGTGGTCAGGATGCGGTTGGTGGCCTTGTTGAAACTGGCGCTGGTCAGGGGCACGTCGTGTGCCAGCGTGGCAACTTCCGTGCCGACGAAAGCGTTCCACAATTTGGCCTCGTTGCCGCTGGCGGTCAGCACCAGCGTGCCGTTGGAATTCCACTGCACAGTCAGCAGCGGCTCCGGCGACTCGATGGCGGCCACCAGCGTCCACGACAGCGTATCCCACAGGCGCACTGTGTGCGTGTCCGCGCTGAGGAAGCGCGTGCCGTCAGCATTCCAGCGCACCAGGGTCGCCCCGCCCTCGTGTTCCAGGGTGCGGCTCAGCGCGCGCCGGTTGACATCCCAGACGTAGAGTTCTTCGCTGCTCGCCGCCAGGATTTTCTGGTCGTTGGGACTCCAGTCCAGGGCGGTCACCGGCCCGTCGTGCTCCAGAGTCATCATGAGCTTGCCATTGCTGGCGTTCCAGATGCTGATCGTCTTGCCGTGCGCCGCTGCCATCAGGGAGTTGGTGGAGCTAAGCGAGGCGGCGGCAATCGGTTCGGCGGGGGCGGCCTTCACCAGCACGTCGCCTGCGCCGGGGCAGCCGAACAGGTGAATGCACGGCGCATCGCGCTTGGCGACGCCTTCCTCCGGCACATCGAGCAAGACGGCCAGCGGATCGTGCGTGGCGATGAGGGGGGCGAAGATGGCGACAACCACCAGAATGCCCAGGATGGTCAGCCCCACCAGCGCCGATGGCTTGCGCAGCAGGCGCTCGATAGTCTCGCGCCACAGGCTTTTGGGCGGCCTGGTGATGGCAACGACGTCGGCTGCTCTGAGATCAAGATCAGATGAGGCAGGTTCTGTGCTGTGCATGGTCTCTACTCAAGGCGGATACGCGGATCCAGATAGGCGTAGAGCGTGTCCACGATCAGGTTGATGAAGACGAACATCACCGCGATCACCAGGGTGAAGCCCTGCACCACCGTGTAATCGCGGCCCGTGATCGAGTCGTAGAGAATGCGTCCCACCCCCGAAAGGCCAAAGACCGTCTCGGTGAGCACGGCTCCGCTCATCAACGACCCCAGCGACAGCCCGATGATCGTCACCACTGGCAACAGCGCGTTGCGCAGGCCATGCCGCACCACCACGCTGAGTTCGTGCACCCCCTTGGCCCGCGCCGTGCGCACATAGTTGAGGCCCAGCACCTCCAGCAGGCTGGAGCGTGTCATGCGGGCGATGATCGAGAGCGGAATAGTGCCCAGGGCCATCGCCGGCAGGATCATGTGCTTGAGCGCGTCCCAGAAGCCGGCCCAGTCGCGCACCAGCAGCGCGTTGAGCGTGTTGATGTTGGCGATGAAACCGGGCAGAGTCAGGGCGCTGCCGTCTACGTCCAATCCCCAGGCCTGGTAGAACGGCTCGATGATGCGCCCCGCCGTCAGCCGACCAGTAGGCGGCAACCAGAAGGGGGTGTCTTTGAGCGCCACGCCAAACAGATACGACAGCATCAGGCCCAGCCAGAACACCGGCATCGAAACGCCGATGTTGGCCCAGATCATCGTCCCTACATCTATGGCGGAGTTGTGATAGTAGGCCGAGACAATGCCCAGCGGGATGCCGATCAGCACGGCGAAGGTCATGGCGAAGAAGCTCAGTTCGAGCGTCACCGGCAGGCGCTCGACCATCAACTCGGTGACCGGGCGACCGAACTTGATCGAGTTGCCCAGGTCGCCGTGCAGCACGTCGCGCAGGTAGATGCGAAACTGCTCCGGAATCGGCTCGTTGAGGCCGTAGCGCTCGTTGAAGGCCGCGCAAATCTCCGGCGTTGCCTTTTCGCCCAACGCCGAATGGCAGGGGTCGCCGGGCAGCAGACGCGCCAGCGAGAAGGTGACAAACAGAATGCCCAACAGCACAGGGATGGCCAGGGTCAGGCGTCGCAACAGGTATCCTGCCATAGGTCGCCTCGTGCACAGAATGCGGAAACCGGCCTGCCACAGAGATTTGGTAGAGGGTATCCACAATCACGGCTGGGGTCAAGAGGGTTTTCGCCCGCCGGGTGCGTGCAAAGGGGTGTCCAGGCAGTCCCCTCTGTAGTGTGATCGGAATCTTGGACAGATTCAAGCCGGATCTAAGAGGGAATCCGGCGCGGATAGGCAGGCCGCCTCAAATTCGGCGGGGGTGAAGGGAGTCTCGCCCCGCGAGGGGGTTCAGCGGGGTGCGTGCAAAAAGTGTCAGGCAGTTAGCCGCGCTCCAGTTTACCTCACCCCCGCTTGGCGCAGCGAGGCTGGGGGTGAGGTGAACGCTCCGGTGTCAAGCCGGTCGCTGACAACCTTTGCACGCGCCCGATCTGCTGGAAACAGGGAGACGCAGGCATTTGTGCGAAGTCACTAACTGGAAGTTCTCAATGAAGTAGAGCTGGTCGGGATGGAGCCAACGCTTCGGCTGGGGTTCAAAGAGGGTTATCCGAGAAAGCTGCCTTGTTGTCCGCCCATCTCCACTTTCTTTACTCTCCTGTAACATGCCTTTAAAGCGCCTGCTATTGTCAGGCGAGGCAACCTGAACTAAAATGTACATAGGATGAAACCACGCTTCGGCATTGTCCTCCCTGCGGCTCTTGCGATTCTTTCCGGCACGGTATCCTGGCAACCGGTCGCCCAGAAAGTCATGCGCGGGATGGCTCACGCGCGTGGTTTGGCACGCATGAAGAGGCCGACGGATGCCCGACTGTGAGGCGCGGCCCATTACGCCGCTCGACCTGGCGCTGGTACGGCGACTCATCGCGCAGCGCCTGCCGCTCGATATGACGCAAACCCTGGCCCGTGGCCTGCCGGGGATGGAGGGAGCGTTGCTCTCCGCCCTGCCCCTGGCCGACCTGGGCGCGCCGACAGTCGTCATCCGCAACGGCGAGGGCGGCTTTGTGGGGCAGTTCCGTCAGCGGGCCGGGCGCGCCGTCGCACAGCTCACTTTCCTGGCTCCGGAACCGCAACCCGTTCATCTGCCCTACTGGCTGGCGATCATTGATACGCTGGTCGCCGAAGCGGGCAGGCGCGGAGCGCTGGTGGTCAGCGCGGAAGTGCCGGAGGGACACGCTGCCTTTGTCGCCTTCCGGCAGACGGGTTTCGCTGTCTACTCGCGGCAGGCCATTCTGCGCCGCGATCCGGGTCGCGCGGATGCCGATCCGTCGCTGGTGCGCGCCGAGACCGAACGCGACGCGGCAGCCGTCAGCCTGCTCTATGCCAACACTGTCCCGCGCCTGTTGCAGCAGGCCGAGCCGTGGCCAGAAGCCGAACAGAGTGGCCTGATCTACGAGCGCGACGGGCAGATCGCGGGGTATCTGGAAGTCGTCGAAGGCAAGAACGGCGTGGTGATCAAGCCCTACTTCCACCCGGAAGTCTACGATCAGGCCGCCGAAGTGATCCTGGCCGCGCTGACGCACCTGCCGCGGACTGCCGAAGTGCCGGTCTATCTGTACGCGCGAGCCTATCAGGATTGGTTGCGCGGGGTGCTGGAACGAGTCGGATTTGTGGCGTGTGCTGAGCACGCGCTGATGGTCAAGCACACTGCGCCTCGCCTGGAGCGCATGGAACTGGCCCCTGTGCCCGGCCTGGAACCGGGGCGGCTGCGGCCACCCGTCACCGATGGGCCGATCACTGTGCGCAAACTCGCGCGCTGGCCCAAGCATCGTCTGAACCGGTGGGCCTCCTGGTGGCTCAACGGTCATCATCAGTAGAAACAGGGATATGGAACGTCGAATCACCGATGATCTGGACAAACTGAAAGCGGTCTTGCCGCCGCACCTGGTGGAAAAGCTGAACGCCCTGGGGCGCGACGAGGACGAACTGCTGGAAGTGATCCTCGACCTGGGGCGCGTGCCCACCGCCCGCTTCACCGACGGAGAAGTGGTGCTGGACTCGCGCGAGGTCACCGCCGAGATGATCGCCTACGTCACCGAGCGAGTGGGCGAATTCGACGAGGACAACCGCGCGGGGATCGAGCGCACCCTGCACCGCATCAGCGCCATTCGCAACCGGCGTGGGCATATCGTCGGTCTCACCTGTCGTGTGGGGCGCGCCGTCTACGGCACCATTGACATCCTGGCCGACATCATCGAGTCTGGCAACAATGTGCTGTTGCTGGGGCCGCCCGGCGTGGGCAAGACCACTCTGCTGCGCGAAGCTGCCCGCGTGCTGGCCGAAACGCGCCGCGTGGTGATCGTAGACACGTCGAACGAGATCGGCGGTGACGGCGATGTGCCACACCCGGCAGTCGGGCGCGCGCGCCGGATGCAGGTGCCGACGCCGGTGTTGCAGCACGAAGTGATGATCGAGGCGGTCGAGAATCACAACCCGGAGACGATCGTCATTGACGAGATCGGGCGCGAACTGGAAGCAGCGGCGGCCCGCACCATCGCCGAGCGCGGCGTACAACTGATCGGCACGGCGCACGGTAACACGCTCGATAACCTGCTGCTCAACCCTACCCTCTCCGATCTGGTCGGCGGGATCGAGTCGGTCACGCTTTCCGACGAGGAAGCGCGGCGACGTGGTACGCAGAAGACCGTGCTGGAACGTCGCGCGCCGCCTACCTTCAACGTGCTGGTGGAGATTCAAACGCGCAACCGGTTGGTGGTGCTGGATGACGTGGCCGCAGCCGTAGATGCCAAGTTGCGCGGGCGTCCGTTGCCAGTCGAAATCCGGCAGCGCAACCCCGACGGCACGATCACCATCGAGACCGCCCGCCCAGAACTGGCCTTCGGCGAGCGCAACGGGGGTCGCAACGGCGGGCGGCGTCAGGCCGGGCGGCGCGAGATGGCTCCTGCGCGCACGTCCGAACCGGACTATGGCTACAGCCGCGCGGAGCCGTTCGAGCCGGCCCGCAGGGAAGGGCGTGGTCTGCCCACGCTGCACGTCTTCCCCTATGGGCTGGCGCGCAACCGCCTGCTGGACGTGGCGCGGCAACTGCACGTCCCGATAGAAATCGTGGACGATCTGGAGTCGGCGCAGGCTCTGGTCACGCTGAAGACCTACTACCGCCGTCGCCCGCGCCTGATCGTGGACGCTGAGCGGATGGGCGTTTCGATCTACGTGCTGCGCGCCAACACGGCCACGCAGGTCGAGGACTTCCTGGTGGACATCTTCGACCTGTATCACGACTCGCCGCAGGACGACGATCCCCTGACGGCAGCCATCCGCGAGACGGAAGAGGCCATTCGCCGGGTGCGCAGCGGGGAGCGTTCGGTAGACCTGTCGCCGCAGGACGCCTACATCCGGCGCAAGCAACACGACATGGCCCGCGCGGCGCACCTGGTGTCGCATAGCTACGGCACCGAGCCGAATCGCCGCGTGCGTATCTTCCGCGACGAGGCAGCCCGCCCGTAACCCGGCGCGATAGCCTGTCAGCAACCCGCGGCGCGACTGCCCCCTCGACCTCTCTCAGCGAGGGGTTCAAGGGCGGACAGGGCTAGAG
>DDBP01000275.1:0-1346 GCA_002332795.1 Anaerolineales bacterium UBA2029 | reverse complement strand
CGGGGCGAGGGGAAGCTACCTCCTGACGCAATGCCCGTTTGCCGCGCGCGTCGATCTGCGCCAAGATCGGGCGGGCCACAGTCGAAAGAGGAGGCGCGCGTGGAGTCAGCGGAGGTTCTGGTCATTGGCGCTGGCCCGGCAGGGATCGCCAGCGCCTATTTCCTGGGGCAGGCGGGCATCCCTTATCTGGTGCTGGATCGCGCGCCAGTGATCGCGTCCACCTGGGCCAGCGTCTACCCGTCGCTGCGCCTGAATACTTCGCGCTTCTATTCCCATCTGCCAGGGTGTCGGTTTCCCTGGTGGTTCGGCATCTTTCCCAGCGGGCGACAGTATCACCGTTACCTGGAATGCTTCGTGCACGCGCACCGTCTGAACATCCGCCTGGGCGTGACCGTCTACCGCGCCTGTCCCGAAGGCGACGGCTGGCGGGTGGAGAGCAGCGCCGGTTCCGCCTGGTATCCGGCGTTGATCGTCGCCACGGGGCGCTTTGGCCGCCCCTATCAGCCGCCAATCCCCGGCCAGGAGACCTTCACTGGCGAGTTGTTACACGCCTGCGCCTATCGCGGGCCAGAACCGTTTCGCGGACGACGGGTGATGGTGGTCGGCAACGGGCCGAGCGGGGTGGACATTGCCACCGACCTGGGCGCTCATGCAGCCCGCCCTGTGCTGCTCAGTCAGCGTACTGGTGTAGTGCTGCGCCCGCGCTACCCCTGGGGACTGCCCAAGCATGCCTGGATGATGATCGCCGAATGGTTGCCCGCACCCCTGGGCCGCGCCTTGCTGGCGCGCATTGACCGCCTGAAGTTCGAGCATCTGGATCGACTGGGCATCAAGGTGCCCCGCACCGAAGCCGAGAGCACCGCCGCGGGCGCGACGCGCGGTGCGGAGCTGATCCAGGCGGTCAGGGGCGGGCGGGTGCGCTGCGTGGACGCGCCCGCGCGTTTCGACGGGCCAGACGTAATCCTGAGCAGCGGGGCGCGCGTGCGTGTGGATGTGGTGATTCTGGCGACGGGTTATCAACCAGCCCTGTTCAGCTTCCTCGACCTGGGCGACGTGCCGACCAATCGCGACGGCTGGCCGCTGCGCGTAGACGAGCCGCCCGACGACGTGAGCGCGGGCAGACGCGAGGTCCTCGGCTGGCCAGGGCTGTACCTGGTCGGCACCTACTACCTGGGCAAGGGAGCGCTCTACAACTGCAATGTCGAGGCGGCAGCCGCCGTCGCCGAGATTCAGGAGCGTCTGCGGCGAACGGGTCGGTGACCTGCCTAGAGGCTGTTATGAACTTTCGCGCTGTATCTGGCCCTCACCCCTCAATCCCCTCTCCCTCGCGACTGCGTCGCGGGGCG
>DDBP01000324.1 GCA_002332795.1 Anaerolineales bacterium UBA2029 | reverse complement strand
GTAAAGTTAAGTGTTCGAGATGCACTCAATGGCTGTCCGCCCTTGAAGGGTGCGACGAAGGCGCGCAGATCAGGCCTTCACCACCAGCGCACGGGCGCGCTCGGCGATGCGCTGCGCCGTCAGGCCGAACTGCTCGTAGATGACCTTGTAGGGTGCGGACGCGCCGAAGCGATCTACCCCCACGATCTCGCCTTCCAGACCAACCCACTTCTGCCAGCCGGTTGTGACGCCCGCCTCCACCGCTACGCGCGCTTTCACATGAGGCGGCAGCACGCTGTCGCGGTACTCCTGCGGCTGTTTGGCGAAGCGCTCCCAGCAGGGCATACTGACCACGCGCGCGCCGATCCCTTCCGCCGCCAGCAACTTCTGCGCCTCCAGCGCCAGGTGCACTTCGGAGCCAGTGCCGATCAGCACGACATCTACGCGACCCTCTGGCGCTTCTGCCAGCACGTAGGCCCCGCGCGCCACGCCTTCGGCAATGCCCCAGGCTGGGTCGAGCACCGGCACATTCTGACGGGTGAGCGCGATCACCGTGGGATGGTCACGATTCTCGATGGCGCAGCGCCAGGCTGCCGCCGTCTCGTTGGCGTCGGCAGGACGGAACACTTCCAGACGAGGGATCAGGCGCAGTGACATGATCTGCTCGATCGGTTGATGCGTGGGGCCATCCTCGCCCAGGCCAATGCTATCGTGGGAGAAGACGAAGATCGGCGCGAACTCACTCAGCGCAGCCACGCGAATAGCCGGACGCATGTAGTCGGAGAAGACCAGGAAGGTCGCGCTATAGGGGATCAGCCCGCCGTGCGCCGCCATGCCATTGACGATCGCGCCCATGGCGTGTTCGCGCACACCGAAGCGCAGGTTGCGGTTGCCATACTGCCCCGCCTGGAAGTCACCGCTGAGATTCAGATAGGTCTTGGTCGAGGAATCCAGGTCCGCTGCGCCGCCGATCAGCCCCGGCAGGTGCGGCGCAAGCGCGTTGAGCACTTTGCCCGACGCATTGCGCGTGGCGACCGCAGTCCCTGGCTGGAAAACGGGCAAATCCGCGTCCCAGCCCGCGGGCAGCGTATTGGACATCATGTGCGCCCATTCGTCGGCCAGCGCCGGCTGAGCCGCCTTCCAGCCCTCGAAAGTGCGCTGCCAGGCCGCCTGCGCCGCCTGACCCCGCTCGACTGCCTGCCGGAAATGCGCCAGCACGTCATCCGGCACCAGGAACGGCGGCTCGGTCGGCCAGCCCAAAGCCTGCTTGGTCAGGCGAACTTCTTCTTCGCCCAGGGGCGCGCCGTGCACTTCGGCAGTGCCCGCCTTGTTCGGGCTGCCATAGCCGATCACCGTGCGCACCATGATCAGCGAAGGGTGCTCAACGTCGGCCTGAGCCGCGCGGATCGCCGCCTCGATAGCCGCCAGATCGTTGCCGTCGGCCACGCGCAACACCTGCCAGCCGTAGGCTTCAAAGCGTTTGGCGACATCTTCCGTGAAGGCCATCGCCGTCGGCCCGTCCAGCGAAATCTGATTGTCGTCGTAGAGGTAGATCAGCTTGCCCAGCTTCAGATGACCGGCCAGCGAAGCGGCTTCGGCAGCGACCCCTTCCATCAGGTCGCCATCGCTGACAATGGCATAGGTGTAGTGATCTACCACCGTATGCTCTGGGGTGTTGAAATGCGCCGCCAGGTAGCGCTCGGCAATGGCCATGCCCACGCCCGTGGCGAAGCCCTGCCCCAACGGTCCGGTCGTAGTCTCGACGCCAGGCGTCAGCGCGGCTTCCGGGTGCCCCGGTGTGATGCTCCCCCACTGACGAAACTGCTTGATGTCGTCCAGCGTCACGTCATAGCCAGTGAGGTAGAGCAACGCATAGAGGAGCATCGAGCCGTGCCCCGCCGAAAGCACAAAGCGATCGCGATCGGGCCATTTGGGATCGCGGGGGTTGTGCTTCAGGAAGCGCGTCCACAACACATAGGCCATGGGCGCTGCGCCCAGCGGCAAACCGGGATGTCCGGAGTTGGCTTTCTGGATGGCATCTATCGCCAGTGTGCGAATGGTATTGATGGCTTTTTGTTCAAGGTCTGTCATCGGAACCCTTCCCAACTGAATGTGTGATCTTCGTCAAAGCGGGCGGGCCGTCCTGGTTGCTGTCGGCCCGGCACTGTCCCCTGGCCAAACGCCCCCATTTTACTGCGGTGCCGCAGTTACGCATAATTCGCGGGGTGTGGTAGTCTTGTGTCCGGCTGGCAGATGGCTCGCCACCAGCCCCGTGACCTGTATGCACTCAACTCGTGACTCATGACTCCCGACTCTCAGCCCCAAGACCCGCCCATGGACGACGAACTCGACCTGTTCGACGAACTGTACGACGACGAAGACGAATTCGAAGCCTACTGCGTGAGCTGTCGCCAGAAGACGCCCATCGAAGCGCCTCAGGCGATCTGGACGCGGCGCGGTGCGCCCGGCATTCGCGGTACCTGTGCATTCTGCGGCACCACCGTGATCCGTATGGGGCGCACCCCCCTGCACGCCCGCCTCAAGCGCCCCGATCCGGCGCAGTTCGCCGACCTGGTACCTGGCAAGGGGAAGTCCAGGCTCAGCACGCCTCCCGTGTACGTGAATTATAGCGTGTCCGACGCCGAGTTCGCCGAAATCCTGGCCGAAGACCTGACGCGCAGCGGCATACCGGTCTGGCTGCCGGGGCCAGAGGACAACCTGGTGCAATGGGCGACGGGCGTGCATCCCGCCCTGACGGAATGCCGGGCGATGGTGCTGATCCTCACTCCGCTGGCCATTCACGCCACCAACGTCGCCGAAGCGCTAGACTACTTCGTCAAGACGCGCAAGCCCATCCTGGTGGCACTGCTGGAGCCTGCCGAAGTGCCCGATGCGCTGCGCCGCAAACCGCGTTTCGACTTCACCGGCGACAACTACAAACAGCAACTGCGCCAACTGGTCGCGGCGCTGAGCGAGTGAGCGTTCAGTAGGCGCGGCGCACCAGGAACGAGGCCAGTTGCCGCAACTGCGTCTGCGCAGCATTGGCACTACCGGTCGCGTCCAGGTGCCTCAGCGCAGCCTGGTAATAGTCGTCGGCCACGCGCTCGGTTTCGGCGGGCGCGCCTGTCCGCTCCAAAATGCGCACGACCTGCTGTACGTCCTGGTCGGAGAGCGTCGGCTGCGCATAGATGCGGCGCAAAGTCTCGCGGTCGCTGTCGCCCGCGCGCTCCCAGGCGAACAGCACCGGATACGACTTTTTCTTCTCGCGGATGTCGCCCGTCGCCGACTTGCCTGTGATCGCTTCGTCGCCCCAGATGCCCAGGTAGTCGTCGCGCACCTGAAAGGCGATGCCCAACGCTCGCGCGAACTGCCCATACGCCTGGACGACCGCTTCGTCGTCAGTGCTCAGCAACGCGCCCATCTGTGCGGCGGCTTCGATCAGCGTTGCCGTCTTGTGCGTGATCATGGTCAGGTACTCGGCCACGGTCACGTCTTCGCGCTGCGGGAAGGTCATGTCGAGCACCTGTCCTTCCGCCGTCCACAGGCACGCCTGCGACAGCACCGCCGCCGCACGTACGATGCGCGCGGGGGGCACATCCAGCCGCAGCAAGCGCGTCAGGGTGAGATTCGCCAGGGCATAGAGGCCATCTCCGGCATTGATCGCCTGGTCGCTGCCCCAAATGCTCCACACGGTCGGGCGATGCCGACGTTCCAGCGAGCGATCCATCACGTCGTCGTGAATGAGGGTGAAATTGTGCAGGAACTCAAGCGCCGCCGCCGCAGGCAGCACGTGTCGGTAACTGCCCGCGATTGCCTGTGCCACCAGCGCCATCAGCACCGGGCGCACCCGTTTACCAGCAATACGCGCCCTCTGCGCCGCGTCTTCCGCGTTCCAACCGAAGTGATGATCGATCATCTGCCACATCAGCGGCGCGACTTCGCGCTGTTCCTGCCGGGCAGCGCGCATTTCCCCCTCGACCTCGGCCAGTATTCCCCCAAAGAGAGACTCATACGAAGCTGCCATCCTGTTTCCTTTCGCCATGTTGCGGGCGGATTCCACTCCAGAGCGCGCAGAAATTACAGAGAAAGGCACAGCGTCCTTGCTCTACTCCTCTGCTCCCTCTGCGTCTCAGCGGTGCAAAACCCCAGACGCGCGGGCACGCTAACTCTGCGGCGGGCCAGCCTGCGGCAGGTTGGGAGCCAGCCAGGCCAGGAAAGCATCCGCCGAGCGCGTCTGCATATAGACTCGCCCTGGGCCGGTGAGGTCTACGACCAGCCCCTCACCGCTGAGCAGGGTAGAGCGCACGCCGCCCGCCGGGCGCACCCGGAAGCCGATCCCCTCGGTGAAAGCGACCAGATGACCGGTGTCCACCGTGTAGCGTTGCCCAGGGGCCAGCTCGATGGGGTGAATCGCGCCGTAGCTGGAGAGCAGCAACAACCCTTCGCCACGGGCGCGCAGCATCACCAGACCCTCTGAAGCGAAGAAGGTCTGCGCGCCGCTCCACTTCGCGTCAATGGTGATGCCCAGCGACGACGCGACGTATGAGCCGCTCTGCACCAACAGCGACTCCCCGTACATTTCCAGGATCATCATGTCACCGGGCATGGCCGGGGCCAGGTTGATCTGCCCGCCCTGCGCCGGAGCCTGGAAGACGTTCACGAAGAAGCTCTCGCCCCCCAGCAACGAGCGGGTCAGGCTGCGCAAGACCCCGCCTTCGGTGCGCGTCTTCAACTTCATTCCTTCAGTCATGCTGACCATCGCGCCGGATTCCACGCTGATTTCCTCGTAGGGTTCCAGGTCAACGATCGCCATCGAATAGGACGGGCGGTACAGAATTTCCGCACGCATAATCGTTCTCCTCTGTCCGGCTGATCCCTGGCCGTAGTATAGCGCCGGATGGCCCCGACGATCTAGCCAGGAGCGCGCAGCAGGCACGGCTGAACGCCGGCATCTTAACAGGGCTTTGCCGCGATTTGGTCGTCTCTTGGCAGGGATCGATCACACTGAGACTGCCCCAATGGCATGGTTCTTCCCTTGCCGAGTCGCTGACAGATCACCTGCGACAGAGGGTCGAGATCGGCACATATGGCGGTATCGTTGGCATACTCACCCCCACAGATAGAGGAGCAGATGATCGAATGCTGTCAATCCGTGCGCACACCAGGCAATTTGAGTAATGCGAACATGTGTGCTATTCTTACCGTATCAACCGGCTGGATGCCCGGCGGGGTCCGCCCCGCGCGGAGGAGGCACGTCATGGTCCGGGAGATGGTGATCCTCGTCTGTCATGCCCAGGATGGGCGTTTCGCCGATGGAGACCGCGCCGCGGTGCGGCAGGTTCTCGAAACGTCGGAGCAGATAGCTCGTGTCTTGCCGCTGGGGCCGGACGTGAAGCAGGTCTTGTGCGCAGATGGGGGGCGGCTGGTATTGCGCGCGCCGGGGCTGGACGGCTCGCGCTCGTTTCACCGGATTGACGTCTTCCCGGCCTCTGCCTGGACGGGAGCGATGGTTGGGCTGCTGTACGAATTGATGCGCAGCGGAGGGTTTGGGCTGGTACAGGACCTGGCGACACCGCAGTTTCTGGTCACGCAGCCGCAGCAGATTACCTACTATCCCTGGTTGCCAGAGCCGCCTATCCTGGTGCGCAGCGCCAGCGAGCTGGCCCGCACCCTGGCGCGCGCTGGTTGAAGAGAATCATAAGAAGGCAGGACAGGCGACGGCGGGCATTGTTAGCCCGCCGTCGGTGCGCTTGAGAGTCACTTGGCGTAGTCTACCGCGCGTGTCTCGCGGATGATTGTCACCTTGATCTGACCGGGGTATTGCATGGTCTCCTCGATGCGGCGAGAGATATCGCGGGCCAGGCGCATGGCAGCCAGGTCGTCAATTTCCTCTGGCTTGACCATGATACGCACTTCGCGCCCGGCCTGCAGAGCATAGCTCTGCTCGACGCCTGGGAATTCCTTGGCCAGGTCTTCCAAAGCCTTGATGCGGCGGATGTAGGTATCCAGGCTCTCGCGCCGAGCGCCGGGCCGCGCGCCGGAGATGGCGTCGGCGGCCTCGACGATCATCGCCTCGACGCATTCCTGCTCTACCTCGTGATGGTGCGAGGCAATGCAGTTGACCACCTTCGGGTGCAGCCCGTAGCGACGGGCGAACTCCGCCCCGATCTGCGCGTG
>DDBP01000323.1 GCA_002332795.1 Anaerolineales bacterium UBA2029 | reverse complement strand
GCCGCGCGCGATCCGTTAGTGGTCATCCTGGGGCCGACGGCGGTCGGCAAGACGAGTCTGGCCATTCAGATCGCGTTGACCATTGACGGGGAGATCGTCAGCGCGGACAGCCGCCAGGTTTACCGCTACATGGACATCGGCACGGCCAAGCCCAGCCCGCAGGAACTGGCAACCGTCCCTCATCACCTCATTGACATCGTCACCCCCGACCGCGCCTTTACCCTGGCGGAATACCAGCGCGCCGCCTACCAGGCCATTGCCGACATCCTGGCGCGCGACAAAGTGCCCCTCCTGGTGGGCGGTACCGGCCAGTACCTCACGGCCATCATCGAAGGCTGGAGCATTCCCGAAGTGCCACCCGACCCGGCCCTGCGCGCCGAACTGGAAGACTTCGCTGCCACACACGGCGCGCGCGCTCTGCACGACCGCCTGCGCGCCGCCGATCCCGCTGCCGCCGCCCGCATTGACTATCGCAACGTGCGCCGTGTCATCCGCGCCCTGGAAGTCTGGCTGCGCACCGGCACCCCGATCAGCGCCCTGCAGCGCAAATCCCCTCCTGCTTACCGCATCTTGCAGATCGGCCTCACCCGCCCCCGCAGTGAACTCTACGCCCGCATTGACGCCCGCATCGAGGAGATGATCCGCGCAGGCCTGGAAGACGAAGTGCGCGCTTTGCTTCAGGCGGGCTATACTTGGGAGTGTCCGGCGCTCTCCGGCCTGGGCTATGCCCAATGGCAACCCTATCTCGCCGGGGAGATCACCCTGGAACAGGTGATCCAGGCCATCCAGCGTGAGACACGCGCCTATGCCCGTCGCCAGTACACCTGGTTTCGAGGCCACGACACGGGCATCTGCTGGTTCGACCTGTCGCAGACCGCGCCGGAGGCAGTGATCGAGACAGTCCGCCGCTGGCTGAGCGATCAAGGAGCTTGAGGGACGTGGAGGAGGGAGGCCGGATCCGCAGCCGTCTACCCAACACCCGCGCGGGGCTGGCCTTCGTAGCCGCTGTCGTGATCACGGTGGGCCTGGCCATAGTCCAGCGTTTCTACGCCCCCCTCTCCGACGGCCCGCGCTGCTCCGATCTCGCCGCGCCCCTGGGTGGCAACAACCGCTCGGTGATCGCCTTCAAGAGCGATCAGCGAGGCGCGCTCGATCTCAAGCTCCGGCTGGACAAAGAACAGTTCCGCGCGGGCGAGCCGCTCACCCTGCACCTGACCTTCATCAACGAGGGCGACGGCCCTATCATCTTGCATCTGAACCTGGAAGGGCCGATCCTGACCAGCGATCCCACCGTGGACGGCGTCACCTTTGAGATCACGCGCGTGGGGGCGGGAGCGCCCATTGCCAATCAGCCGCGCACCTACCAGGCACCCGTCACCTTCAGCAACCCGGACACCCTGCACCTGCTCGGTGCACACACCCGCTGCACCGAGACGTATTCTTTCAGCCCCGCTGACCTGGCCGCCATCGGCGTGACCGAGGGCGAATACCGCATCCGCGCCAGTTATCGCAACGACAGCCCCGGCGATCCCCGTCCCATTCAGCCCATTGACGCTACGGCCACACCTTACCCCCAGTACGCCACCTCTCAGGGAGTATGGGTTGGCGAGACGCGCTCCAACGAGGAGCGTTTCGCCATCGGCGGGCCATAATCAGGGGCTTCAGCGGTTGGCGGGGTGTTCGGCCAGGGCACCGGCCAGCAGATTGATGGCGAAGACCGTCACGCTGAGCGCCACGCCAGGAGCCAGCGCCGTCCACGGCGCAGTGCGGAACGACGCCCGCGCGTCGGCCAGCATGATACCCCAGTCGGGGGCGGCAATGTCACCTCCAAAGCCCAGGAACATCAACGCCGCCCCGTTGAGCACCGCCCAACTCAGCGTCACTCCGGCAAAAGCCAGCAGCGGCGGCGCAACAGTCGGCGCAATGTGTCGCCACAGGATCGCCGCCGGACGCGCCCCCAGTGCGCGCGCGGCTTCCACAAAGGGCAGGGCGCGCGCTTCCAGAACGGCGGCGCGGGTCACCCGCGCGTACGCGGGAATGCCTGCCATGCCCACGGCCAGGGCCACCTGCATCACCCCATTGCCCAGCACGGCGATCAGCGCCAGGGCCAGAATCAGGCTGGGAAAGGCCAGCAGCGCGTCCATGACCATCATCAGGGCTGTGTCCAGCCAGCGCCCGCCGTAGCCCGCGGCCATGCCAATGACCAGACCGGGCAGCAGCGTGATGAGCACGGTCAGCAGGGCCACACCCAGCGTGCGCCGTCCGCCATACAGCGTGCGGCTGAACACGTCTCGCCCCAGCAGATCGGTGCCAAACAGATACTCTCTGGAAGGCGGCGCAAGCTGATCTTCGGGGACAGCGTGCCGCGGATCGTGCGTCGCCAGCCACGGGGCCAGCACCGTCAGCAAGACGGCCCCTGCCAGTATGGCGAGCGCCAGACGCAGACGTCCGCCGTTCATCGCCCTCTCCCCTCGCCGCTCACGCGCGGGTCTACCTGCGCGTACAACAGGTCGGCCAGGGCGTTGACCAGACTGTAGGTGAGCGCCGTCAGAGTGACCACGCCCTGAATGACGGGAAAGTCGCGGGTATTGATAGCTGTCAGCAGCAACCGGCCCAGACCGCGCCGCACGAAGATCGTCTCGGTGATCACCGTGCCGCCCAGCAGAAAGCCCAGTTGGAGCGCGATCACCGCCACGACCGGCAGCAGGCCCACCCGCAGAATATGGTAGGCTACCTCTGCTTCCGGCAGGCCCTTGGCGCGCGCCGTCTGCACAAAGGGCTGCGTCCCCGCCTCGCGAATGCTGCGCGCCGTCACCTGCGCGATAGCGCCCGCCGTGTGAAACCCCAGCACCATCACTGGCAGGATCAGATGGCGCGGCCCATCGCCCCCTGTACCGGGCAATAGCCCCAGCACGACCGTGAACAGGTAGATCGCCAGCGTTGCCGTCCAGTAGACCGGCGTCGAGAGCGCCAGTGAAGCGAACGCCTCGGCCAGGCCTCCCGCCAGGCTGCCGGGCCACAGTCCACCCGCCAACCCCAGAGACAGTCCCAGCGCAATGCCTGCCGCCAACGCGCCCAGCGCCAGAGCCGCCGTTGCCCCTATCTGCTGCCCGATCATCTCGGTCACCGGCTGCCCGCTGACCAGCGATCGCCCCAGGTCCCCATGCACAATTCCGCGCAGGTAATCTACATATTGTTCCCACAGCGGGTCAGCCAGGCCCAGCGCCTGTCGTTGTGCGGCCACCTCCGCCTCCGACGCGCCAGCGCGGGCCAGGGTCGCGTCTACCGCGTCTCCCGGCAGCCCGCGCAACACAATAAAAGCGGCGCTCATGGCCAGCCAGGCCACTGCCAGCGCCGCTCCCAGGCGACGGAACACGTACGTAGCCATAGACCCGTCGGTCAGCGCACCACCTGCAGATTGCGCAACAGCGGCCACCAGCCCTGGGCGCTGAAGATCAGCCCATCCAGACGAGCCGTCGAGCCGACCAGATTGACGTATTCGCGGATGGGCAGCACCACCGCCTGCTCCATGATTCGCTGTTGCGCCGACATATACAGACCAGCCCGCGTTTCCGCGTCAACCTGCCGCACCGCTTCCTGCAACCAGCCGTCCAGTTCCGGGTCGCTGAAGCCCGACCAGTTGCTGGACGAGCCGGACATATAGAAACGATTGAGCAGGCTGGCGTCCACGCCGAAATCGTAGAAAGCGATCAGGTTGAAGTCGCCCCGCTGAGCATAGTCGCGCAGCGTGGGAAAGTCCGGCACGCGGATCAACTCGACCTCGATGCCAATGTCGCGCCACTGACTTTGCAGGAGCTGTGCCACCTCTGGCGTCTGATTCCACGACGCGAAGACTACCGTTAACTTCAGCGGCTCGCCGTCCCTGTCCCAGATGCCATCCCCGTCAGCATCGCCCCACCCTGCCCCCTGCAACAGACTCTGCGCGAAAGCCGGGTCGAATGGGTACAGCGTCTCCACCGCCGGATCATAGTACGGCGTGACCGAAGTCAGCGGCCCATAAGCTACCGGCGACTGCCCCTGAAACACCGCATCCACGATCGCAGTGCGGTTCGTCGCGTGCAGCAGCGCCTTGCGCACCGCCACATCGTCAGTCGGGGCGCGCTTCAGGTTGAAGAAGAACTGCTGCGGCAAGCCAGGGATCGGCACCCGGAAGATGCGCAATTGCGTGTTGCCCAGCAACAATTCGGCATCGGTAGGCAGCAACTCACCGATGACCTGCACCTCGCCGCTTTCCAGGGCCAGGCTGCGCGTAGCCGGGTCTTCATAGAAGCGAAACTCCACCGTGTCCACCGACTGCGCCGTCGCCTCTGCGTAGAACACCGGTCCCCAGGCATAGTCCGGGTTGCGGCGCAGGATGATATGGTCGCCGGGCACGATCTCCTGCAACATATACGGTCCCGTGCCGACTTGATGCCACTGATAGGTGTTCTTGGAATGCTCCTGCAAGGCCTTGGGGCTGGCCATACCCAGGTACACCTGGCTCAGGCCGTCCAGCAGCGGCGCATACGGCTCCGAGAAATGAAGGGTGATCGTGTAATCGTCACTAATGGTGTAGCCGGTGTACGGCCCCAGAAGCGCCCGCGCCTTGCCCGATCCCAGTTCCGGATTGGTGATGCGATCCAGGTTAGCCGCCACTGCCTGAGCGTTGAAGGGCGTGCCGTCATGAAACCTGACCCCTTGCTTGAGTGTGAACGTCCAGTTCAGCCCGTCGGGCGACATCTCCCAGCGCTCCGCCAGACCAGGCACGAAGTCCATCGTCTGCGGGTGCCGGTAGACCAGCGTGTCGTAGACCGAAAAGAAGGGGATGCCCAGTTCGTTGGAGACATGAATGTGTGGGTCGAAGCCAGACGGATTGAGCGTCAGGCCGTAGACGATCCGGTTGCCGTTGTCGGCATTGTTCCCGTCGCTGCGCAGGGCGAGCGCCACTACCCCGGCGACCGCCAGGCACAGCACCAATAGCAACACCCCCAACACCCCAGCGCTGACAGGAACCCGACGAAGCGGGGCACGGGTCAACACGGTACACCTTCCTCTTGTCCCATGACGCACAGAGCCTCTGCCCCTGAACTTCGGGGCAGAGAGCGGTAGGCGTAACGTCCAGGCCAGGATAGAATTGCCTTGACCACAGGCGCAACGAGTGTACCATTGCCCTGCGTGGCAATCCAAAACTGAGGAGCGTCGTCGTGTCCTTCGAACCGATGCTGTTCGGGGCCGAAGAAGAAGTCGCCGAAGCGCAACCCCGTCAGCGTGTCTGGCGCACCGCCTGGCTGGAAGCCGCTGCGCTCTTCCTGGTGGCGTTCGCGCTGTACGCCCTGACGGACATCCTGGGAACGCTTTCTCCTCGCCCTGCCCCAACGTCGTGGCGCGTGAGCGTCGCCGTCCTGCCTGCCCTGTTGTGGCTGATCCTCTCCTACCGCGCCGAGCGCCGCACCCGGCAGCCCCGCCCTCACCTGATCGCGGTGCTGTTGCTGGGCGCGCTGGTCGCCAGCGGCGTTGCGGTTCCCCTGGAAGAGCAGCTTTTCCAGCCGGAGCGTTGGTTGCCCGGACTGGACTTCTTTGGACGCCTGCTCGGCTACGCCGCTACGGTCGGCTTCACCGCCGAGTTCCTCAAGTACCTGGTGCTGCGCTACTCGATCTGGCCCCAGCATATCAGTCAGCGTCTGGACGGCGTCGCCTACGGGCTGGCGGTGTCAGTGGGTTTTGCGACGGTGCTCTCTGTGCGCTACGCCTTGCTCGCCGAAGCCACGCTGGCCGCCACTGCCCTCCGCATGGCCAGTATCACCCTGCCACACCTGGCCGGCGGGGTGATGGTGGGCTTCTTCCTGGCCGAACTGTGGATCGCGCGGACGGCGATCCTGTGGCTGCCCGCCGGACTCGTCCTGGCCGCGCTGGTCAGCGGCGCGCACTATGCCTTCCGGGCCATTGCCATCGTCGGCAGCCCTGGCGTCGCCAGCACCGGCAGCTCTCCGCTGCTGGGCCTGCTGCTGGCCGCCGGTTTCGCCGCGGCGATTTTTGCCCTCTTCGCCTTCATCATCGCCAGCGCCGACGCCCGCGCCGCGCTGGCGCTCAGCCGACGCCTGCCATGAACAACTTCCCGCCTTTTGAACCGTCGCCCCCGCTCAACCGCGTGCAGCGCTGGAACACCTACCTGGCCCTGGTCACCGCTGTGATCGCGCTCGCCCTGGGTTTGACCATGCGCAACGCTACCTTGAGTGCTACTCAGCCTTTCGAGAACCTGGAAGCGGGAGTGCGTGCCCAGGTGCCGCGCGGCTGGCTGATTGACACTGCCGGGCCGGACTTTGTCATTCGCGCGCAAGACCCGGACGCGCTGCCCTTCAAAACCCTGCTGCAAATCTCCGTCCTGCCCATTGGCCCAGACGCCACGCCGAACAAGGTGCTCGATTTGCTCACCATGGAGCGAGCAGCGCGTTTCCCGGCCTACCGCGAATTGCTGCGCGCCGATCAGACTGTCCGCGGCGAACCCGCCAAGCGCATGGAATACGTCTACACCCAGGACGAGCGCAACCCCTTCCAGGCCACTGTTTCGCTGGTGATTCAGGGGGTTGATGTCGTCGTGCTACGCCGCGGCCAGGCGGTAGTCATCACCTATCGCGAAGAGCGCAGCGCCTTCGCCGACAACCTCTACCGCTTCGAAAACCTGTTGCAGACCGTGGAGATCTTCTGATGTCCCGCCTGTCGGTCCG
This sequence comes from Anaerolineales bacterium UBA2029, assembly GCA_002332795.1. Lineage (GTDB taxonomy): Bacteria > Chloroflexota > Anaerolineae > Aggregatilineales > Aggregatilineaceae > UBA2029. Next base: position 1,391 of record DDBP01000323.1, on the reverse strand, counting down.
CCTGCCAGTCCTGCTGGCCCTGCTGACAACGCTGATCGTCTCGCCGATCGCCCTGCTGAAGGCGCAGGATGACGAGCCGCTCCCGCCCGCGCCCGTCGAACTCAACGAGGAGGTCATCAAACGCGCTACGGTCTTCGTCATGCAGACCTACCAGAGCCGCGGGCAACCGATCATCTCCTGTGTGGGATCGGCCACCCTGGTCAGCGCCGACGGGCTGATCCTCACCAATGCCCATAATGTCCTGCCCAGCGAGACCTGTCGTTCCGACACCATCGTCGTCGCCATCACCGTGCGTCTGGACGAACCGCCCATCCCCACCTATGCCGCGGAAATCGTCGAGGCCAGCCGTGGCCTCGACCTGGCTGTGCTGCGCATCACCCGCTATCTCGACGGGCGCATCATCGAGCCGGGCACGCTGCAACTGCCCTTTGTCGAGCTAGGCGACTCCCAGCAGGTCGCCCTCGACGACACGATCACGGTCGTAGGCTACCCCGACTTCGGGGACGCGCCAGTCGAGGTGACGCGCGGAACGGTGAGCGGTTTCACCGCTGAAGCGCGCGCAGGCAACCGCGCCTGGATTCGCACCAGCGCCACCATCCCCGGCACCATGAGCGGCGGCGGCGCTTACGATCGCCAGGGACGACTGATCGGCATCCCCACCATCGCGCCGGCTCGCGTCGGAGGCGTGACGGTGGACTGCCGCATCATCCAGGACTCCAACGGTGATGGGCGCGCCGACGCCAACGATCAGTGTGTGCCCGTCGGCGGCTTCATCAGCGCCCTGCGCCCGTCACACCTGGCTCGCGGCCTGGTGCGCGCGGCCACACTGGGCATCAGCCGGGGACAGGAATACCCGCGCACCCTGCCACCGCTGCCCACTGATCCGCCGCGTTTCAGCCGCCTGTTCTTCACCACGCGCATCAACGAGGCGGGCATTCCCACCAACGTAGTCACCGCCGTGCCCACCGGCACGACCAGCCTCTACCTGGTATTCGATTACGACAACATGGTAGACGGCATGGTCTATGAGTTGCGCGTGACAGTAGATGATGTGCCCAGCGCCAGCCACAGCCTGCCCCCGACCGCCTGGAGCGGCGGCGAACGCGGCACCTGGTATATCGGCAGTTCGGGCACCCCCTGGGAAAACGGTCTCTATAGTTTTCGCCTCTTCATCGAAGGTCGCGAAGCAGCCAGCCAGAACCTGATCATCGGCGGCGGCCCGCGCGAGACGCCGCAATTCAGCGACATCGTCTTCGGCTTCCCCGATGCAGACGGCAATCTGACCGGCACCAGCTACGTGCTGCCCGAAGGTAGCGCGGTGCAGGCCCGCTTCAACTACCGCTTCATGACTCCCGGCCTCACCTGGAGCTATATCTGGTATTTCGAGGGGG
>DDBP01000208.1 GCA_002332795.1 Anaerolineales bacterium UBA2029 | reverse complement strand
GGAGAGGGGGCAAGCCGAGCGAAGCGAGGTGGGGGTAAGGTAAATAATCGAGAGAAGGGGGCGGGGGATGAGGGTTATCCGGCGCACCAAAGTCACTGACAACCTTTGCACGCACCCCTAACCGCGCTGCTGGACGAACGCGCGATTCCGCACTACACTTACGTCAACCGTTAGCCAGTGACAAACCGGCCCGTGACCGGATCAAGACCTCTTAGCGCAGGAGAAGTGTGTGATGGCCGTGTGGCCCTTGCCCAAGATAACTTTTCGCGAACTGAGCGCAGTGCAGGAAAGCCGCCGGGTGGCGCTGCTCACCAGCGAGGAAGCATGGGCCGCGCTGAGCGTCAGCCTGTCGCTGCCCCTGGTGATCCAGGCCGAACCGTCTCGCTACGACCGCGACCTGTTCGAATATCTGGCGCAACACCTGCCCAGCCATGTGGAAGTCATCTACGCGGTGGGCAGCGGTGCGCCCGTCGAGGCGGCCAAAGTGGTGGCGGGACACAACCATCTGCCGCTGATCATCGTCCCCCCGGCACTCGATAGCACGGCCATGCTCACGCCCTACGCCGTCGCCGACGAGCCGGTCGGCGAGCGCAAACGGCGCGTGCGCCTGGAAACCGGCCCCGCTGTCGAGGTGATTCTCGACTGGGACGTGATCGCCGATGCCTCACCAGCGCAACGCGGGGCGGGCGTCGCCGACATGCTGGCGATCGTCACCGGTCTGCTGGACTGGCGCTATGCGGCACAGCGCGGCAAGAACCCCCGCGCCGAACGCTTTCAGCCCTGGGCGGCGGGCATCACCACCGACCTGGCCAAGCAGGCCATCAAAAGCGCCCCGGCGATCGGCCAAGGCGACCGCGAAGCGCTGCAAACCCTGCTCAGCCTGATGATGGTGGCGGTGCAGCTCAATAACCTGCTGGGACATGCGCGCGCTCAACAGGGCAGTGAGCACTACCTGGCCGACATCCTGGCCGTGACCAGCAACGGGAGCACGCCGTCCGCCGAAAGGCTCGGCCCATGCATCCTGTTCTGCGCGGCCCTGCACGGTCAGGACCCGGCCCCCTTGCGCGAGGCGCTGACCGCCGCGGGCATCCGCCTCGACCGTATTCGCGCCACCGACTTCCGCCTGCTGCTTGATCATCTGACGGAGCATCTGGCCGATCACCGCTTCCCCTATAGCATTCTCAACGATCTCGACCCGGCGTCGGAGCAGGTGAGCCGGGCGCTGGAACAGGCGGGGTTGGCCCTGCGCGGCGACGCCTGGGTAGCTCCCACCGCGGCCCAACCCGCCGCGCCCGTCGCCTCACCGCCCGCCGAGGAAGAAGCCGAAGTCGCCGCTACCGAAGCCGTGGCCGAGGACGAAACGCCCGTCGAACAGCCGACCGCGCCCGCGCCGCCCCCCGACGCTGAGCCGCACGACACGGCCATGGAATGACACCGTTGTCTTCTCCAGCGCCCCGCCGGACTGCATCCTCGCAGTCCGTTTTTTTTGTTTCGCGCCGACCCTGTCGCGTCGTTAATCTTCACTCAACTCTTTGGCAGTGCATGACAGACGCTTTTCGCCCTGCTGCAGCCCTCATCTTTACGGAAAATTCACGAAATTCTCACAACTCCATACTGCATCAACACTGAATCTGCTCTATCTTAATGATAGAGCATACGGACGCATTCATCGCCCAGGCTATCTGGGCAGCCTGAGCCGGTCGTGGGCCAACGGAGCCGGCTCGGCACCTCTGTTTGCTGTGGTATGGTGGAGGTCAACATCATGAACAAATCCCCTCTCGTTGCGACGGTGCGCAGCCTGGTCACCGGGGCGGTGCTGATCACCCTCCTGGTCACGGCCATGCTGCCCGGCTGGGCCACGCACGCCCAGGCAGCGGCGGGGGCCGCACCCCCGTCAGCCGACGTGCCGGCCCTGGAAATCCCGGCGGGAACTCCGGCCCTGCCCTCTGCGGCGCGCGCCGAAGCTGCTGCCCCCGACCCGACCGTTCCTCTGAATACCCTGATCCTGGCCGACGAAGCAACGCTCGATACCGTAGCGCGCACGATCGTCCACGCGGGCGGCACGCTGTACGTCCGCTCTGGTGATGCGCTCTTCGCGGGCGTGAATGGCCTGGACGAAGCCGCGCTGATCCGGGCGGGCGCGCGCGCGGCTTATCGGGGGCCAGTACCTGCGACGGCGCTCGCTGCGCTTTCTGGTGAGGCACGGGCAGCAGCCTGGGTGTGGAATGCGATCACTGCCCCCGACGACGACCCGGCAGACGCCGCAGTCCCTGTCCAGAGCGACGTCCGCACGGCGGCGCTGCTCAGCCCGCAGCCGCCCCTCTCGACGGGCACCTCCGCCACGTATGCGCCCTCGCCGGAGCAGACCAGCGCTTACATGGCGGGCGACGTGGCCGTGAAAGTGCTCTTTGTGGAGAGCACCTCTGGACCAGAGACCTGGACGGCCACCGAAGTGGACAAGGTGAAGACGGAGATCACTCAGGCGTTGGCCTGGTGGACGACCGTCTCTACCGCGCCAGCCACTCCTGGTGGTGCGCCGCGCCCCAACGCACGCCTTACCTGGAACGTCAGCTATGTCTCGCCGTTCGACGGCCCGACGGCTGACCGCACCAAAATTCAGGTCGGGGTAGAGCCGATCCAGGGCAGCGTCGCCAGTGCCTCGGCACTGAACACTGGCTGGATTCACCAGGTGGCTACCGCCTTCAACGGCCAGCCCGCCGACGGTAGCTCGGTGTTGCGGCTGGCGCACGATACGCGCACCAGCGGCGGCGCAGACTGGGGCCTGGTGCTCTATGTGGTGGATAGCAGCGCGGATGCCGATGGCCTGTTCGATGGCGATGGTCTGGCCGCGGGCGCGGCTATCGGCGGGCCGTGGGCCGTCGTCACCTACGACGGGGGCGACCTGGGCGTCAGCAACCTGGAAGTGTTGATCGCCAAGATGGTCGGTCACGTCTTCGGCGCGGGCGACGAATCCAGCGGCTGCCGTCCGGAAGAAATCTACGGCTATCTGCGCATCGCGCATACCAACTGCGAGGATGGTAATCCCTCGCCGGCTCCCTCGCTGATGCGGGGTGGTGAAAACATGGTCGCCGCCTACCGCGCGCACGCGCTTTCGGAAGCAGCCCGCTTGCAGGTGGGCTGGCGCGACGCGGACAACAGCGGCATTTACGATGTACTGGAGACGCTCAAGGACTCTTTCGAGGGCTTCGAGACCGCGCCGGTGTGCCCGGTGTTGCACCTGACCCAGGTGCCTATCGAGATCGTCCCCGCCCGACCGCTGCAATTCGGCACCGGCGACACGCAGGATAGCTGGTCTACCTACGTGTGGGATCGCGAAGCGGGCGAGTTTGTGTCGGGGCCGCACTATCAGGCAGCGGCTATCAACCGTCCGCGCTATGTGTGGGGGCGTGTCAATAGCGGGGAATGGGAACGGGCCGACCCCGCCGATGGCGAGTGGAACAGCCTGGACGAGGCCTACACCGTGCAACTGTTCGCTCAGCCAGGCACGGCCAACACCGTCGAAGTCGCCATCTTCGACCGCTGGGAACAGCAGGTATACTACTCGCCCGATCCGGTTGAGGTGTGGGTGATCTCGCCCATCGGGGCCAGCGGCAACCCCGACGTCGATCTGTATCAGAGCAACGACGACGGTTATGTGGCGCTCTACGATGCCAGTGGCGCACCTGGCGGCTGGACGCCCTCTGTGGCCGACGACGGTTATTCGCCCGGCGGGCCTGGCAGCACGACGCTGATCGCCAATGGTGTGGGCAGCGAGGCGTGCTTCTCCTTCACCGGCACCGAAGTGACCCTGCTCTACAGCCAGGAATCCGAGGGCACGGCCAACGTCTACGTGGACGGGAAGCTGCACTCGGTCATTGACTACGACAACGCGGGCCAGAAGCAGGCCGAACACTTCATCTCCAACCTTACCTACGGCCCGCACACGGTGACGCTGGTGGCGACGGCGGGGGTGGTGGACTTCGACGCCTTCCGGCTTTCGACTGGCTTCGGGGGCGGCATCATTGACGCTGGCCCTGGCGGCGATCTCAGCCCGGCCTTCGAGGGCTTCTGGGAAGAAGGGCAGCCCAAGATCACTTATGTGGGGAACTGGCAGAGCGTCCCGCTGGTAGCCCCCGATCGCCCCGGCACGCCCGACGGCACCGGTCGTCAGGCGACGCGCCCCTACGACCGCGTCTATGTGCACTTCACCCATGCGGACACAGTCGCCATTTACCGGGCTGTCTTCCCCGGCGGTGGCACGGCGGATGTCTACGTAGATGGTGAACGGCGCGGGACAATGAACAACGACGCGACAGTGGCGCGGGTTGTCCCGTTCTATATCAGCGGCCTGGATGCCAACAGCACGCACACGGTGGAAGTGCGCGTCAACCCCGGTAGTGCGCCTTTCACCCTGGACGCCTTCCGCTTCCTGACCCTGGCCACCTCGCCGGCGCTGCAACAGGCCGACGTGCCCGGCACGCCGCTGAAAGTGCCCTACAACGGGGCGCAGGAATCCTACGGCTGGCAACCGCAGACCGCCTACAGCTACGTGCGCACCAAGGAAACCGGCGCGCTGCTGACGCTGTTCTTCAAGGGGTCGGGTGTCGCCGTCAACGTCAAGACCAGCAGCGCCAATGGCCCGATCGAGTTGTATGTGGACGGGCGGTTGGAGCGCACCGTCAACCTGAAGGAAGAAGGGGCGAAGAACGTCCCCATCGCCGTCATCGGCCTCAACCCTGACGTGCCCCATGTGTTGCAGGTGCGTCATCTCAACGTCAACCCGGCCAGCCCGAAGTACAACGAGGTCTACGGCTACCTGGTGTACTACACCGCCCCCATCGGGCCGGGCGAGTATGAAGAAGCGACCTATGACGCAGCGGGCAAGCCCACCTCCTCGGTCTTCATTTACGAGCAGAAGTGGGTCTACCGCTACACGACGACCCCTGGCCCATCGGGCAAGCGTTTCGTCGAGTCCCAGCACGATCAGGCCCGCGCCTATCTGTCGTTCGCGGGGGCGGACACGGTGACGCTCTACGGCGTGAGCAAGTCCGCGTACGGCGCGGCGGATATTTACGTGGATGGCGAGTTCTATGGCACGCTCTACCTCAAAGGCCCCACGTATGCTCCCGCTCCCTACACGGTCACCGGCCTGGATGCCAGCGCCTTCCACACGCTGGAAGTGCGCATTCACAGCGAAAAGGGCTTCAGCACGACGATTTCGATTGACAAAGTCGTGCTCTACAACAAGCCGGTGTTGTCGCCCGGCCACTACGAGAACGACGCCGTGATCGGCGGTGGAGCATTCCCGCCTCCGGCCATTCAGTTCTCCGGCCAGTGGAAGAGGACCGACGACACCCGCGCTTCGGGCGGCAACATGCACGTGTCGCAAGAGATGACGTGGAAGTCGTCCCAGAGCGCACCGGTCGTCGAGGCGGTCTTCGAGGTGAGCGGTGCCAGTTCGGTGGTCGTCTACCATCGCATGTACCAGTCGTACGGCAAGGTAGATGTCTACGTGGATGGGGAGTATCACTCCACCTACGATAACTACGCCGCGTCGCCTCTGGCTGGCTCGTTCCAGCAGACCTATATCATCGGCGGGCTAGACCCTGACTTCAACCATGTCATCGCCCTCAGGCCGCAGCCGGTAGGTACGCTGAAGAACAAGTACAAGCCTTTCGACGTAGATGCCATCCTGGTGCGCAGCGGCGATGTCAGCGGCAGGCACTACCTGGAAGCCGGTTACTACCAGAACGACGATGCGGCGGCGCTCGAAGGTGGCGCGATCACCTACGTGGGCACGTCGTGGGTGCATAGTGACGTCTCACGTGGCAGCGGCAAGGGCAATCGTGCGCTGGTGTTCTTCTATGGCAACGCCTTCACCGTCTTCTTCAAGCAGGCTTCCGACGGCGGCAAGGCCGAGGTTCGCGTAGACGGCACGCTCTACGGCACCTACTCCACCCTCAGCAGCTCAGCGGCTGTCGTGCCCTTCTCAGTCGTCAATCTGGACGATCGGCTGCACACCGCTGAGATCATCGTCTCCTCCGGCTATGTGCGCATTGACGCCTACCAGGTCTACGATCGCACGCCCGACACCGGCCCGACCACCTACGACCTGGCCCCTACCGATGGCCGTGTCATCCTCTCCGGCAAATGGCTGGTGCAGGGCGACGCGCTCAAGACCAGTGAAAAGGACGCGCGCATCTACGTCTACGCCACCGAAGGGGACTCGCTGTGGGTGACCAGCGAGGTCTACAGTCAGACCGGCTCGATCGAGGTCTGGATCAACGGGGCGCTGCACAGCACCATCGAGTCCGCGTGGATCAAGGCGCAGCCGGCGGCTACTGGTGCGCGCTATCTGGTCAGCGGGCTGGCCGGTATGCCCGGCGGCGCCTGGATCGAAATCCGCAACCCGGCCAGCAAGACTATCCTGCTCAAGGGGCTGGAAGTGTTCGACATCGCGCCCACGCTGGGAGCGGGCTGGCGGGTCGAGGCCGAGGGCACGCAGGTCGTGCGCGCCGCCGGTACCTGGGCCGTCCGACCCGGCACGCCGGACACCAGGCATAGCGATGGCCGCTACCTGGAAAGCGTAGGGAAGTATGGGCACTTCTATATCCCGGTGCAGGGCATCAGTTACCTGACGGTGTATCGCCCGATCGGGTCCTTCGGCGACGCCAACATCTACATTGACGGTGAGTTGTGGGGCGTCATGCCCAACAGCTCCGCTACGACGCGCTTCCAGGTACCCTTCTCCATCGGGCCGATCCCCGAACCCTTCGAGACGCACGTCGTCGAGCTGCGCCCGGCCAGCACCAAGAAGTTCGGCATTGACTGGCTGGAGGGCTACGGCCTGCCGCTGCTCGGCCCCGGCTACTACGAAGACGATGACGTGGTCTTCGTCGGCGGCACCGATCCCGTCACGGAGATGGTCTACCCGCGGGCCTACACCGGCACCTGGACGCAGATCAGCGATAGCGGCGCGTCGGGCGGCACGGTGCACGAAGCGGCCTCGCGCGGCAACCGTCTGGTGGCCACCTTCGAGGGCAACGTGGTCACCATCTACCGGCAGAAGTGGTATTACGGGCGCTACACGACCGTCTACATTGATGGCGATCCCTACCCGATCGACAGCAAGGCGGACGTGAAGGCCAATCAGGTTGCCCATACCATCCTGCTGCCGAACAATGGCCCGCACTCGCTGGAACTGGTGCTGGATAGCGGTAAGGTGCGCTTCGACGCCATCGAGTTCCGCACCATGGCTCCGGCTACCTATGGGGCCTATCAGCCCGATAGCCTGTACGTGGCAGTCAACGACAGCAGCACCTGGCAGGTCGTGCCAACCGACAAGCACTCCGGCGGCTCGTACCTGATGACCAACGACAAGTACGCCAGCGCCTTCCTGTTCTTCGACGGGGAACAGGCCACGGTGTACATGCACACCGGACGCGACTGGGGCATGGCCAGTATCTATGTGGACGGCAAGCGGCACGGCACGGCCAATCAGTACGCGCCTGACCCTGGCGAGCTATACGTCGCCTACGATGTCAGCGGCCTGGAGCGCGGTCAGCACGTCCTGGAGGTGCGCTTCGAGCGTCAGAAGGACAAGAAGGCCCGTCTGTATCAGATCAACCTGGACGCTTTCACCGTGGACGGCGCGCCGCTGCCCAAGCCCGGCGATATCCCGCTGCCGAGCGAGCCAGATGGTGGCGGCGGTGACGTGGAACTGCCCAAGACCGGTTGCTACGAAGATGCCAACGACAACTGGCAGTACTTCGGGTCGACCGAAACCAGTTGGATCACCCTGTTCTCTGACAGTGCATCGGGCGGCAGCGTGCGGCGTGGCATGGGAGACCCCGGCGATCCTATCTTTGCCGAGTTCACCTTCGAAGCCGAAGGGTTCGCCCTGCTCTACCACAAGAATCCCTACGGCGGTTACGCTGACCTGTACGTGGACGGCGTGTTCGTAGACCGGCTGGACATGTACGACCCCAGCGAGTCCGGGCAATGGCTGGACAATGCCCTGTACGAGATGAGCGGCCTGACACCCGGCGAGCATACGCTGCGGGTGGTGTTCACCGGCGAGGCGAACGCAGAGTCGGGCGGCCTCAACATCTACGTCGATCGCATTGACCTGCCGGCTTACCTGCCGGAGTGCAACCCAAGTCCTACTCCCTAGTTGACGGGCGGGGGAAGTGTGCCCACCGCTTCTCCCGTTCCAGCCCCCCACCACGGCATATGTTTCCGCCAGGGTCCCCCACCCTGGCGGAAACATTTGGCTCCCTGCCCAGAAATGCAACCGCCGCCCACGGACGGACGGCGGTTCGCTCCAACGTGTGGGCCACAGTTATTCTTCGCTGGCGGGTGTAGCGGCTGCGTTGCTGCGCTCGACAACCGGCGCGCGCACTTCCTCGGCCAGCCGCAGCAGGGCGCTGTAGACCTGCGGGCTGTTTTCCTCCTGCACGATCAGCAGCCGACCGGAGACGAAGATACGCGACACGTCCAGGTCGTTCACCAGGGCTGCCGCTGTGCGCGCGTCGCTCGCTGAGCCGAAAGTGAACACGCCCACGCGGTAGCCGCGCGTGGTGAGTTCGAGCAATACTCCTTCGGCGTTCAACCCTTCATAGCGGGCGACCTCGTCTTCCACCTGCACCACGTCCAGATTCTCCTGCTCCTGCAGCGCGGCGATGAGCGCCTCCACCGAGTCCACATTGCCCACCTGCTCGCACAGAGCCACGCGGCTACCGGTCGCGTCGGTGTGATATTCGTAGTTCAGGCTGCCCACGGTGAACACGATCAGGTAACCGTCAATAAGGGTGGGGACAGGCGTGGCGTCGGCCCCTACCGGGCAACCGAGCGCCTCGTCCGTCCAGGCCATGGGGCGCACCGTGCTGAAGCGCCCGGCGTTGGGGTCTACGCCGCGTTTTTCCAGGTCGAAGCGTACCGCGTCGAGCACGGCTGCGCGCGCATCGGGCGTGGGCACGTAGAGCACTTCCTCGTCCACCAGCACGTCGTCGCAGCGCTCGACGACCGGTTCCTGCCCGCCGCTCACTTCGTAGACCTGATAGGGATAGATGAAGCGCCCATGCTGCAGGTAGATCACATAGGGCACCACGTTCTCGCCTTCCAGGTCCGGGCAGGCCAGCGGCTCGCTGAGCAGCAGGGCTGTGTCCGGCTCCAGCACGGTGACCTCGGCCACGCTCACGTCGAGATAGGCAGCCAGGTCTACCTGAGCCAGTCCGCTGGCGCTCATGAAAAGCGTTTCCGGAGGCACAGGCTGGGGCGTCACTGCGGGGGCGGCAGGTTGTTCCTCCTCCGGTTCGGCTTCGACGACCGGCGCGGCGGTGGGTATGACAGTGGGGGGCACGGGCGGCTCTTCTTTCTCCTCTCCCCCGCAAGCAGCCAGCATCAGCGCCAGGACCAGCACCGCCAGCCCCAGGGCTGCCCATACCTTCCTGTCGCCTGTGTGTGTCCGTCTCATCAACCGCCCTCCGTTGTCACCAGCAGACCTTGCAAACGACACGGGCCAGTTCGCCCTGGCCCGTCGGCAATCATGCCCCGTTGTCCTCGTACTCGACGATTTCGACGTACTCGTCGGTGCCGCCGCGCTCCCAGTAGATGCGCGGCACAATCGAATGGTAGATGATGCGGTCGCGATACTGCACGACGCGCTTGATGACCTGCTCTACCAGCATGTCGTTGAGCAGATGCGGCTTGAGGCCAAGATGATACAGTTCGTTGTGATCCGGATTGTAGTAGTGCTCTTCGGCCTCCACGCGCGGGTTGACGTAGTGCGCGATCTTGACCTCGATGCCCACCTCGCGGGCCGCCTTGCGCACCGCCCGCGCCAGGTCGAGCACGGAGAACGTCTCCACCCACTGGTTGAAGACGCGCATCCGGCCTGGCTCTGGGGGATGAAGCGCCGTCAGTTCCACGCATTGCAGCGTGTCGAGGATATTCAGGTAGCCGCGCGTCTGTTCGCCCTTGCCAAAGACGGTCAGCGGGATGCCGGCCACGGCCTGCACACAGAAGCGGTTGAGCGCCGTCCCGAACGACTCGTCGTAGTCGAAGCGCGTCAGCAGCCGGTCGTCGAGGTTGGACTCCTCCGTCTCGATGCCGTAGACCACGCCCTGGTTGAGATCAGTCGCCCGCAGGTTCCAGATTTTGCAGGCGAACATGATGTTGTGGCTGTCGTGCACTTTGGTCAGATGATAGAAGGAGCCGGGTTGTTTGGGGAAGGGCAACACGTCCTTGCGCCCGCGATACTCGACCTCGAAGTAGCCTTCGGGGATGTCAATGTTGGGCGTGCCATATTCGCCCATCGTGCCCAGCTTGATCAGGTGCGCCTGCGGGGCGAACTCGTGCATGGCCCACAGCACATTGAGCGTGCCGTTGACGTTGTTCTCGTGCACCCGCACCGCGTGATGCACGTCAATCATGGAGTAGGGCGCGCTGGGAATCTCGCCATAGTGCACGATGGCGTCGGGCTGGAACTCGCGGATCACCCGGCTGATGAAGTACCAGTCGCGGATGTCGCCGATGTGCATCTCGATGGTGCGACCGGTCACTTCGCGCCACGCCTGGACGCGCTCGTGCAGGGAACGGATCGGCGTCAGGCTGTCGGTGCCGCGCTCGGCATGCATCATACGGCGCAGGAAGTTATCCACCACGGCCACCGTGTGATCGCGCCTGCTGAAGTACATGGCGGTCGGCCAGCCCAGGTAGCCGTCGCCACCCAGAATGAGAATACGCATAGTCCGGCTCACTCCTCCTGCTTCTGCCCACGTGTCCGCCCGGACGCGGCCACAGCAACGCGCGTCGGGTCGGCCAGCGTCATCGGCGATTATACCGCGTCCCCACCGGCTGGCGAGGATCGGGGGTGCGGGCAAAAAGTGCGTCAGGCAGGTGGTCGCGCTCTGCTGCTTGCCTGCACCTGCGAGGATCGGGCAAGAACTGAAGCATGCGCGATTCGTTGGCAACGGTTACAATGGGCACGGTAGACAAGGGCACGTGTAAGAGAGTGTTCTCGGTGACGGCCTGCACAGCTATAATTGCGCCTGCACCAGACAGCGCCCGCTGATAGGCGCTGACCTTCAGCAAGCAAGACGGGATACTGAATATGTCTACAGCGGTACAGTCGTCTTCCCCTCCCATTGCCGCTCCTCGCCGCCTCTCACGTCTCCGTTCCGCGCTCTGGCCTGTGCTGCGAAGCCTGCTGATCCCCGCCCTGTCGGTGATCACGGCGGTGCTGCTGGGATCGATCCTGATCCTGTTCGATGGGCGCGATCCGATCACCGCGTTCGAGGGGTTGCTCCAGGGAGCTTTCGTCGAGCCGCGCGGGCTGCTGGCCACTTTCCGCAACATGACACCCCTGGTGCTCTCCGGCCTGGCCGTGGCCTTCGCCTTCAAGAGCGGTCTGTTCAACATTGGTGTGCAGGGCCAACTGATCATGGGATCGGTGGTGGCAGCCTGGGTGGGCTTCGCGGTCGAGGGCCTGCCCCCTCTGTTGCACGTCACACTGGCGTTGCTGGCGGCCATGGCCATCGGTGGGCTGTGGGCGGCGATCGCCGGTGCGCTGAAGGCGTTCGCCGATGCGCACGAGGTGATCACCACCATCATGCTCAACTACATTGCCGCGCAGTTCGCCGGCTGGCTGATCTCCACCGGCAGTGACGGCTCGCGCCCTGGGCCGCTCGCCAGCCCGGAGTCGGTGCAGGATGCGATAGCGCGCACGCCGCGTATCCTGCCCAGCGCCGAGCTGCCGACCATTTACAGCGTGCCGCCCAACTTCACCCTGCACGCGGGCATCTTCCTGGCGATCATCGCCTCGGTGGTGGTCATGTTCCTGCTGCAGCGCACCACCTTCGGTTTTCAGTTGCGCATGACCGGCTACAGCCCCACGGCTGCCCGCTATGCGGGGGTCAACGTGCGGCAGGTCACCATCCTGACCATGCTCATTGCGGGGGCGCTGGCTGGTCTGGCGGGGGGTATTCAGACGCTGGGCGTCCATTACGATTACGAAGGCAACCAGAGCCTGGGCCTGGGCTTCGAAGGCATCACGGTGGCCTTTCTGGCGGGCAACAATCCCCTGGCTATCAATTTCTCGGCTTTCCTGTTCGGCGCTATGGACGCGGGCACCACGCGCATGGCGCTGGCGGCGAACGTGGCCAAGGAACTGATCCAGGTGATCCAGGCGTTGATCCTGATGTTCGTGGCGGCGGATCAGATCATCCGGCGTATCTACCGCATCCGCGCCGCCGGACCGGGCGCGCGGTTGCGCATCGGAGGGAAGGACTGAGCGCATGGGCGAGACAGAACTGGGGCTGGCGCTCATTGCCACCATCAATTTCACCATTCGCTATTCGGTGCCGATCACGCTGGGCGCGCTGAGCGGCATCATGTGCGAGCGGTCGGGCATCGTCAACATCGGCATCGAGGGCATGATGCTGATGTCGGCTTTCACCGGCTTCATGACCAACGTAGCGCTCAGCAAGCCGGGCGTTGATCCGGAATTGCAGTCAGCCGGGGTGCGCCTGGGCCTGTCCATCCTGGCCGCCTTGCTGACGGGGGGCGTGCTGGGACTGTTGCATGGGCTGCTGTCCATTCAGTACAAGGTGGATCAGATCATCAGCGGCACGGTGATCAACATCCTGGCGGTGGGGCTGACCGGCTATTTCTATCAGCTCAAAGCGCCGACCAAGGGCAAATTGCCCGCGCTGATCAACAACCCCTGGACACAGGCTGAGTCGGTCAAGCTGAAACTGGCCGACAACTTCGTGCTCTACCTGCCCTACGACCTGGGGCGCATCCTGTTCGACAAAGACCTGATCACCTACCTGACGCTGATTCTGGTCTTCGTGCTCGGCTGGGCGCTGTTTCACACGACCTGGGGCCTGCGCACCCGTTCGATTGGAGAGAATCCGCGCGCCGCCGATACGCTGGGCATCAATGTCTATCGACTGCAATACACCAACCTGTTTCTGGGGGGAATGCTGGCCGGGTTGGGGGGGTGCTTCCTGACCCTGGCTGCGGTGGGCATCTTTGAGCAGAACATGACTGCGGGGCGCGGCTTCATCGCCCTGGCGGTGATGATCTTCGGCAACTGGCGACCGTCGCGCGCGTTGGGCGGAGCGTTGTTGTTCGGCTTTGCGACCGCCCTGCAAGGGCAGTTGCAACAGTTCGGCATAGATTTCCCGCACCAACTGGTGGGCATGTTGCCCTACATCCTCACCATCGTGGTGCTGGCCGGTTTCGTCGGGCGCGCCCGTCCTCCGGCGCATTCCGGCAAGGTGTACGAGGTGGAGTGAGAAGTGATCAGTTTTCAGTGATCAGT
>DDBP01000022.1 GCA_002332795.1 Anaerolineales bacterium UBA2029 | reverse complement strand
CCTGCCACTCGTTCCAGGCGTCCCAATCGCCGAAAAGAATCGCCCGCGGTTTGTACGGCAACAGATCGCCCCAGGCAGCGCGGTAGGTCTCGCGTTGCTCGGCCATGGCCGCCAGCGTCAATTCATTGACTTCGGCTGGCAGTCCCTGGCTGAAGACAATGATGTCCTGGCTCTCGCTGCGCAGCCAGCGACGGCTGTTATCAGCATATTCGACATAGCGCGGCTCGGTCTCGAAGGAATTGCCCGCAGCATCTCCCACAGACCATACATAGGTCAGGCCCAGCCAGGGCGGTGCAGATTCCCCCGGCCCTGGCTCCCAGGTAGCGATCAGCCGTCCGGTCACCGGATCGACCTCCACAGGACGGCTCTTCTGCGTGCCTGGTGCATGTGACCAGACGACCCGCCCGCGCACGATCGGCCCGGCGCTGCTGCTGATCTGCGCCGTGAAGACGAACCCCTGCGGGTAACGGCTTTCGAAGGTCAGTTCTCCCACTGTCCAGACGACGGTAGCCTGATTTCCTGGTGGTGAATCCTCCTGCGCCAGCGCCTCCAGCGCCAGGCTACCGCCCACCGTCAGGGACAACAGGAGTGCCACACTCGAACAAGCCAACCGCCGCCATCGTCTCCAGCGCTCTGCCACGAAGTTTTCTCCTCATACTCACGCCAAACTCTTGCCGGACGAGATCACCGACGGGCCGCCTCCCAGGCTGATTGCAGCGTTGCCAGCGAGTCGAAGATCGCCTCGGCCCGGCCATCGGCGAGCGCCTGTTCGCGCGTCGTCGTGCCGGTGAGCACCAGCGCGGCCCGCCAACCTGCACGCAGCGCACCGGCGATGTCCGTTTCGATGCGGTCGCCGACCATCAGCGTCCGCTCTGCCACGCTGCCCAGGCGTTGCAGCGCCACTTCGAACATCACCGGTTCGGGCTTGCCGACCACTACCGGCTTCACATCGGTAGCCGTCTGCAACAGGGCCAGCAACGCACCATTGCCCGGCACCAGCCCTTCGGGAGTGGGAAAGGTGCGATCGCCGTTGGTGCCGATGAAATCCGCTCCGCTGCGAATGAGCAGCGTCGCCGTCTTGAATTTCTCGAAAGTCACGGCAAAGTCCAGCCCCACCACCACCAACTGCGCGTTCCTGGCGTCCTCGCGGAAGCCCCGTTCGGCCAACGCACTGCGGATGCCGTCCTCGCCGATGATGTAGACAGGCGTCTCTGGGGCATAACGGCGACTGATGTAATCCGCCGTCGCCACTGCGGAAGTGATCACCTGTTCCGGGCGGGCGGGAATGCCCAGCCCTCTCAGGCGCTCGACATATGCTTCCACGCGCCGTGTGCTGTTGTTGGTCACGAAAGCATAGGGGATGCCCTCCCCTTGCAGAAACTCAAACAAAGCGGGCACGCCTGGCAACACCTGATCCGCCCGCCAGAGCACCCCATCCATATCGAAGGCCACCGCTTCGATGGCCGTCAGGTCCAGCGCCATGGCTCTCCACTTTCTTTGCGAGCACATCCAAACCGCGCCAATTATAGCAGCAGCGCCCGCCGACTCCACGCGCTCGCGCCCGCCTGCCCGCCCGTCCTGAAGGTCTTGAATGGTACTGGTCACATCGTGCCAGAAGTGGTATGATAAGCACGAACAATCGCATACCTGGTCACACTCTTATCCAGAGCGGCAGAGGGACCGGCCCCGTGAAGCCGCGGCAACCTCTCGCTTCGGCTCAGGCTCGATCTGCCAGAGCGAGAACGGTGCCAATTCCGTCAGGTTTTCTGGAAGATGAGAGCGTTGTCCAGCGACCTCATGCGCCTGAACATGAGGCTGACTGAGCGCGATGACGCCCCCTGGTAGAGTGTATCAGGGGGCTTTTCTCATCCTCGCCGGGCCAGGTGCTAGCAGAAAAGGAGTCACTGTGAGCAACCACAACACCCATGGCACGACCTTTATGACGTCCCCTCAGCTTTTCTACACCTCGGAGTCTGTTACTGAGGGTCATCCGGACAAAATCTGCGACCAGATTTCCGATGCCGTGCTCGATGCCATCCTGGCCGACGACCCGATGGCCCGCGTGGCCTGCGAGACGGCGGTCACCACCGGCCTGGTCGTCGTGATGGGCGAGATCACCACCTCCACCTATGTGGACATCGCCACCATTGCCCGCGATGTGGTACGCGAGATCGGCTACACGCGCGGCAAATTCGGCTTCGACGCCGACACCTGCGGGGTGATCGTCTCGATCAAAGAGCAGTCCGGCGACATCGCCCAGGGTGTAGACCGCGCCCTGGAGAAGCGCCTGGGCGAGATGAACGAGGAAGACCTCAACGCATTGGGCGCGGGTGACCAGGGCATGATGATCGGCTTCGCCTGCGACGAGACGCCGGAACTGATGCCCATGCCGATCATGCTCGCCCACAAGCTCACCCGCCGCCTGGCGACCGTCCGACGCGACGGCACCATGCCCTACCTGCGTCCAGACGGCAAGAGTCAGGTGACCGTCGAATATTCCTACGGGAAACCCAAGCGCGTGGACACCGTGCTGATCTCCACCCAACACGCGCCGGAAATCTCCAGCGAGCAGATTCGCGAGGATGTGCTAGAGCACGTGGTACGGGCCATCATCCCGCCGCACATGCTCGACGAGCGCACCAAGTACTACGTCAACCCCACGGGTCGCTTCGTCGTCGGCGGCCCGCTCGGCGACGCGGGCCTCACCGGGCGCAAGATCATCGTGGACACTTACGGCGGCATCGCCCGGCACGGCGGCGGGGCGTTCTCCGGCAAGGATGCAACCAAGGTGGATCGCTCCGGCGCGTACATGGCGCGTTACATCGCCAAGAATGTGGTGGCGGCGGGCCTGGCTTCGCGCTTTGAGTTGCAGGTTTCCTATGCGATCGGGGTGGCACACCCGCTCTCCATCGCCATCGAGACTTTCGGCACCGCTGTGATTCCCGACGAAGAGATCATCGCGCTGATCAAGAAGCACTTCGACATGCGCCCGGCAGCCATCATCCGCGACCTGGACCTGCGCAAGCCGCAGTTCCGCCAGGTGGCCGCCTATGGGCACTTTGGCCGCGACGACCTGAACGTGGCCTGGGAGCGCACCGACAAAGCCGAACTGCTGCGCAAAGAAGCGGGCCTCTAGTCTTCGCATCCATCGGGGGTTCAAGGGCGGACAGCCATTGAGCGCGTCTCGAACGGGAGACTGTCCTTAACTTTACCTC
>DDBP01000200.1 GCA_002332795.1 Anaerolineales bacterium UBA2029 | reverse complement strand
ATCGCCTTCGACAGTCAGATGGCGGGCATCGGCACTGTGGACGAGGATTTCAACCCGGCCACCCGTTTCGACTCCTGGCTCGATATGCGCTGCCAGCCCTATATCGAGTACATGGAGCGCGAACTGGGCGACACCATCACTCGCCTGACCGGTTGCCCGCCCACCTGCGATCACGGCCCCAAGATTCTGTGGTGGAAAGAGGAGAATCCCGACGCCTACGCCCGCATCACCAAGTTCGTGACGCCCGCGGGTTATGTGGCGGGCAAGATGGCCGGTCTGCGCGGTGAAGAGGCGTTCATGGATTACACCTTCATCCACTTTTCCGGCCTCAGTGACGCGCGCCATGGCCGGTGGTCGGATGAGCTATGCCAGGCGTTGGGCGTAGATATGGCCAAGCTGCCGCGCATCGTCGAACCCTGGCATATCGTGGGCGAAGTCACCCCGGCGGTCGCCGCCGACTTTGGCCTCGCGCCCGGCACCATTGTCGCCGCGGGGTGTGGCGACACAGCGGCCAGCGCCCTGGGCGCGGGGATCGTGCGGCCCGGCATGTTCCTGGACGTGGCAGGCACGGCAGCGGTGCTGGCAAGCTGCACCAGCGTCTTCGTGGCCGATGTCAAACACCGGGCGCTGCTCACCATGCGCTCGGTCGTCCCTGGCCTGTGGCACCCGCTGGCCTACATTGCGGGCGGTGGAATCGCCCTGCGCTGGTTCCGCGATCAGTTCTACAACGTCCTGCATGGCGAACAGCAACCGAACGAGGACACTCTCTACGAGCGGATGATCGCGCTGGCGATCACTGTTCCGGCGGGCGCAGATGGGCTGTTCTTCTCGCCGCACCTGGGCGGGCGCATCTGCCCGGCCACGCCGGAGATGCGCGGAGCCTGGTTGGGCTTCTCGTGGGGGCACACACAGGCGCACTTCGCCCGCTCCATCCTGGAGGGCATCGCCTACGAATATGCCTACTACACCAGCATCCTGCGCGAACTGCTCTCCGAACTGACCCTGCTCGAAGCCCGCGTGGTGGGCGGCGGAGCAGCCAGCCCGGCCTGGAATCAGATCAAAGCGGACGTGCTGGGCATTCCCTATCAGCCGTTGCAGGGCAGCGAGTTCAGTTCGTGGGGCTGCGCCATGATCGCCGGCAAGGCCGCGGGCATCTTCGACGACCTGGCCAGCGTCGCAGACGAGCACGCGGTGCCCGCCGGCGCGCGCCTGGAACCGGACCCAGCGACGCATGCGCGCTATGTGCCGCTGATCGAGCAATACATCCGCTGGCAGGAGGTGCTCAGTCAGGCGTTCCAGCAAATCCCCACGGGCACGCCGTGATCAGGAGCGAGAAGGGGTCGTGTTTGCAGCACGGCCCCTCATCTTCGCCCTACGCCCAACATTTTGTTGCCAATCAGCGTGATTCTGCGATAATTCAGTCGCGGACAGGTACGCTCAGTGCCCCTGGCGCTGATCAGTGCTGTCGGCCAGGTGTTTTCGGGTGATGACGCGCCCTTGAGACAGATACAGGAACGTCTTATGTCTCCCACCTTCACGAACTCCATGAAAGTGGATCACAACAGCTCTATCCCGTTCTATATTCAGCTCAGGGAGATTCTGGAAGCGCGCATCGCCCAGGGAGAATGGCAACCTGGTGACCGCCTGCCCTCCGAACAAGAGCTATGCGACTACTACCAGGTCAGCCGCACCGTCGTCCGGCAAACCCTGCTGGAGATGGAAAGCAAAGGGCTGATCGTCAAGCGCAGGGGCAAGGGGTCTTTCGTGGCACGCCCCAAGATTCACGAGAGCCTCATCCAGAAGCTGACCGGCTTCTACCAGGATATGGTCGAACGCGGCTTCACGCCCGTCACCAGGGTCTTGCATCACGAAGTCGAGGCGGCCAAGCCCAAAGTCGCCGGTAAGCTGGGCCTGGAGCCGGGGACACCCGTCTTCAACATCGAGCGCCTGCGCTTCGTCAACGACGAGCCGATCGTCCTGGTGCGCACCTACCTGCCCTACGCCCTCTGCCCAGGGCTGGCCCATATAGATTTGAGCAATCGCTCGCTCTATGCCACACTGGAAGAAGAGTTCGGGATCGTGCCCGCGTACGGGCGACGCACCATCGAAGCCGTCGCCGCGGACGAGCGCGAAGCCAACCTGCTCGGCGTGAGCCTCGGCGCGCCGCTGATCTACCTGGAGAGCGTCAGCTATCTGCAGGATGGCACGCCCATCGAGTACTTCCACGCCCTGCATCGCGGCGACCGCTCGCGCTTCGAAGTGAGCCTGGTTCGCGTGCACGAGCCGCACGAGATCAAGATCGTCGTCGGAGAAAATCAGATCGAGCTACCAGAAGGGGACTGACCCGCCAGACAACCCAAGAGAAAGCCCCGGCGCTGTGACGGCCAGGGCTTTGTCGTCCGCTCCACAGACCACGTTTACTTGATGATGTTCAGGGGGATGGTGGACTTCTGCGTCAGCAGCAGCACGCTGACACGGGCGGCCACAGCCTGCGCCAGCGTCCGGAATGCCTGTCCCGCGGGCGAGTCCGGATCGTCGGCCACCACCGGGTGCCCGCTGTCTCCGCCGACGCGCACATTGGCCGCCAGCGGCACCCGCCCCAGGAAAGGCACGCCGCGTTCCTGCGCCAGGCGCTCGCCCCCGCCCTCGCCGAACAACTCACCGGACATATTCTCGACGACCCCGATGATGGGCACATTGAGCTTTTCGAACATGGCCAGACCGCGCCGCGCATCGTCCACGGCCACGCTCTGCGGTTGCGTGACAATGATCGCGCCCGTCAGCGGCACCGACTGCGCCAGACTCAGTTGGGCGTCGCCTGTGCCCGGCGGCAGGTCTACCACCATGTAGTCCAGCTCGCCCCAGGCCACGTCCTCAAAGAACTGCCGGATAGCGCTATGCAGCATCGGCCCGCGCCAGATCATGGGCGTATTGGGATCGGCCAGAAAGCCCATGCTCATCACCTTCAGGCCGAAGACCTCGAAGGGGATCAGCTTCCTGTCCGGTGAGATGGTCGGCTGCGCGAACCCCAGTCCCACCATCTTGGGGATATTGGGGCCGAGGATGTCCGCGTCCATCAGTCCCACCCGTGCCCCGCTCTGCGCCAGGGCCACGGCCAGGTTGACCGCCACGGTCGTCTTGCCCACGCCGCCCTTGCCACTGCTGACGGCGATGATGCTGCGCAACGGAAGCTCCATGCGCCCGAAGACGCGCCCGTCGGTGGGCACGTTGCTCTCCCACTTGATCTCCACATCGCGGATGCCATCCACCCGCAGCACTGCTTCTTTGGCCTGCCGGTAGATCACGTCCTTCAGCGGGCACGCGGGAGTCGTCAAGACGATGGTGAAGCGCGCCACTCCGTCGTTCACCGAGACATCGCGCACCATGTTCAGCGAGACCAGGTCGCGGTGCAGTTCCGGCTCGATCACCGTCCCCAGGGCCGCCATCACTCGCTCTTGCAGTTTCGAGTCGCTCACCAGACACCTCTCAGACACATTTCGCACGGCAGAGACAACCAAACCGCGCGCTCATGGATTGGTCAACAGTGAGATTATAGCGCACTTCCCCCTGCCCCTCCCCGTCCCAGGAAAAATCCGGCCCGCAGAAGTTAGAAAACTCAAACCATTTTCTAACCGACGTGGGCCGATCGTTGGTTGCCAGCAGGGAAAGCGGATGATAGACTTATAGTGCTCCTTAATAGCGCTTTACATTTTTCACATTTTCGGGCAGGAAGCATCCATGATCGACAGAATCCAATGGCTGGGACATGGTAGCTTTCTCATCCAGGGTCCGCCGCTGATCTACATCAACCCCTGGCGGGTAGCCCGTACCCCTTTTCTCCCAGATGCCATTCTCATCACCAACGATCTCTACGATCACTGCTCGCCTGCCGACGTAGAAAAACTGCGCGGCCCACAAACGACGATCATCGCCAGCCCGGCAGCCTCGCTGGTGCTGGGCGACGGGGCGCTGCGCCTGCGTTCGTGGCAGAGCGTAAACGTCGGCCCGGCGCGGGTCACCGCCGTACCCGCCTACACCAGCACCGACTTCTACCCGGCCTCCAAAGGCGGGCTGGGCTTCGTGATTTCGCTGGACTACTACGACATTTACTATGCGGGCCTGACCGACTTTGTGCCGGAACTGAGCAAGATTCACTGCGACGTGGCGATCCTGCCGGTCGCCGCTGGCCCTGGCACACTCAGCCTGGAGCGCGCCGTCGAACTGGTGCGGTCGCTGGGGGCGCGCTGGGTGATCCCCAGTCATTGGGGCACTTTTGGCGGCACGCTCATCGAGGTGCAGGCCCTGGAACGCGCCTTGCGCGGACTGGCCATTGTGCTGGCTCCGGAACGGGTGCGCTGAGGGAAAACGAGTTTTTGCGTAAACTGGCGCTTTGCGTTACCATGAAGACGGTCAAGTAGTCGGGTTCTGGGCAACCAGGATGCCGATGCACTTCTAAAAGAGTATTACTGTACAATATTGGCGAATAGACGGGATTTGACCACCTCGTCCGTCCACCTGAAACGCTAGAGTGTTTGCTAATTAGTACCCTCAATTTGCAATAGACTTTAAGCAAGGCGGCCCCTCATCTTTGAGACCCTGGGGCCGCCTTGCGCTTTTAGAGCGTGTTATGCACTTTTTGCCTCTCAACCCCCGGCCCCTCAGCCCGCGCGGTTCATGGGCGGACAGGGCTAGAGCAAGCGTTAAGGTTGGCTCGCTTTGGTTTACCTCACCCCCAGCCTCGCTGCGCTCGGCTTGACCCCTCTCCAGCCTAGACTGGAGAGGGGGCCACGAGGCGCGCCAGCGCCGAGTGGGGGTGAGGTAAAGTTAAGGACAGTCTCCCGTTCGAGACGCGCTCAA
>DDBP01000272.1 GCA_002332795.1 Anaerolineales bacterium UBA2029 | reverse complement strand
CGGCAGCGGCAGGCGCAGCCTGTTCGTCACCGGCAGCGGTTGCGGCCTCAGCAGGCGCAGCCTGTTCGTCCTCCGCAGAGGCGGCGGCTTCGGCAGGCATGGCAGATTGTTCCTCAGCAGGGCTTTCGGCGCGCGGGGGCGCAGCCAGCACTGCCGCCGCCATCTCCGGGGCGGGCGCGGCAGCGAGTTCTTCGACATCGGCGTTGGGCAGGGCGGCCACGCCGACCCCCTCGTCTTCGCCTACCAGACCGGTCGCATAGTAGATGCCGGCGAAGGTCAGTGCGCCCATCACCAGTGTGATGCCCAGCCAGACCAGCACAAAGCCGCGTATCTGGCGCTGGCGCGTCAAGGCAGCCGAAGTGTGCGTCATGAGCCATTCCTCCTGTTTGGTCTTCGCCTCGATTGTAGCGCAAAAGCGCGCGCCGCAGGTAACGCTCGCCCTACGCTATGCCACGCGCCGCCGTGCCATGATCCGGCGCTTTGGACGCGGGCCGGTATAATCTAATAATCTATTGTGGCGCACAGCAAGCCCGCATCTGGCGAAACAGAAACTCCGCGGGCCATTGAACGTACTTGCCAGCAGAAGATAGCGCACGAAGCATTCGTATGGGGCGAAGGGAGAAACAGGCATGATCATTCTGCTCTTGAACGTGCTGTCCATTGCCGGGCTGGCCATCGCTGGCTTCGGCGTCTTCATGATCGCGCAGGCGTTGTCGCGGGGCGATAACGCGCGACTGGGGGCTATGTTGACGGCGATCGGCGTGGTGATCGCGGTCATCTTCTTCGTGCTGGGATCGGGCGTGATCGAGATTCAGCCGCAGGAAGTGGGCGTAGTCTTCAATGTGCTCAGCGGCGAGCTATCCGATACGCCGCTCGACCCCGGCCTGCACATCATCATCCCCGGCATCCAGGAGGTGACCATCTACTCGACCGCCCAACAGGAGTACACGGTCTCTGGCGTGCCGACTGAAGGAGCCGTGCGCGGTGACGATGCCGTGGTCGCGCTGACCAAAGACGGCCAGGAAGTGAGCCTGGACGTGACGATGATCTTCAGCATTGACCCGGCCAAGGCCAACATCGTGCATCGTCGCTGGCAGGATCGCTACATCAACGGCCTGATCCGTCCCACCCTGCGCAGCGAGACGCGCGCCGCGCTGACCAAATTCCGCGTGGAAGAGATTTACAGCGGCGACCGCACCCTGCTGGTGAGCGAGATCGAGAACAGCATCCGTTCGCTGATCGAGCCGGAAGGCTTTCAGTTGACCAATATCCTGGTGCGCAATATCCGCTTCTCGTCGGAATATGTGGCCTCCATCGAGCGCAAGCAGGTCGCGCAGCAGGAAGCGTTGGAGGCGGAATTCCGCGTCGAGCAGAAGCGCCAGGAAGCCGAGCAGGCTCGTGAACTGGCACGCGGTCAGGCCGACGCGGCCAAGATTCGCGCCGAGGGTGAAGCCGAAGCCCTGCGCCTGATCAACGAACAACTGGCGCAGAACCCGCTGCTGTTGCAATGGCGCTACATCGAGCAACTGGGCGACGACGTGCGCATCATCGTCATCCCGTCCAATAGTCCCTTCCTGTTCGACCTGGAAGCGCTCCTGGCGGCTGGCGGCGCGTCCGCCTCGCCGACTCCGACGCCCGCGCCCACTGAGTGATTGCCGGTTCGCCATTACCCCCTGCAAAACATCGGGCGCGAGGACTTTTCCCCGCGCCCGATCTGCTTTTTGCGCTACACGTCGTAAATGCGGTAAGTGCGGCTACCCACACTTATCCAGGTCGCGCCACTTGGCGACGATGTCGGTATCTACCGTCAGCGCGTCTGCCCCTTCGGGGACGGTGACGGTCAGCTTGCGATTGGCGATCTCCTCGCACTCCGGCCCTTTCTCCACGGCGTTCCACGTGCCGCGCACGTACTTGTACTCGATGGCGGCGCTTTCCGGCAGTTCCAGGGTGATCGTCCAGTGCTGATCGTCGAGTTGTGTCATCACCAGGCCCGCCGGGTCCCAGCGCGGCAGGTCGGGCGTGCCGAAGTCACCGGCGATGTAGACCGCGCCCTCGCCCTCTTTGGTGTAGTCGGGCACGGTGACGATGAACGTCACCGGAATGCCGCGTCGCTGTACCTTCGCTTCGCCCGCGCCGACTGGCTCCGATTCGTTGAGCGCAGTGTCAACAGCGCTCACGGCGTAAGTATAGGTGTTGCCCGCACTCACCGCCCGGTCGTAGTAGCGATGCCCGGCTGCCGCGGGCACATCGGCCAGGGTCACCGTCTCGCCCTCGAAAGTGCGGTAGACACGGTAAGCAGCCACATCGTCGGACGGCGACTCTTCCCAGGTGACGATCACCCCCGCCAGCGACGCCTGCAAAATCTCGGCGGAAGCGGGCGGCGCGGGCGCTTCCGTATCGGCGGGCGCGTGCACCGTCAGCGGCGGATACGTCCCGTCGGGCAGCCTGACCATCGTCCAGGTCTCACCCGCATCGCTGCTGAAGCGGGCCAGTTGCGCGAAGTCACCCGCCGCGCCGACGGGCAGCAGGGCTTCGT
The DNA here is from genome assembly GCA_002332795.1 of Anaerolineales bacterium UBA2029. Lineage (GTDB taxonomy): Bacteria > Chloroflexota > Anaerolineae > Aggregatilineales > Aggregatilineaceae > UBA2029. Next base: position 8,940 of record DDBP01000272.1, on the reverse strand, counting down.
AGACATCCGCGCCGTCCTGCTCGCCGACATAGTGCATGGGCAACCAGAGGGGCACGGCGCTCTGCCCTGCCCGCACGGACAGCAGCGCGGCCTCGGCCAGCACGCCCGCCGCGGGACCGTCGGCTTCCGTCTCGCCTTCGATGCGCACCGTAGCGCGGACGGTGACCGTCGCGCCATAGGCCAGGGTGATTTCGTCGGTCATGGCCCCGGTGACGAACGCCGTCTCGGCGATGGGCGCGCTGGGCACTGCCGGGGCGCTGCCGCTTTGCTCGCCGATCAAGCCGTCCTGGCTGACAGCGGCCACAGCGTAGAAGTAGCGGTAACCGTTGACGACGGAAGTGTCGGTGAAACTCTCGCCCGCGATGACCTGGCTGATTGGCTCGAAGCCGCCCCTTGCCACCGGGCTGCGATAGACGATGTAGCCTGCCGCGCCAGGGACGGCGTCCCAGGTCAGGGTCACGCCCCCGTTTTCGCCCTGCGCCGTGACGGTCGCCGGCGGGCGGGGCGCTTTGAACGCCGCGTGACGCCGGCCCGTCCAGATGTTGCCCGCCGTGCCACTGACGGTCACCGTCACCTGACCGCCCTGCACGACCGCGGGCGCGACTTCCGTCTGAGCGCGCAGCCGCAGTTCGCCCTGGATGGCTCCGCCTACGCGGATGGGCACGCTCCGCCGCGCCTCGGAGACGGCGAAGGCGGGCGCGAGGGTGAACCCTTCTGGCAACAGGCCGCTCACGTCGAGGGTCACGGTCTGCGCGGACGCACTCTTGTTGGCGACGACCAGCGCCGCATTGCCCGCCGCCCGATCCAGGCGCAGAAAAGCGTAGACGCCCTGCGCGTCGTCCGTCAACAGGGTGATCAGTTCCCCTTCGCGCAGGGCCGGGTTGGCGTGCCGCAGCGCCGCCAGGGTCTGGTAGTAAGCGAGCATGTCTTCGTCAGGCGGGCCGTAGGCGTCACCCTCGGTATCTGGCCAGGGATAGGGCGCGCGGTTGTAGGGATCGTCCTGCAGGGTGCTGCCATCGCTGACACTGGGCGCGTCCAGCGCGATCTCATCGCCATAGTAGATGGTCGGCGCGCCGGGCAGGGCGAATTGCAGCAGAGCGGCCAGCTTCTGGCGCTGCGTGTCACCGACCACGAACAGCAGGCGCGACGTGTCGTGACTGCCCAGCAGGTTCATCATGGCATGGAGCGCCATCGGCGGGTAGTCGGAGGCGATGTCCTGGATGATCCCGTCCAGTTGGCCGGGCGACAGGGCGTGCATCAGGCGGTCGCCGTTGGCGTCGTTGTCGGTGAAGTCGGTGTCGCGGGCGAAGCCCAGAATGCCCCGCCGCAACTGATAGTTCATCACCGCGTCCCACTCTTTGCCCAACAGCCAGCGCGTGGCATTGCCCCACTCTTCGCCGATGATCACTGCCTCCGGGTTGACATTGCGCACGGCCTTGCGGAAGGCTTCCCAGTAATCGTTGGCCGGGCCGCCGCCGTCAATGTCGCCGCCCACGTCCAGCCGCCAGCCGCCGATACCCTCGCGCCCCCAGGTGTTGACCACGCTGTTGCGCCCCAGGTAGAAGTACAGACGCGGGCCGTTGGCGTCGTTGTTGATCTTGGGGATGGAGTCGAAACCGGCCCAGGAGATGTAGTACGTTGCGCCCTGCGGATTGTCCACGCACGGCGAGGGTTGCTGACCCTTGGGCGTCACAAAGAAGAACCAGGTGCGGTAGGGTGAGTCCAGGCTCTCGCACGCGCCGACCTCTTCATAGCGCCCGTAGCGATCGAAGAAGGGGCTGTCGGACGACATGTGATTGAACACGCCATCCAGAATGAGCACCATGCCGCGTTTCTTCGCCTCGGCGACCAACGTCCGGAAGGTTTCCAGGTCGCCCAGCAACGGATCAATGGCTTTGAAGTCGGCGGTGTCGTAGCGATGGTTGGAGCGTGCCGCGAAGATCGGGTTGAGATAGATCGCCGTCACGCCCAGGTCTTGCAGGTAGTCGAGCTTCTCGATGATACCGGCCAGGTCGCCGCCGAAGAAGTCCACGTTCCAGCGCCCGAAGTATTCGCCGGGCTGACGCGGATCCACAGGCGGCTCATTCCACGTCTCGTGGAAGATGGAGCGCAGCCCATCGTAGAATTCCAGTTCGTCGTCGGCGGGATCATTGCTCGGGTCGCCGTTGCGGAAGCGGTCGGGGAAAATCTGGTAAACGACCGCGTTGCGCATCCACTCCGGCGTGTAGAAGCTCGGATCGTAGACGGTAAGTTGATAGCTGAGATCGGGGCTTTCCTCGTAGACCGCGCCCGGTCCACCCTCGTTGGCCGGGAAGTAGACACCGTCGGGCCGGTTGTCGTCTTCATAATAGAGCGTCTCAGCGCCCTTGTGCACCAGGAAACGGTACCAGTAGATGGTCGGCGTATCGCCCACCTTGAGCGGCGCTTCCCACAGATCGTAGCCGTCGGGCGTGCTGGCGACCACGGTCATCGGCAGCAGGGTTTGCGTCTGGGCGAAGTCGTTCCACACGCGCACAGTCACCGCGTCCGCGTCGCGCGTCGCCGTGCGAAAGCGCAGGATCACCGTGCTGCCGACAGGTACCGGGCCGGTCGGGACGCGGTAGAGATCGTCACGGCTGTCGTGCAACAGGGCGGCGCGGTTGAGTCCGCCTGTTGCGCCTTGCTGGGCGTGCAGCGGACCGACCGGCAGCAGCGCGATCAGCAGCACGACCAATCCCACCCGGCGAAGCAGAGAAAGCCAATAGTTGCGCATGGCATGACTCCCCAAAACTCTTAGGACGTTCGGAAAAGCGGTAGCCGGTTTCTCTTTCGATAACCCGTAGTATACCAGCGGACGTGCAAGTTAGCTGTGTCCTCGCCCGGCCCCGGCAGGATAGGCTGACCGTACGGAAAGAGTGCATTCGCTCTTGGGGCAGAAGTCCTGAACCGCAGAGACGCAGAGGGCGCAGAGGAAAATAGAAGACTCTGTGCCTTTCTCTGTGACCTCTGCGCCTCTGCGGTGAACTCCGCCCCAAACTGGAAGTGCACTGGATGGAAATCGCCGCTTTGCGGAGGGCCGGGCTTGGAGTACACTGGTGCACACACTGCCTCGCCAAGCAACGCGGGCAGCGCATCGCAGAACCAGAGTAATCAAGAGTGTGGAGATGCCATGAGCGAGCAAGTGGCACAGGCCAAAGCGACCAGAGTCCTGGTGACCGGAGCCGGTGGCTTCATCGGCCATCACCTGGTGACTTTTCTCAAGCGGCGCGGCTACTGGGTGCGCGGCGTAGATATCAAGTATCCGGAGTTCGCCCCCACCGACGCCGACGAGTTCGAGTTGCTCGACCTGCGGCGCTGGGACAACTGCCTGCAGGCCACGCGCGGCATAGACGAGGTCTACGCGCTGGCGGCGGATATGGGCGGGATGGGCTTCATCTCGTCCAACCATGCGCAGATTCTGCGCAACAACGCCCTGATCAACCTGCACACCATCGAGGCGGCGCGCATCAACGGCGTGTCGCGCTACTTCTTCACCTCGTCGGCGTGTGTGTACCCCGAATACCGGCAGATGGACGCCAACGTCACGCCGCTGAAGGAAGAGGACGTATACCCGGCGCAGCCGCAGGATGCGTATGGCTGGGAAAAGCTGATCGGCGAGCACCTGTGCCGTCACTACCGCGAGGAGTTCGGCCTGGAGACGCGCGTGGTGCGCTTCCACAACATCTTCGGGCCGCTGGGCACGTGGGAAGGCGGACGCGAGAAAGCCCCCGCCGCCCTCTGCCGCAAGATCGCCTATGCCAAGCTGACCGGCAATCCGGAGATCGAAATCTGGGGCGATGGCGAGCAGACCCGCTCCTTCTGCTACATTGACGACTGCCTGACCGGCATCTACAAGCTGATGCGCTCGGACTATCACGAGCCGCTCAACCTGGGGCAGGATCGCATGGTGACGATCAATCAGCTTGCCGACATCATTGCCGAGATCGCGGGCATCGAGATCGTCAAGAAGCATGTGCCCGGCCCACAGGGGGTGCGCGGGCGCAACTCCGACAACACGCGCCTGCGCCAGGTGCTGGGCTGGGAGCCGGAAATCTCCCTGGAAGAAGGGCTGGCCCGCACCTACGCCTGGATCGAAGAGCAGGTACGGGCCAGGCTGGAGGGTACAGCTATTCCGCAGGCCACGCTCAACAAACCGTCACCGTGAGCTGAAAGGCCCTGGCGACTGCACGCCAGGGCTTTTTCGTGGTGCGCCGGAAGCATCCAGATAGTTGGCAGATGACGAAACGTGTTACGTTTCAGGAATCCATACCGACACGGCGTTTCCCGCCCATATGCGCTCAAAGCGGGTGTCTCCCACGGTCAATTCGTTCTCCGCTGGACGGTCAACTACCACTATTAAACAGGGCTGAAACCCAGAGGTCTGCTTGTCTTGGGACACATTCTGGACATTTACGTGCTCGATCCGGATAGACTTCATTCCAGCTTCGCGTAACAAAGGCCACAAAGGGTATTCCCAGGAATCTGCCGAAGCATAGAACCCGATCTGTGTGCAGAAAGTTGGCGGAATTAGCTGTACAAGAGGGTAGTAGTCGCCCCCCTTGGCTGGCTGACTCGCGAAGTACTGCAACCCCCGAGGCAACTGCCGGGCATTGTAGAAGTCGCGATGTCCGTTTGCCAACCAGATCAGCGCAACTATCACCAATAGTCCCTCGAGACCGTGAACTAACCATCGGAGTGATAACCGGCTGAACGCCCAGGCAACAGAGGGGGCCGCCAGGACAAAGAATGGCAAATGCAGGCGGCTGTGCCAGGGTTGCCACTTGAACACCGCACTGAAGAGAATAAAAGTGCCCAGAACCGCCAGCGTATACGGCACAGCAAAACGCCGGGACCGATGGGCTACAGCGCCTCCCAAAATGGAACTAAATGCCCACAGTATAAGCAGCAAGTGAGCAGGATTGCCTGCATGGTCTTCATCGAATGCGAGCTTCGGAACGGCAAACGTCTTGCCTGGCCACGTAGTACGCGGATCGCTGGGATCAATCCCTAGCCATCGGTGCAGTGTGCTAATACCGCGCTCCAGAACGTTTTCTACGAGCGGGTGCGACGTTCCCGTGTGCAACGCCGCATTTCGTAACAGGTTTGAGGCCAGCGGAGCTATTCCCCACACCTCATTGCGATAGGTCGTGATGGTGTGATCTGCACCATCGTCTTCTGTCGGCCCCAGTATGGAGCCAAACGTCGCGAAGTTGCGGCTCCAGTGCCCGGCGTTGACGACGCTGATCAAGGCAGCAATGACGATGCACGAGCGTATGAACGATTGGCGAGGCCACTTGCGCAATCCATTTAGACTCCACCACAGCCAGAAAGGGAGGAGATAGACGAATGAGGTGCCTTTGGTCAGGATAGCCAGAGCCATGCTACTGCCGATTCCGATGGCCTGCCACATTGTTGGCGAGGTTTGGCTTTTCCGAAGAATCAGATAGGCACAGCACACAACCCAAAATGCCTCAGCGTAGTCGTTCTGAGTGCTCGTAGACTGCAGAATACCGGCAGGCAGTGTCGCTGCCACGACAACCGCACTCAGTGCCGAAGACAGCTTGCCGGTCAATGATTCTGCGATTAGTGACACTCCGATCAGGCTACCGACCATGCTGAACCATTGCACCAGGTGCGCTACTCTGTCTTCCCCGCTGAGAAACAAGAGATTGGCAATCGAGAATTCTGCCCAGGGGTTTTGATAAAGTTGCCTGACATTGTGTGTGGAATAGTGATCCACGCTTTGATTCTGCGCCCAGTGCATGATTCGACTCAAATGATAAGTCATGGCGTCAAAGGTTGATGGAGGTTTCAGTACACCGACAAGGAGTGTGGCCAGAACGATCAACAATACAGCGCCTATCAGTGTCCTCTCTGCCAGCGAAAATGATTGCCAGTTTCTGCTCACAGGAGGAAGTCTCTGCTCAAAAAGGGCCATATGCCACCACGTCAAGCCCAGCACGGCACAGAGAATCATCGTCCAGGCTAGCGTCAAGCCGACGGGCGTCAGCGCATGAAATAAGCTAAGCCCCTCTGTCACTGCCACAACAATCATTCCCCACCATATGGCGGCCATCAGGAAACCTTCACGCCAGCTCTGACACCTCTTGCTCGCTACACCGAGCCAGAACGACAAGAAGCTCAAAATAGGCAGAATCAGGGCCATTTCTCTGCTCTCTGCTCAATGAGGGTACCCAGGTTATCAACGGCAGTCCTGGCTAGCCGGCGGCGCGCTGTGCGGAGATGAAATCGCGATAAAACAGGGCGCTGCGCTTGAGCGTACGCGCCTGCGTCTGATAGTTGACGTGCACCAGCCCGAAGCGTTTGCGATAGCCTTCTGCCCACTCGAAGTTGTCAATCAGGCTCCAGGCGAAGTACCCGCGCAGCGGCACACCTTCGGCCAACGCTGCGGCACAGGCGTCCAGGTGTAGCTGATAGTAGCGGACGCGCTGCGGGTCTTCGACGATGCCCTCGGCCACGTCGGGATCGTCGTAGGCCGCGCCGTTCTCTGTGATGTAGATCGCCCGCGGCCCGTATTCCCGCCACACGCGCACCAGCAGGGCGCGCAGCCCTTCTGGATAGACTTCCCAGCCCATCGCCGTATAGGGTAGCCCGGCTGGGCGCACCTCCTGGGCGAAGAAAGGCGCTGTCTCTGCCGCGGCGATCAAGATGCGGGTGTAGTAGTTGATGCCCAGGAAATCCAACGGCACGGCGGCGGCGCGGATGGCGGCGGGATCAATGCGCTGCAAGGCTGGCTCGACGAGGGTCACCATGTCCTGCGGGTAGCTCCCCTTGAAGACGGCGTCCAGGAACCAGCGGTTCACATAGCCATCGTGTCGTCGGGCAGCCTGCCGATCGGCCTCGGCGTCGCTGATCGGCTCGACGTGACACAGGTACAGCGTGATGCCCACCTGAGCATCCGGCGCGGCCTGACGGATGAGGGGCACCGCCGCCCCGTGCGAGAGCAGCACGTGATGCGCCACGGTGTAAGCGGCGGTCAGGTCGCGCTTGCCAGGGGCGTGAATGCCCAGGTAGTTGCCAATGAAGGACACCACCCACGGCTCGTTGTGCGTGATCCAGTGTTTGACGCGGTCGCCCAACCGCCCGGCCATCAGTGCGGCGTAGTCGGCAAACCAGGCCACGCTGTCGGGATTCTCCCAGCCGCCCCTGTCTTGCAGCGCCTGGGGCAAATCCCAGTGATAGAGCGTGACGAAAGGTTGAATACCATGCGCCAGCAGCTCGTCTACCAGCCGGTCGTAGAAGTCCAGCCCGGCGGGGTTGACAGAGCCAGTGCCCGCCGGGAGCACGCGCGGCCAGGAGATCGAAAAACGGTAGGCGTTCAGGCCCAGGTCGGCCATCAGCGCCACATCCTGACGATAGCGATGATAGTGATCGCAGGCCACGTCGCCCGTCGAACCATCGGCGATGGTGCCCGGCGTGTGCGAAAAGCGGTGCCAGATACACTCACCGCGCCCGTCTTCGAGCGCTGCTCCTTCGATCTGATAGCTGGCGGTGGCAACCCCCCAGGCAAAGTCGCGCGGAAATCGCATGGCAAAGGTCTCCTTATTCTCGGCCCTGTCTGCTGGCAACAACCGTCTCCCGAAATGTGATGGCGAGAGCGATCATAGACGCACCTCGTCTGCAGCGCCACAACGCACCCCTTTTGGGGTATACTTGGCCCAACAACGTCTGAAACCCTGAGGGACTGGCAGGAACGACATGGCACAAAACTTTGTGGATCGCTTGCGGGCGGCGCAGGAAGCGCGGGATACCTGGCTCTGTGTGGGGCTGGACCCTACCCCGTCGCTTATGCCAGCGGGCGTTGATCTGCTGGAGTTCGGGCGGATGATCATTGACGCCACGCGGGAGTACGTCTGCGCGTACAAGCCCAATCTGATGTTCTACCTGGCCTATGGGGCAGACGGAATACGGGCTTTGCAGGAGACCATCGCTCACGTGCCGGACGACACGCCGGTCATCCTGGACGCCAAGTTCGGGGATATCAGCTACACCGCCGAGCACTATGCCCGTTCGGCCTACGACGTGCTGGGTGCGGACGCGGTGACCGTCAGCCCCTATGCAGGCATGGATGCGGTCACGCCGCTGCTCAGCTACACCGACAAGATGGCCTTCGTGCTGGTGCGTTCGTCGAACCGTAGCGGGAACGATTTTCAGTTGTGGCCGAGCGAGCGCGCGCCGCTGTACCGCTTCGTGACCGCGCAGGTCAACACGCTGGCCCGCGACAATCCGGATCAACTGGGGATGATCGTCAGCGCGACGCAGCCGCGCGACCTGGTGTTGCTGCGAAGCTGGGCGCCTTCCATTCCCTTCCTGATCCCTGGGCTGGGAGTGCAGGAAGGCGATCTGGATACCGCCGTACAACACGGCACGACGCGCAGCGGGGTAGGGCCGATCATCAGCGTCACGCGGGCGATCATCTACGCCAGCCAGGGCGACGATTTCGCTGAAGCGGCCAGCCGCGCTGCACGCGAGTGGGTCGAGCGCATCCGTCAGCTACGGGCAGTGTATCAGCCGCTGCGGTGAAGCCGCGAGATTGCGAGACATTGACATCCGCCGCCCGCTTCCATATAGTTAGAAGCATGAACGAGAGTGCGATAGTCAGCGAAGCCCGGTGTTTCATGATGCGCATGCGCAGCCTGCCGTGGTCGGGGCCTTCCCGGCGACGGCGCGTGGCGCGTGCCTAGCGCTCTCGTCCACAGACCACGGCAGGCCAACCGTCGAAGTCCCTTCGGCGGTTTTTGTTTTTGAGAGTCGGGAGTTGGGAGTCGGGAGTAGACCCAAAGGACCGGAACGTTTGCGGAGTCGTCCGGACGCTGTCATCACGGCGATACAGCAGGACAGCACCCTTACTCCGGACTCAAGACTCCCGACTCGTCACCAGGTGCATGCAAAGATTGTCAG